>NZ_VFOQ01000001.1:1300356-1625445 GCF_006716205.1 Oryzihumus leptocrescens | reverse complement strand
CGCGGGCCGAGTCCTGCGGCGCCTGGCCGAGCACGTGCAGCCCGTCCCGGATCTGGGCGTCCTTGACCTCGCAGAGCCACCCGTCGATCTGCATGACCATGTCGTCGAAGCGCTCGTCGTCGGGCCGGCCGGACAAGCCGAGGTCGTGGTCCATCTTCGCGGCCTGGAGTAGCGTCCAGATCTGGCTGCGGACCGCGGGCAGCTTGGCGGGGTCGAGGGTCGCCACGTTCGCGTGCTCGTCGAGCAGCTGCTCCAGACGGGCGATGTCGCCGTAGCTCTCGGCGCGGGCCATCGGCGGCACGAGGTGGTCGACCAGCACGGCGTGGGCGCGGCGCTTGGCCTGGGTGCCCTCACCGGGGTCGTTGACCAGGAACGGGTAGACCAGGGGCAGGTTGCCGAGCACCGCGTCCGGGGCGCAGTCCGCGGACAGGCCGGCGTTCTTGCCCGGCAGCCACTCCAGGTTGCCGTGCTTGCCGAGGTGGACCACCGCGTCGGCGCCGAACCCGCCATCCTCCTGCCGCGCGGCGATCCAGCGGTAGGCCGCGAGGTAGTGGTGCGAGGGCGGCAGGTCGGGGTCGTGGTAGATCGCGATCGGGTTCTCCCCGAAGCCCCGCGGCGGCTGGACGAGCACCAGCAGGTTGCCTGCCTGCAGTGCCGCGAGCACGAGGTCACCCTCGGGGTTGCGGGACCGGTCGACATACAGCTCGCCCGGCGGCGGGCCCCAGTGCGCCTCGACGTGGGCGCGCAGGCCGGCCGGCAGGGTGGCGTACCAGCGGCGGTAGTCGGCGGCCGGGATACGCACCGGGTTGCCGGCGAGCTGCTCGGCGGTCAGCCAGTCGGGGTCGTAGCCGCCGGCCTCGATGAGCGCGTGGATGAGGGCGTCACCGTCGGCGGCGGCCAGCCCGGGCAGGGCGCCGGGGCCGTCGTCCGGGCCGAGGTCCCAGCCCTCGCTGCGCAGCCGGCCCAGCAGGGCCATCGCGCTGGCGCCGGTGTCGAGCCCGACCGCGTTGCCGATGCGGGCGTGCTTGGTGGGGTAGGCCGACAGGACCAGGGCGACGCGGTGCTGCGCCGGGTCGAGGTGCCGCAGCCGGCCGTGGGCGACGGCGAGGCCGGCCACCCGGGCGGCGCGCTCGGGGTCGGCGACATAGGCCGGGAGACCGTCGGCGTCGATCTCCTTGAACGAGAACGGGACCGTGATGACCCGCCCGTCGAACTCGGGCACGGCCACCTGGGTGGCGGCGTCCAGCGGGGAGAGCCCTTCGTCGTTGGCCAGCCACTGCTCGCGGGAGCTCGTCAGGCACAGCGCCTGCAGCAGCGGCACGTCCAGGGAGGCCAGCGCGCCGGCGTCCCAGGCGTCCTCGTCGCCACCGGCCTGCGCGTCGGCGGGGCGGGTACCGCCGGCAGCGAGCACCGTGGTGACGACGACGTCGGCCTCGGCGAGCGCGTCGAGAAGGCCGAGGTCAGCGTCGCGCAGAGAGGCGCACCACAGGGGCACGGGCCGGCCACCGGCAGCCTCGACCGCGTCGCACAGGGCCTCGACGAAGCCGGTGTTGCCGCTCATGTGGTGGGCCCGGTAGTAGAGCAGCGCCACGGTCGGCCGGGGCTCGACGGTTGGCGCTGCGGCGGCCGCGGGGCGGTCCAGGCGGCCCCAGGCCGGTGCCACGAGCGGGGCGTCGAAGCCGTGCCCGGTCAGCAGCACGGTGTCCGACAGGAACCGGGCCAGCGCCTCGAGGTTGGCGGGTCCGCCGTGGGCGAGGTAGGCGTGGGCCTGCGCGGCGATCCCGGCGGAGACTGTGGACAGGTGCATCAGCTCGGCGTCCGGCGCCTGCTCCCCGGACAGGACCACGACCGGGCGCGGGCCGGCGAGCAGCGCGTCGAGGCCGTCGGCCCAGGCGCGGCGACCGCCGAGGAGGCGCACGACGACGAGGTCGGCGCCCTCGAGCAGGGCGGGCAGGTCCTCCGGCAGCAACCGGGAGGGGTTGGCGTAGCGCCAGGCGACGGGGCCGTCTGCCACGCGGGCGCTCATCAGGTCGGTGTCGGAGGTCGACAACAACAGCAGCACGCTGAACCTCTTCCTGGGGTGTCCACGCCCCGGGTGAGAGAAGACGACGGGAGTTCCTGACTCCCACGGCTGGGCCGTGGTCACAGTGGCGGGACCGCGCCGGATTCACACCGGCTTCCTCCCCTTGCGCCGTCTTCTGGCGAAAGGGCGCTCAAGTGAGCGCTGGCCCGAAGCATAGCCAGACGAGCGGCTTGGACGACAGCCCGGAGCGGCCATCCGGCGTGGGTATGCTCCACCGCCATGCCCGCCCCGGACCGCCCCTTGGCGAACCCACCGACCCTGTCGCGGGGTCGCCCTGACCGGTGCCCCGGGGCGGTCCGGCTGCACCATGCCGAGGACGGGTCAGTGGCCCGGATCCGCGTCCCCGGCGGCCTCCTTCGCGCAGACCAGATTGATGAGATCGTCTGTGCGGCAACGGAACTCGGTGACGGTTCGATCGAGGTGACCTCTCGGGGGAACCTCCAGCTCAGAGGGCTGCCGCCGTCCTGCGGCGGCGACCTCGCAGCCCGGCTGTATGCCGTGGGCCTCCTGCCGTCCGTCGCCCACGACCGTGCACGCAACGTCCTGCTGTCGCCACTGTCCGGTCTCGACGGGCGCGGTCTGGCGGACCTGACGTCCACGGTCCCGGAGTACGACGAGATCCTCTGCGGCACAGCGGCTCTGGCCTTGCTCTCCGGTCGGTTCCTGGTCGCGTTCGACGACGGCCGCCACGACGTCGCCGCGCTCGACGCCGATGTGACCTTGGTCGCCCGGGCCGAGCGCGTCACCGAGCTCCTGCTGGCCGGCCTGCCGACCGGCCTGACCGTGGCCGCGGGGGACGCGGCCCGCTGCGCGGCCACGGCGGCGGAGGTCTTCCTCGTGGCGTGCGCCACCGCCGGAGCCGACTCCTGGCGGGTCCGCGACCTGGTCAGCAGTCCCCTCGACCTCCTCGACCCCGTCCGTGCCCTCCTGGCGGACCGGGCCATCCCCCACGAGCATTCGGACCCGGGACTGACGCCCTCCGCCAGCCCTCGCCAGGGGCCCGCGCTCGGGGTCGTCCGGTCCCAGGACGGCCCGGCTGCGCTGTCCGTCGCCGCACCGCTCGGACGCGCACCGGCGGCCTCCTGGCAGGCTCTCGTCGCGCTGGCCCGTACCGCAGTCGGAGACCTGCGTCTCACCCCGTGGCGGGGCATCGTCATCCCCGGCGTCGACGCCGCGGGATGCACCGCAGGCCTGGCCTCCCTGGCCTCGGCCGGGTTCGTCACCAACGCCCGCTCGCCCAGGGCCGGGGTCACGGCCTGCGCAGGACGGACGGGGTGCGCGAAGTCACTCGCCGACGTCCATGCCGACGCGGAGGCCTCCTTCGGGGCTGCCCAGAAGGCCTCTGGCACAACGCTGCTGCCCCTGCACTGGTCAGGCTGCGAGCGACGCTGCGGCCACCCCACCGGCGCCCGGGTGGAGGTCGTCGCCCAGCCCGGGGGCCACTACGTGATCGAGCGGCACGACGCCGCCGATCCCCCCACGACGACCGCCCTCACCGCCGGCGCCTCGCCGCAGGCCCTTGCCGGGGCGGTCTCGGACGCCCGACGCACCCCCTGATGGAGACACGCATGGACTACGAGAAGGACGGCGCCGAGATCTACCGGCAGTCGTTCGCCACGATCCGCGCCGAGGCCGACCTCGCGGCGTTCGACCCGGTCACCGCCCAGGTGGTCGTGCGGATGATCCACGCCTGCGGCATGGTCGACCTGGCCGGAGACGTGGTGGCGACCCCGCAGGCCGTCCCGCGGGCACGAGCGGCGCTGCGGGCCGGCGCGCCGGTGCTGTGCGACGCCCAGATGGTCGCCAGCGGCATCACCCGCGCCCGGCTCCCCCGCGACAACGACGTGGTGTGCACGCTCTCCGACCCGCGGGTCCCTGACCTGGCCCGCCGGCTCGGCACCACACGGACCGCAGCGGCCGTGGAGCTGTGGGGTGAGCGCCTCGACGGCGCGGTCGTGGCCATCGGCAACGCCCCCACCGCCCTCTTCCACCTGCTGGACCACCTGCGCACGGTGCCGTGGCGCCCGGCGGCGGTGCTCGGCATACCGGTGGGGTTCATCGGGGCGGCCGAGTCCAAGCAGGCGCTGGTCGACAACGACCTGGGCCTGGAGCACGTGGTGGTCCGGGGACGCCGGGGCGGCAGCGCCATCGTCGCCGCCGCCGTCAACGCGACTGCGAGCGAGGTCGAATGAGCCTGTCGGACAAGCAAACCGGGCGCCTGTACGGCGTGGGGCTGGGGCCGGGGGACCCGAACCTCATGACCCTGCGGGCGGTCGAGCTCGTCGGCGCGGCTGACGTCGTGGCCTACCACTCGGCGCGCCACGGGCGCAGCATTGCCCGCAGCATCGCCGCCGCCCACCTGCGCAGTGACCAGGTCGAGGAGGCGCTGGTCTACCCGGTCACCACCGAGGGCACCGACCACCCCGGCGGCTACCGCGCGGCCCTGGAGGAGTTCTACGAGGAGGCCGCCCAGCGGCTGGCGGCCCACCTCGACGCCGGGCGCGACGTGGCGGTGCTGTGTGAGGGCGACCCGTTCCTGTTCGGCTCCTACCAGCACATGCACAAGCGGCTCGCGCACCGCTACCCCACCGAGGTGGTCCCCGGGATCAGCTCGGTCAACGCCGCGGCGAGCCGCGTCGGGCGGCCCCTGGTCGAGGACCGTGAGGTGCTCACGGTGCTGCCGGGGACGCTGCCGGAGGAGGAGCTCGCGGCGCGGCTGTCCTCGACCGACTCCGCGGTCGTGCTCAAGCTCGGGCGTACCTTCCCCGCCGTTCGGCGGGCGCTGGAACGGGCCGGGCGGCTGGAGGACGCGTGGTACGTCGAGCGCGCCACCATGGCCGGGGAACGCACCGGCCGGCTGGCCGACGTCGACGAGGAGTCCGTGCCCTACTTCTCGGTCGCCCTGGTGCCCAGCGAGGTGGGCGCGCCTGCGGGAGCCGCTGCGGTTGCTGAGGATCCGGCGGTAGCGGGAGGAATCGGCGAGGTCGTGGTCGTGGGCCTCGGCCCCGCGGGACCGACCTGGCTCACCCCCGAGGCGCGTGGGGCCCTCGCCGTCGCCGACGACCTGGTCGGCTACAGCACCTACATCGACCGCGTGCCCACCCGCCCCGGGCAGCGACGGCACGCCTCGGACAACAAGGTCGAGTCCGAGCGGGCCACCTTCGCCCTCGACCTGGCCCGGTCCGGCCGGCGGGTGGCCGTCGTCTCCTCCGGCGACCCGGGGGTGTTCGCCATGGCGAGCGCCGTGATGGAGGTGGCCTGCGAGGACACCTATGCCGACGTCCCGGTCCGGGTGCTGCCCGGCGTGACGGCGGCGCACGCGGCCGCGGCCCGGGTCGGCGCTCCCCTGGGGCACGACTTCGCGACGATCTCTCTGTCGGACCGGCTCAAGCCGTTCGAGGTGGTGAGCCGGCGCGTGGCAGCAGCTGCGGCGGCGGACCTCGTCCTGGCCCTCTACAACCCGGGCTCGCGCAGCCGCACCTGGCAGGTTGCCGCCGTCCGTGAGCTGCTGCTGGAGCACCGCGCGCCGGACACGCCGGTGGTCGTGGCGCGGGACGTGGGCGGCCCGCAGGAGGCGGTGCGGGTCGTGGCCCTGGCCTCGCTCGAGCCGGCGGAGGTGGACATGCGCACCCTGCTCATCGTCGGCTCCTCGCAGACGCAGGCAGTACGCCGCGCCGACGGCCAACAGGTCGTGTGGACGCCCCGTCGCTACCCGGAGGAGCCTGCGGTCTGACGCGGCGTGCCGGGAGGTGAGGGCACGGCATACCGGTTCGTGGGCGGGCGATCCGGCGGGTCTGGACGGCGACCACCGGCGGGCGGACCATGGGTTCGGCCCCTCGTCCCGCTGGGAGGCACCGATGTCAGAGACCACGACACCGAGCCGGACACTGCCGCCGGAGCTGGAGGTCCTGCGCCGCCGGCGCGCGGAGATGGGCGAGTCGATCGCCGCGGTCGAGCAGGCGCTGACGGCGCCCGCGCCCGGCCGGGTCGCCGCGTGGGCCGAGCGCGTGCACGCCGCCCTCGTTGAGCTGTCCGCGGACCTGCGGGTGCACGTCGAGGTGACGCAGGCGCCCGACGGGCTGTTCGCCCAGGTGGTCGCCAGCTCACCGCGCCTCTCTGGAGCCGTCGCGCGACTCAACCGCGAGCACACCCACCTGCTGCCGGCGGTCGAGACCCTGGTGCAGGACGGGGAGGGCGTGGTGGACACGGCCGGCGTCGAGTCGCTGCGCGAGGGGTGCGCGGACCTGCTGCGGTCGCTGGCGCGGCACCGGCAGGCGGGGGCGGACCTGGTCTACGAGGCGTACGTCGTCGACATCGGCGGGGAGACCTGAGCCCGGGCTGACCCGGGCTGACCCGGCTCGCGCGGGTCTGTCGCGCTCCGGTCGGGTGTGCCTGTGGACGAATGGCGGGAGGTGTCGGCGCCCAGCCCTAGTCTTGAACACATGTTCGAACTCAGCGTGGAGCAGGTGCGGCAGACGCCCATGGGCGAGCTCGCCGCGCGCCTCGATGCGCTGGTCGCGGACGAGCTGGCGGCCGCGACCGCCGGGACCGGTGAGGCCGTCGTGCTGGCCGCCCAGCGGGTCAAGAACGCGGTCGATGCCCTGGCGCTGCAGGCCATCGCCGCGATCGCCGCGCGTGAGAGGGAGTGGCTGGAGGCCATCCCGGTCGATGCGCCCGTCGGGACGTCGGTCCCGGCGGGCGGGACGGACGACGAGTGGGAGTTCGTGGCCGACCGGATCGCGCCGCTGCTGTGCCTGACCGGGCGGGCCGCGGACCTGCGAGTGACGCTGGCCAGGGACCTTGACCGGCTCCCGCGCACCCTGGCCGCGATGCGTGAGGGCCGCCTCGACGCCTACCGTGCCGGGCTGATCGGCACCGAGGCCCAGCACCTGGCCGACGCGCAGGCCGGAGTGCTGGAGGAGACGTTGCTGCCCGACGAGCCGGTGCTCGACCGGTTCGGCCGGGAGGTGCCCGACGCCACCGGGCTGACCTCGACGAAGCTGCGGGCACGGGCCCGCCGGGCGGTCGCCCGCATCGACCCCGACGCGCTGCGCCGCCGGGCCGAGCGCGCCCCGGAGGGACGGTTCGTCTTCACCCGGCCGGGCACCGAGCCCGGGATGACGCAGTGGTGCGCCGACCAGCCCACCCACGCCAGCGCCCAGGCCTGGGCAGCCATCGACGCCCTGGCTCGCGACTACCTGGCGCGTGACGCGGCCACGCCGCACCGCCGGACACTCGACCAGGCGCGCGCCGACGCGATGATCGACCTCATCCTGGGCAACGCGAGCGTGACCACCGTGCTGGAGCTGACCGTCCCGGTGCCGGCAGAGCCCGGCGTCGTGGGTGTCGAGCTCCCTCGGCACGGCATCCTCCCCATGGATATCGTCGACCGCCTGGTCAACGGCTGCGACACCCCGCTGCGCCGGCTCCTGTTGGACCCGGTCACCGGTCAGGTGCTGCGGTCCGACCCGACGGCCTACCGACCCAACGCCGCCCTGGCCCGCGCCGTGCGCACCCGAGACGGCACCTGCCGGTTCCCCGGGTGTGCGGTGGCCGCGACTGGTTGCGACCTCGACCACGTGGTCCGGTTCCCGGACGGGCCGACCGACGAGGCCAACCTCATGGCCTTGTGCCGACACCATCACCGGCTCAAGCACCAGGCGGGCTGGCGAGTGCAGATGTCAGCCGACGCGGTGTGCACCTGGACCACGCCGTCCGGGGTGGACCATGTCAGCGGGCCCCGGGACTACCGCGACCTCGCCGCCTGAGCGATGTCGCGACGCCCCCGCGCGTCGGTCGGCATGCCAGTCGCCCGTGACCGTCACCGGTGGCCGTCACCGGTGCCCGTCACCGAGCCACGCCAGAGCGTCCTCCACACCGGGCACGACCGGGACGCCCTCGGGCAGCGGTGGGCGGCTCACCACCACCACCGGTATGCCGCGCCGCCGTGCCGCCTCCAGCTTGGCCGCGGTCGCGTGGCCGCCGCTGTTCTTCGTGACAAGCACGTCGATGCCGTGCCGCACCATCAGGTCGAGCTCATCGACGAGGGTGTACGGCCCGCGGTCGAGCAGCAGCACGTGGCGCCGAGGCAGCGGCACGTCCGGCGGGTCGACGGTGCGCACGACGAACGCCAGGTCGTCCAGGTGCGCGAAGGCGTCCACCCCCTGACGGCCGGTCGTCAGCAGTGGCCGGCGACCGAGGTGCGGCAGGATGCGGGCAGCCTCCTGGAGCGAGCCCACCTCGTGCCACCGGTCCCCCGGCCCGGCCACCCACGCGGGACGGCGCAGCACCAGCAGGGGAACATGGACCTGCGTCGCAGCGCGTGCGGCGTGGGACGTGATCGTGGCGGCGAAGGGATGCGTGGCGTCGATGACCCGGTGGATGGACCGCTCGACGAGCCATCGGGCCAGCCCTGCCTCGCCCCCGAAGCCGCCCACCCGGACCTCACCCTCGGGGAGGACGGGGTCGCGCACCCGACCAGCCAGCGAGCTCGTCACCTCGACGTTCGGCACCGTCGCCAGGCACCCGGCCAGCTGTCTCGCCTCGGTCGTGCCGCCCAGGACCAGGACCCGCTGCCGCCCGCTCACGAACCCGACCCGCCGTGGCTGAGCCGACGACGCCGCCGCCGGCGCCGCAGCAGGGTGGGCGCCCGGCCCAGCTCGAGCGCACCGGGCTGCGCAGTGGCTGGACCACCGGAGCGTGCGCGACGGCGGCGACAGCCGCGGCATACACCGCACTGCTCACCGGTGAGTTCCCCGACCCGGTGACCATCACCCTGCCCAAGGGCCAGCAGCCGGCGTTCGCCCTCGCCGTGGAGGACGTTGGCGACGGGTGGGCGATGGCGGGCGTGGTCAAGGACGCCGGGGACGACCCGGACGTGACCCACGGGGCGCTCGTGCGGGCGACCGTGCGGCGCGGCCAGCCCGGCGCCGGCGTCACCTTCGTCGCCGGCCCCGGCGTGGGCACCGTGACCCTCCCCGGCCTGCCGCTCCCCGTGGGCGAGCCGGCGGTGAACCCGGTGCCGCGCCAGATGATGCGCGACCACGTCACGGCCATCGCGGACCAGCACGGCGACCGCGGCGACGTGGTGGTCGAGCTGTCCGTGGACGGCGGCGAGGAGATCGCGCGGCGCACGTGGAACCCCCGCCTCGGCATCGTCGGCGGCCTGTCGATCCTCGGCACGACCGGCATCGTGGTGCCGTACTCCTGCTCGGCGTGGATCGACAGCATCCGCAGGGGGATCGACGTCGCCCGAGCCATCGGGCACACCCACGTCGCGGGGTGCACCGGATCGACCTCCGAGCGGGTGGCGATCGCGGAGTACGCCCTGCCCGACGACGCCCTGCTCGACATGGGTGACTTCGCCGGTGCGGTCCTGAAGTACCTGCGGCGCCACCCGATCGACCGGCTGACCATCGCGGGCGGGTTCGCCAAGATGTCCAAGCTCGCGGCCGGTCACCTCGACCTGCACTCTGGCCGCTCCCAGGTCGACACCGGCTTCCTCGCCAACCTGGCGCGGGAGGCCGGCGCCGACGAGCGGCTCACCGCGGCCGTGGCTGGGGCCAACACCGGGCTGGAGGCGGCCGAGCTCTGTCTCGAGGCGGGGGTGCCGCTCGGTGACCGCGTCGCGGAGCGGGCGCGCGACGTCGCGCTCGGGGTGCTGCGCGGCGCCCCGGTGACCGTGGACGCGATCTGCATCGACCGTGCCGGGGCGATCCTCGGCCGCGCCGCCCCGCGCGGACCACGCTGACCACCCGCGGTCCGGATCGTCGCCCGGCCACGCAGCCCACCCCGGCCCGACGCTCATGACTGCTCGGGACCCGGAGCGCAGGCGGCCGGCCCATCGCCGCTGCGGTCCCGCCCTGGCGAGTACAGGTAGCTGTCGCCGAACTGCTCGGCCCCGAGCACCTGGCCCACGAGGATCACCGCGGTGCGGCGGATGCCGGCCTCGTGGACCTGACCCGCGATGTCCGCGAGCGTGCCGCGCAGCACCACCTCGTCCGGTCGGCTGGCCATCGCCACCACGGCGGCAGGGCACTGCGCGCCGTAGTGCGGCACCAGCTCGGCCACCACCTGGTCGACCAGGTGCGTCGCCAGGTGCAGGACGAGCAGGGCCCGGCTGCGCCCGAAGGTTGCCAGGTCCTCCCCCGCTGGCATCGCCGTCGCTCGCTGGGCCAGCCGGGTCAGGACAACGCTCTGCCCGACCGTGGGCACGGTCAGCTCACGGCCCAGGGCCGCGGCCGCGGCGGCGAAGGCGGGCACACCCGGCACCATCTCCCACGGCACACCCGCCGCATCCAGCCGGCGCACCTGCTCGGCGACGGCGCTGTAGATCGACAGGTCGCCCGAGTGCAACCGGGCCACGTCCAGGCCGGCGGCGTGGGCGGCCACGAGCTCGGCGGTGATCTGGTCCAGGTCCAGCCCGGAGGTGTCGACCAGCCGCGCGCCCGGCGGGCACTGGGCCAGCAGCTCGGGCGGGACCAGGCTCCCGGCATACAGGCAGACCGGCGAGGTGGCGACGATCCGCTGCCCGCGCACCGTGATGAGGTCGGCGGCGCCCGGGCCGGCACCGATGAAGCGGACGGTCATCGCGCCACCTCCGCCGCGACCTGAGCTCCCTGCGAGGCTGGCTCCAACGGCTCCAGCGGCTCCACTGGCTTCGCGACCGCCCACTGGGTGACGGGCATCGCCGCGCGCCACCCGGTGAACCCGCCGACCGGCACGGCATGCGAGACCGCCACCCGGGTCAGCTCCCCGCCGTGGGTGGCGTACCACCGGGCGAGCAACGCCTCGGACTCCAGCGTGACGGCGTTGGCGACCAACCGGCCGCCGGGGCCCAGGGCGGACCAGCACGCCTCCAGCAGGCCCGGCGTGGTGAGGCCGCCGCCGACGAACACCGCGTCCGGTGCCGGCAGGCCGTCCAGGGCCGCCGGTGCCGCACCCGTCACCACCCGCAGGCCGGGCACCCCCAGGCGGACGGCGTTGCCGGTGATCCGCGCCGCCCGGTCGGGGCGGGCCTCCACCGACACCGCCCGACAGGTCCGGTGGGAGCGCAGCCACTCGATCGCGATGCTCCCCGAGCCGCCACCGACGTCCCAGAGCAGCTCCCCCGGCGCCGGGGCGAGCGCCGCCAGGGTCACCGCCCGCACCTCCCGCTTGGTCAGCTGACCGTCGTGGTCGTACGCCTCGTCCGGCAGGCCCGGCACCAGCGACAGGCGCGGGCCAGGGGCCACGGCAGCCGAGGGACGGCAGCGCACCGCCACGACGTTGAGCGGCGCTCCCGGTGCGGCCACCCACGTGGCCGCAACACCCTCGACCCGGCGCTCGGAGGCCGAGCCCAGCTGCTCGAGCACGACGAGCTCGCTCGCACCAAAACCCCTGTCCCGCAAGAGGTCTGCCACCAAAGCCGGAGTCGAGGCGTCGGCGCTGAGCACCAGCAAGCGCACCCCGTCATGCAGATCGCGGGCGACTGCCGACACGGGGCGGCCGACCGCGCTCACCACGGTCGTGTCCTCCACCGACCAGCCGAGCCGGGCGCAGGCCAGCGAGATCGAGGAGGGGTGCGGCAGCATGTGCACCGCCTCGCTCCCGAGCTCCTCGACGAGCGCCCGACCGATGCCGAACCACATCGGGTCGCCGCTGGCGAGCACCACCAGCCCTGCCGCGCGGTGCTCGGCCACGAGGGAGGCCAGCGCGGGGCGCAACGGTGTGGGCCAGGCGACGCGGCGCGCCCGCACCTCCGCCGGGAGCAGGTCCAGCTGTCGGCGACTGCCCAGCACCACCCCGGCCGACCGCAGCGCCTCCTGCGCTGGTGGTCCCAGCCCGGCCCACCCATCGGCGCCGATCCCGACCACGGCGACGGCCTCCCCACCCGCACCGTCCACCGGAGGATCACCCTGACCCTCCACCTGAGGTCGAGAGTATTGCCCAGGGTCTGTCGAGCGCACGACGGCACCGGCCTTCCTCGAGGTGTCCACGCCTCGGGTCAAAGGTCAATCGCGGTCGACGGCCGCAGTTCCTGGCTCGCGCGCGTACGCGCCCACAGTGGCGGGACCGCCCCGGACTGGGCCACACGGCATACCGCGTGGCCGGCACCGAAGTTCCTGCCGCACCGTCGAAGGTGTCGCGCGAGCCTATCCGCACCCTGTCCCGGGCTCCCCCGGCAGGCGTACCCTCATGCAATGGCGACCGCCACTCAGGGCACGCCCGCCGTCGGCTGGGACGGTCACCTGCTCCTGCTGCACCGCAGCGAGGCCGAGCGCGGCGACGCGGTGACCGAGTGGGTGCGTCACGGGCTCGAGTCCGACGAGCGGGTCATCTACGCCGAGCGTCCCGAAGAGTCGCCCGAGCGCAGCCTGCTCGGGGTGCTGCACGAGCGCGGCCTCGACACCTCCGCGGCGGTGGAGGAGGGGCGCCTGGTCGTCCTGCCGGTCGGCGACTTCTACCCCCGCGAGGGCCAGGCGGCGCTCGTGGACCGGGCCCTCGACGAGGGGTTCCACCGGGTCCGCCTGTCCGCCGAGGCCCGCGTCGCGCTGTCCAAGGTGGCCCAGGACGACTACGAGCACTACGAGGACGCCATGGACGTGCTCTGCGCGACCCGGCCGGTGTCCGCGCTGTGCCAGTACGACCAGGGCAGCACGACCGGCTGGTGGCTGCGCCGCGCCACCGGGTCCCACCTCGGCGGCCTGCGCGAGACCCAGCTGCGCAGCACGCCCGCGGAGGGTGGTCTGTGCCTCGTCGGCAGCGTCGACGTCAGCAACGACCGCGTGCTCGAGGCCGTGCTCCAGCAGGTGACCGGCCTGCACGACGAACCCGGTGCCGCCAGCCCCGACGACGACCTGCTCTGGCTCGACGTGCGTGCCCTCGACTTCATCGACGTCGCGGGCTGCCGCGCCCTGGCCCGCTCCACCGAGCGCTTCCGTCGGGGTGGCGGCGGCGTGGTCCTGGTGGCACCCAAACCGGTGGTCGACCGCACCCTGCACCTCATGGGGCTCGACGAGATGCCGGGCGTCGCGGTGGTCACGGGCCGGCCATGACCCCGGCCCACGAGGGGCTGGTGCACAACGCCCTCATCCACACCGCCGACGAGCAGCTGCTCGCGGCCGCCGTGCCGTTCCTGCGTGAGGGCCTGGCCAGCGGTGGCGCGGCCGTTGCCGTGTGCAACGAGCAGCAGTGCGGCCTGCTCTCCGAGGCCCTGGATGACGACCGCCTCCAGCTGCTCCCCGGCGGCGGGCAGTACCGCCGCAGCACGATGGCCCTCGACGGCTACCGCAGGATGATGGAGGACGCCCTCGAGGAGGGCGTCAGTCGCGTCTGGCTGGTCAGCGACACCGACTTCGGCCAGAACCCGCTGCTGTGGCAGGAGTGGGCGCGCTACGAGGCCTACGTCAACCGTGCCCTCGCCGCGTTCCCGCTCACCACCCTGTGCCTGTATGACGCGCGGCGGCTCCCGGACGAGGCCATCCGCTACGGGCGGATGACCCACCCGCGGCTGCGCTCCGGTGCCACGTGGGAGACCAACCGCGACTACCTCGACCCCGACGCGTTCGCCCGGGCCATGCCGCCTGCCGACGAGCAGATCGAGGCGACCCCGTCGATGCGCGCGGTGCTGCACGACCGGATGGCGCTGTCCCAGCTGCGGGAGGACTTCCGCCGTGCGATGCACTCCGTCGGCGCCGACCCCGACGCCTCGGAGGAGTTCATCGCCGCTTTCAGCGAGGTGGCCGCCAACGCCCTGGTGCACGGCCTGCCGCCGGTGTGGGTGCGGCTGTGGGCACAACCGCAGCGGCTCGCGTGCACGGTCAGCGACCACGGCTCCGGGTTCGCGGACGACTTCGCCGGCTACCTGCCGGAGGACCCCTACGGCCTGGCCGCCTCCGGCCGCGGGCTCTGGCTTGCCCGCATGCTGTGCGACCGCGTCGAGATGTGGTCCGATCCGGCAGGATTCACGGTGAGGCTGTCCACCTGGCCAGACTGACCTCGACCAAGGAGCCCGTCCCGTGATCATTCTCGCCGGCTACATCCCCACCCCCGAGGGCCTGGCCGCGGTCGACGCCGCCGTCGCCCAGGCGCAGCGCGACAACGCCCGCCTCGTCGTCGTCAACGCCGTGCACCACGGCAACTACGCCGACCCCAACTTCGCCGAGGGCCGCGACCTCGACGCCCTCGAGAAGCAGCTCGCCGCGTCGGGCGTGCCCCACGAGGTGCGCCAGCCCACCGAGGACACCGCCGCCGGCGACTCGATCCTGAATGCGGCCCGTGAGGTCGGCGCCGACCTGATCGTCATCGGCCTGCGCCGCCGCTCCCCCGTCGGCAAGCTCATCACCGGCAGCACGGCGCAGCAGATCCTGCTCGAGGCCGAGTGCCCGGTGCTGGCGGTCAAGCCGCCGGCCTGAGCATCCGACGCCCTCCGGGCTCAGCCGTCGAGGCCCATCAGCGCGCCGAGCGCCGCGGTGTCCAGGTGCTCCTCGACCGCGTCGGCGAGCCGGTCGAGCATGGCCTCCCGACGCGCGGCGAACCCGGGCGCGGCGGTCTGCGGCACCCAGGCGACCCCGGCCCGCTGCGCCACCTCGGTGAGGAACGCGCGCCGGAAGCCGTCGGACTCGAACGCGCCGTGCCACGTCGTGCCGTGCACCGCGCCCCGGCTCCACCCGTCGAGGAACGGGCTCACGCCGGCGGCCTCCGGCCGCAGCGTGGCGCTCCCGTGGTGGATCTCGTATGCCGTGACCTCCTGCCCGCGCCACTCACCCCGCGGTGTCCCCAGCAGCTTCTCCGGCGCGAAGGTCACCCGCGTCGGTAGCAGCCCGAGGCCGGGAACCGTTGTGGTAGAGGCCGACTCGACGGCGGCGCAGTCCTCGATGACCTCGGCCAGCATCTGGTAGCCACCGCAGATCCCGAGCACCGGACGGCCGGCCGCGGCCCGGGCCAGGACGGCGTCGGCCAGCCCACGCTCACGCAGCCACGCCAGGTCCGACAGCGTCGCGCGGGTGCCGGGCAGCACCACCAGGTCGGCGCCGGCCACGACGTCGGGGTCGGCGGTGACGCGCACGTCGACACCGGGCTCGGCGGCCAGGGCGTCCACGTCGGTCGCGTTGGAGACCCGCGGGAAGCGGACCACCGCCACCGACAAGGTCGCCCCCGCCGCCCGACCCGCGTCCCCAGCCCCGCCGCCCCCACCGGACCACCCCGCGATGGCGAGGGCGTCCTCGGAGTCCAGCCACACGTCGTGCAGGAAGGGCAGGACGCCGAGGACCGGGCGACCGGTGCGGTCCTCGAGCATGCGCAGCCCCGGCTGCAGCAGGCCGAGGTCGCCGCGGAACTTGTTGACCACCCAGCCGCGCACGTGCGCCTGGTCGGCCTCGTCGAGCAGGGCGAGGGTGCCGTACATCGCGGCGAACACGCCGCCGCGGTCGATGTCGCCCACCACCACGACGGGCAGGTCGACCGCCCGGGCCAGGCCCATGTTGACGTAGTCGCCCTCGCGCAGGTTGATCTCCGCCGGGCTGCCGGCACCCTCGGCCACCACCACGTCGTAGCGACTGGCCAGGTCCTCGAACGCCTCAAACGCCTTCTGCGCCAACACCTTCCGCCCGGTAGCCCACTCCCCCGCCTGCAGCTCGCCGAACGGCCGGCCCATGAGCACGACGTGCGAGCGCCGGTCCGACCCGGGCTTGAGCAGCACCGGGTTCATCGCCGCTTCGGGCACCGCCCGCGCGGCCACCGCCTGCACCCACTGGGCCCGGCCGATCTCCGCACCGTCGGCGCACACCATCGAGTTGTTGGACATGTTCTGCGCCTTGAACGGCGCCACCCGCACGCCCCGCCGGGCCAGCCAGCGGCACAGCCCGGCGGTGACCAGGCTCTTGCCCGCGTCGGAGGTGGTCCCGGCGACCAGCAGCCCCCTAGCCACGACGCCTCCCGGCGCCGGCCGCGACGAGCACCGCCACCGCGAGCGCTGACACCGACACGGCCCGCGACAGCGTCACCGCGCGCCCCAGGTCACGCACCCGCACCTCGCGTCCGCCATCCAGCACGCCGCGGTCCTCCACGGTGTCGCCGTACCGGTTGACGCCGCCCAGCCTGACCCCCAGCGCCCCGGCGAACGCCGCCTCGACCGGGCCGGCGTTCGGGCTCGGGTGGGCCGCCGCGTCGCGCTGCCAGACCCGCCACGCGTCATCGCCCCGGCCGCCGACGAACCACGCCGTCGCCGTCGCCAGCAGCGCGGCCACCCGTGCCGGCACGAGGTTGGCCAGGTCGTCGAGCCGGGCCGAGGCCCAGCCGAAGCGGTGGTGCCGTGCCGAGCGGTAGCCCACCATCGCGTCGAGGGTGTTCACCGCGCGGTAGCCGAGCAGGCCCGGCGCCCCCGCCACGGCACCCCACAGCAGCGGGGCCACGACTGCGTCGGAGGTGTTCTCCGCCAGCGACTCCACACTCGCGCGGGCCAGCTCGCCGGCCTCCAGCCCGGTGGCGTCGCGCGCGCACAGGTGCGACAGCCGGCGGCGCGCCCCAGGCAGGTCACCCTCGCGCAGCAGCCCCGACATCGCGGCCCCCTCGCGGGCCAGCGAGGTGCCACCGAGCACGCTCCACGTGGCCGCGGCGACCACCGCCGCCTCCCCGACGGCACTGCCGCGCACCAGCCGCTCGCCGGCCCAGCCCAGGCCGGCCGCGCCGGCCACCAGGCCCGCGGTGTACGCCGCGCCCCGGGGCCTGCTGTCGGCCCACCACCGGCGCTCCGCCGCCCGGGCGACCCGCCCGAACGCGGCCACGGGGTGCCCGCGCCCCGGGTCCCCGAGGAGGGCGTCGGCGGCGAAGCCGAGGGCCAGTCCGGCGGCGCGGGCGCGTCTGCTCATGGGGCACCTCTCCTCGTGGCGGGGACCACTTTGACACCCCTCGATGCCGCGTGGGACCGTGCGAGCACCGCACGTCTGCAGCCAGGGGAAGCCGGTCCAAGTCCGGCGCTGACCCGCAACCGTAGGCCGTCACCGCAGTCGCCGCCCAGGCGGCCCGGCGACGGCGAGCCGGAGCACCTGTCGTGGACGTCGGCTCCAGTGTTGATCGTCCGTCGTGGAATGCGGACCGGAGCCGAAGGCGCAGACCCGGCCCCGGCCCCCTGCCCTTCTCGCCACCGGCCGCGAGGAGAGGTTCATGTCCCACTCGCGCCCCATCGCCGTGCGCCCCCTGCGCCCGGCTGCCCTGCTCACCCTCGCCGCCCTCGTGGCGGCCCTGTTCACCGCCGTCATCGCCCCCGCCGGCGCCGCCCACGCGGCCGCCTACCGCTACTGGGGCTACTACCACCTCGACTCCGGCAAGTGGGCCTTCGCCCAGACCGGCCCGGACAAGTTCACCCCGAAGGACGGCGCCATCGAGGGCTGGCGCTTCGCCGTCGGTGACGAGAGCTCCACCCGCCTGCCCCGGGCGACCCCCACCTTCGAGGACATCTGCGGGGCGACCCCCGCCGTCGCCGGCAAGAAGCGCGTCGGCCTGGTCCTGGACTACGGCCGTCCGGCCGACGCCGAGGCGGGCACCCCGCCGGCTCCGACCGCCAAGTGCGCCGTCGTCGACACCAAGGCCACCGGCGCCGAGGTCCTGGCCGCGGTCGCGAGCGTGCGCTCCGAGGGTGGCCTGACCTGCGCCATCGACAGCTGGCCGGCCACCGGCTGCGGCGGAGAGGTCAAGCAGGTCTCGGCCGCCGCCAAGGCCGCGGACACCCCGGTCACCATCGCCGCGGCGAAGAAGGCCGACGCCCCCGCGGCCGCCAAGGCCTCTTCGGGCACGAGCACCTCGACCCTGGTCCTCATCGGCGTCATCGTCCTGGCCGCGCTCGTCGTCGGCGCGGTCGCACTGCGCCGCCGCAGCAGGGCCTGACCGGACCGGCACCAGGACCACCCGTGCTCACGGCCGCCGACCGCCCCAGCCTCCCGCGACTGCTGCATCCCGTCGCGTGGTGGGTCTGGGGCGTCGGTCTGGCCGCAGCCGCCTCGCGCACGACCAACCCGTTCCTGCTCCTGCTCATCGGGGCGGTCGCGGCGTGGGTGGTCCTGGAGCGTCGTGAGCTGGGGGCGTCCAACGCCTTCGCCGGCTTCCTGGTCATCGGCCTCGTAGCCGTCGGGCTGCGGGTGCTCATGGCCGCCCTGCTCGGCGGCGGCGTCACCGGCCGGGTGGTGCTCTTCCGACTGCCCGAGATCCCGCTGCCGGCGTGGACCGCCGGGGTACGCCTCGGTGGTGCGGTGACGCTGGAGGGCGTGCTCGCCGCCGCATACGACGGGTTGCGGCTCGCCGCGATCCTGGCCTGCCTGGGCGCCACCAACGTGCTGGCCAGCCCACGGCGGCTGCTGCGCTACGTCCCCGCGACGCTGTACGACGTGGGCACCGCCGTCGTCGTCGCGCTCACCTACGCCCCGCAGATGGTCGAGGACGCCGGCCGCGTCCGGGCCGCCCGCCGCCTGCGCGGCCACTCCGGCCGGGGGCTGCGCGAGATGGCTCGCCTGGCGGTCCCCGTGCTCGAGGGCGCGCTGGACCGCTCGCTCGCGCTGGCCGCCTCGATGGAGTCGCGCGGGTACGGTCGAGCCGTGCACCGCACGCCAGCCTCCCGGCGCCGGGCCAGCGCGCTGACCGTGCTCGGCCTGCTCGGCGTCGTCGCCGGGCTCTACGGCCTGCTCGACGGGTCCAGCCCGCCGTTGATGGGCCTGCCGCTGCTCTTCCTGGGCGTCCTTCTCGCCGGGGCGTCCCTGGCCACCGGCGCCCGCCGCGACCCGCGGACCCGCTACCGCCGCGACCCGTGGGCCCTGCCGGAGTGGGCCGTCGCCGCGTGCGGGACCGTCCCGGCCGTGGTGATGTTCGTCGGCAGCGACCAGGGCTGGCCGGGCATCACCCCGGTCCAGGTCCCGGCCACGCTGCCCGAGCTCCCCGTGGTCGCGGTGCTGGCCATCGGGGTCGCCGCCCTGGCCGCCTGGGTCAGCCCCCCGCCGCCGCAGCGTGCCGCCGCCACCGTCCCTGCCCGCGAGAAGGTCCAGGTGCCAGCGTGATCGAGTTCCACGACGTCAGCGTGCGGTATGCCGGTGCGCCGGCCCCCGCGCTCCGCGACGCCGACTTCACCATCCCCGAGGGCGAGCTGGTGCTCGTCGTCGGCCCGACCGGCAGCGGCAAGTCCACGCTGCTGCGTTGCATCAACGGCCTCGTCCCGCACTTCTCCGGCGGCACCCTCGGCGGCCGGGTCGTGGTGGAGGGCCGCGACACCCGCACCCACCGGCCGCGCGACCTGGCCGACCTCGTCGGCGTCGTCGTGCAGGACCCGGTCGCCTCGTTCGTCACGGACACCGTCGAGGAGGAGATCGCCTACGGCATGGAGGCGCTCGGCGTCGACGCCACGGCGATGCGCCGCCGGGTCGAGGAGACCCTCGACCTGCTCGGCCTGGCCGAGGTGCGGGGCCGCGCCCTGCGCGACCTGTCCGGCGGCCAGCAGCAGCGGGTCGCCATCGGCGCGGTGCTGGCCGCGGGCCCGCGCATCCTCGTCCTGGACGAGCCCACTTCCGCCCTGGACCCGGTGGCCGCCGAGGACGTGCTCTCGGCCCTGCAGCGCCTGGTCCACGACGTCGGCCTGACCGTGGTCCTGGCCGAGCACCGGCTCGAGCGGGTGATCCACCACGCCGACCGCGTGCTGCTCGTCTGCGACGGGCAGGTGTCCCCGCTGCTCGACCCCGCCGAGGCGATGGTCGGCTCCCCCGTCTTCCCGCCCGTCATCGGGCTGGGCCGGGTGTCCGGGTGGGTCCCGCTGCCGTTGTCGGTGCGCGACGCCCGGCGCCGCGCGGCGTCGCTGCGGCGGACCCTCGAGGCGGACGGCGCGGCGCGGCACGCTGACCCGGCACCCCAGCCGACCACGGAGTCCACTGCCACCAGCGTCGAGGCCCACGGGCTGGTCGTGCGCCGCGGCCCGCTGGTGGCCCTGCGCGGCATCGACCTGGCGCTGCACCCCGGCACGGTCACGGCCGTCATGGGTCGCAACGGCGCCGGCAAGTCCACCCTGCTGGGCGCGCTGTCCGGCCAGCTCCCCGCCTCCGCCGGCCGGGCCAGCGTGGCCGGGCTTGACCCGGCCGGCGCGGCCCCGGCCACCCTGGTCCGCCACGTCGGCCTGGTCCCCCAGGACCCCACCGTGCTCCTGTATGCCGAGTCGGTCGCCCAGGAGTGCCGCGCCGCCGACCGCGACTTCGGCGCCCCCGCCGGCACGGCCCGCGAGCTGCTGCGCACCATCGCCGGCGACGTCGACGACGAGCTGCACCCGCGGGACCTCTCCGAGGGGCAGCGGCTCAGCCTCGCCCTCGCCGTGGTCCTGACCGGCCGCCCGCCGGTCCTGCTGCTCGACGAGCCGACGCGCGGCCTGGACTACCAGGCCAAGGCCCGGCTCGTCACCGTGCTGCGGGACCTGGCCGGCAGCGGCCACACCGTCCTCCTGGCCACCCACGACGTCGAGCTGGCCGCCGAGGTCGCCACCGACGTGGTCGTCCTGGCCGACGGCGAGGTCGTCGCCCAGGGCCCCGCCCGCGGCGTGCTGGCCGGCTCCCCGGCGTTCGCCCCGCAGGTCGCCAAGATCGTCCACCCGCTGCCCTACCTCACGGTTGCCGACGTCAGCGCCGCGCTGGAGCGCGCGTCGTGATCTCGCTGCGCTGGCCCGGGGCGGTGGCGCTGCTGCTGGTCACCCTCGTCGGCGTGGCCTCCTTCGGCTGGCCCTTCGTGGTCGCCCCGGGCACGGGGCTGGCCCACGGCCAGGACGCACCGTGGCTGTTCGCCGCGCTCCTCGGCCTGCTCGCGCTGGTGCTGCTCGCGGAGGTCTCCGCCGGCGGGCTGGACCCGCGCACCGTGGCCGTCCTCGGCGTGCTCGCGGCGACCGGCGGCGCCCTGCGGGTGCTCAGCGCCGGGACTGCCGGGCTCGAGCCGATGTTCTTCCTCCTCGTGCTCGCCGGGCGGGTCCTCGGCCGCAGCACCGGCTTCGTCCTCGGCGCCCTCGCCGTGCTCACCGGGGCGTTCCTCACTGGCGGGGTCGGCCCGTGGCTGCCGTTCCAGATGGTCTCCGCCGGGTGGGTGGCCCTCGGGGCCGCCCTGCTGCCGCCCGCGACGGGGCGCGCCGAGCGGGTCATGCTCGCGGCATACGGGCTGGCCGCGGGGTTGCTCTACGGCGCGGTGATGAACCTGTGGTTCTGGCCGTTCATGGGCGCCAGCGCCCCCACCGGGGCGGGCTTCGTGCCCGGCGCGGAGGTGACCAGCAACCTCGGCCACTACGCCGCGTTCTACCTCGCGACCTCCCTGGGCTGGGACGTCCCGCGCGGTCTGCTGACCGCGGCGCTGGTCCTGGTGGCGGGCCGGCCGGTGCTTGCTACCCTGCGCCGGGCGGTGCGCCGCGCCGCCTTCGACGCTGAGGTGATCTTCGAGGACCCTGACCGATGACCACGACGCTCGTGACGGGCGGCGCCCGCAGCGGCAAGAGCCGCTACGCCGAGAGCCTGCTCGACCACCGCACCCGGGTGACCTACATCGCCACCGGCACGGTGCCGGACGGCACCGACCAGGAGTGGAGCGACCGCATCTGGCGTCACCGGATGCGCCGGCCGGCCTGGTGGTCGACCGTCGAGACCTCGCGGCTGGCCGCCGCGATCGACTCGGCCTACAACCCGGTGCTGGTCGACTGCCTGGGCACCTGGCTGGCCCGGCAGATCGACGACATCGACGGCTGGCACGACCCGCAGGGCACCGGTGCCTACCTCGAGAAGCGCACCGAGGAGCTCCTGGCGGTGCTGCGCTCGGCAGTGGTCGACGTGGTGATGGTGACCAACGAGGTCGGCCTGTCCATCGTGCCGGACACGGCCTCGGGCCGGCTGTTCCGCGACGAGCTCGGCCGCCTCAACGCCGCGGTCAGCGCGGTGTGCGACAACGTCGTCCTCGTCGTGGCGGGGCGGGTGCTGGACCTGTCCGGCTGCCCGGTCGTCCCTGCCTGAGCACGGCGTGACCACCCCGCCGGCGGGACGGCAGCCGGGCACCCTCGCCGACGCCCTGCGCCTGTCCGTCGGCACCCTGACCGCGGTGCCGGTGGCGCCGCCGCGCCGGGTCGACCGGCAGGTGGCCGGGCTGGCGATGGCCCTGGCCCCGGTGGCCGCGCTGCCCCTCGCCGTCCCGGTCGTGCTGGTCCTGCTCGTCGGACGGGCCGTGCACGCCCCGGCCGGGGTGGTCGCGGTGCTGGTCGTCACCGGCCTCGTGCTGGGCACCCGCGCGATGCACCTGGACGGCCTGGCCGACACCGCCGACGGGCTGTCAGCCAGCTATGACCGCGAGCGGGCGCTGGAGGTCATGCGCCGCAGCGACATCGGCCCCAGCGGGGTGGCCGCCGTCGCATTGGTCCTGCTGCTGCAGGTGGCCGCCCTGACGGCCCTCGCGGGGTCGGCGGCCGGTGCCGTCGCGGCCGGGGTGGCGGTCCTGCTCGGCCGCCACGGCCTGGCCTGGGCGTGCGCCACCGGCGTGCCGTCCGCCCGTCCGTCCGGCCTCGGCGCGACGGTCGCCGGCAGCATCCCGCGCCGGGCGGTCGCCGCCTGCGCCGTCGTCGCCCTCGCCCTCGCCGCCGTGGCGGTGGCCCTGGCCGGCGCCGCCTGGTGGCTCGGCCCCGCGATGTGGGCCGGTGGGGTGCTTGCCGCGGCCGCGGTGCTGCGCCGGTGCACCACCCGGCTGGGCGGGGTCACCGGCGACGTCCTCGGCGCCGTGGTCGAGCTCGGCGCCGCCGCGTCCCTCACCGTGGCCGCGATGCTCCTGCCCCACGCAGGGTGACTACTCCCCGCGGACCTGGACCTGCACGAACGGCGGCTTGACGACCTTCGCCTCGAGGTCGCGGCCACGCACGTCGATCACCACGGTGTCGCCCTCGGCCACCGACGGCGCCAGCAGCGCCAGCGCGATGCCCTGCTTGAGGGTCGGCGAGAACGTGCCCGAGGTGACCTCCCCGATGACCTCACCGGAGGGTGAGCGGACCTCGCAGTGGGCACGCGGGATACCCCGGCCGGTGGCCAGCAGGCCCCAGGAGGTACGCCGCGCGCCGGCCTGCTTCTCGGCCAGCAGCGCCTCGCGGCCCCAGAAGGCGGGCTTCTTCCAGCCCACCGCCCATCCGGCGCGCGCCTGCACCGGGGTGATGGCGAGGCTGAGGTCGTTGCCGTGCAGCGGGTAGCCCATCTCGGTGCGCAGGGTGTCCCGCGCGCCCAGGCCGCAGGGCAGCCCGTCGAACGCCGCGGCCGCCTCGACCAGGGCGTCCCACAGCGCCGGGGTGTCGTCCCACAGCGGGACCAGCTCGTAGCCGCGCTCACCGGTGTAGCCGGTGCGGCAGACGATCACCGGGCGGCCCTGCCAGTCGGCCTCGACGAAGGACATGTAGTCGTGCCCGGTTGGCAGGCCGAGCGCCTGCAGCACCTCGTCGCAGTGGGTGCCCTGCACCGCGATGACGCCGTAGCGGTCGTGGAGGTTCTCGACGGTGACGCCCTCGGGCGCCGCCGCGGCCAGGCGCCGCACGACCTCGGCGGTGTTGGCGGCGTTGGGGATGAGGAAGACGTCGTCGTCGGCCTTGAGGTAGGCGATGAGGTCGTCGACCACGCCACCGGTCTCGTCGCAGCACAGGGTGTACTGCGCCTTGCCCGGCGCGATCCGGCCCAGGTCGTTGGTCAGGCAGGCGTTGACGAACTCCGCCGCGCCCGGGCCGCTCACGCTGGCCTTGCCGAGGTGGCTGACGTCGAACAGGCCGACCCGCTCGCGGACCGCGGTGTGCTCGCGGACGACGCCGCCACCGGGGTACTCGATCGGCATCTCCCACCCGCCGAAGTCGGCCATCTTGGCCCCGAGGGCCACGTGGCGGTCGTGCAGCGGCGAGGTCAACAGGTGCGAGGTCATGAGCGGCAACCTACCGCCCGCCCCCTCTGGCTATCCTCGGGCGGTGGACGCGCGCGGACCCGCGCACGACCGCGGCCCGGACCCCGCACGCGACACCCCGTGGGGCGCCCGCGCCCGCCCTGTCCGTCCCCGACGAAATGGACCCCCGTGACGACGCTGACCGTCTCCGACCGCCCGGCGAGCGACCTCAAGGTCGACGCCCTCGTCCTCGCCACCGTCAAGGCCGACTCCGGCGCCGCCCTGGCGCCCGGCCACGGCCTGCCCAAGGCCACCGGTGAGCACCTGACGAACGCGCTCAAGGCGCTGTCCGCCAAGGGCACCCCGGACGAGGTCATCAAGCTGCCGGCCGTCCCCGGCGTGGCCGCCCCGCTGGTCGTGCTGACCGGCCTGGGGGCCGCCCCCGCCCGCGGCGCCTGGGACCACGAGGTCCTGCGCCGGGCCGCCGGCTCGGCCACCCGCGCCCTCGGCGGCGTCGCCAAGGTCGCCCTGGCCCTGCCCGGTGTCGACGCCGCGGCCGTGGGCGCGGTCAGCGAGGGCGCGCTCTACGGCGCCTACGCCTTCGCCGGCCACCGCAGCCAGCCCGCCACCACCACGCCCCCGAGCGCGCTGACCGTCCTCACCGGCGAGGCCCGTGACAAGGACGTCAAGGCGGCGGTCAAGCGGGCGAGCGCCCTGGCGCAGGCCCGCGCCTACGCCCGCGACCTGGTCAACACCGCGCCGAACCTGCTCTACCCGGAGACCTTCGCCGACTCGGTCAGGGAGCGCGCCGCCAAGACCGACGTCAAGGTCTCGGTGCTCGACAAGAAGGCGCTGCTCAAGGGCGGCTTCGGCGGGATCATGGGCGTCGGCCAGGGCTCGGCCAACCCGCCCCGGATCGTCACGATGACCTACGCCCCGAGCAAGGCCAGGGCGCACATCGCCTTCGTCGGCAAGGGCATCACGTTCGACTCCGGCGGCCTGTGCATCAAGCCCCCGGCCTCGATGCTGACCATGAAGTCCGACATGGCCGGCGCCGCTGCCGTGGCCGCCGCGGTCCTCGCCGCGGCCGAGCTGCAGCTGCCGGTCGCGGTCACCGGCTACCTGTGCCTGGCCGAGAACATGCCCGGCGGCAACGCCCAGCGTCCCGGCGACGTCGTGACGATGCGCGGCGGCAAGACGGTGGAGATCATCGACACCGACGCCGAGGGCCGCATGGTCATGGCCGACGGCCTCGTCCTCGCCGGCGAGAAGAAGCCCGACGCCATCCTCGACATCGCCACCCTGACCGGCGCCCAGCAGATCGCGCTCGGCAACCGCGTCGCCGCGGTCATGGCCAACGACGACGACCTGCGCGACCTGGTCCGCGCCGCCGGCAACAGCACCGGCGACGCCCTGTGGCCGATGCCGCTGCCCGCCGACATGCGGCCCAACCTCGACAGCCAGATCGCCGACATCGCGCACAAGGGCGACAAGTTCGGCGGCATGCTCACCGCGGGCATCTTCCTCGGCGAGTTCATCCCGCAGCAGGACAAGGGCGAGGCCCGCATCCCGTGGGCGCACCTCGACATCGCCGGCCCCTCGTTCAACGAGTCCGGCCCGTGGGGCTACACGCACAAGGGCGCGACCGGCTTCGGCGTCGCCACCCTGGTCGCGGTCCTGGAGCGCTACGCGACCGCGGGCTGACCCCGCCCCGCGCCGCGGCAGACACGACGACGCCGGCCCCCTCCTGGACGGAGGTGGCCGGCGTCGCTGCGGTATGCCGGGTGGTTCAGCCGCTCTTGCGACGGAACATCTGCTGGCCCCGGGCGGGTCCGTGGGCGTCGTGGACCTTGGAGGGGTCCCCACCCCCGGAGACGTCCCGGCCGCCGTGCGCGTGCTTACGCTCCAGCGCCTCGCGGAACTTCGCCTTCACGTCGTCGCCGGGGCCCTCGTGGGAGCCTTCGTGACTGGCAGACATGCGTAACCTCCTGCGTCGGTCGTGCGGCCCACACTGACACGGGTGCCGTGCGCCCACCACCGGATTTCGTCCCGGTCAGGGCAGCAGGTGCGCCGCCGCCTTGGCCCGCAGGACGCGCAGCGCGGCGGCATCGACCTTCGCCCGGAACGCCGGGTCGGCTCCGGCCCTGCCGAGCACCGCTCGCTGCATCGCGGCCACCGGCGAGGCGTCGACCACCAGGACCATGTCCCCGCCCGCGGCGAGGAACCCCACCGCGCGGGCGCCCGGGGCCCAGGCGGAGACCTGGCGGGCGTTGGCGAGGTCGTCGGAGATGACGACGCCGCCGAACCCGAGGTCGTGCCGCAGCATGCCGCCGATGACGGTCGGCGAGAACGCCGCCGGCCGCGTCGGGTCGACCCGGGTGTAGGTGGCAGTCGACACCATGACGAACGGCGCCCCGGCGCGGACCGCCGCGGCAAAGGGGGCGAGGAACGGGTCGTGCCGGGTCGTGACCCGGTCGGTGACCGACGCGGCGGTGTCGGTGTTCTCGTGCACCCGGCCGAGACCGGGGAAGTGCTTCGCCGCGACGGCGACACCGGCCGAGCGCATCCCCGCCGCGAAGGCCAGGCCGTGGCTGGTCACCGTCGCCGGGGTGTAGCCGTACTCCCGGCCGAGCGCCCCGATCGGGGGGTTGGTGCGGGCCGCCGCGACCCCGGGCACCACGTCGAGCACCGGGGCGAGGTCGAGGTTGACCCCCGCCGCCCGCAGCTGGCGGCCCCATCCTGCGGCCACGGCCTGCAGCCGGGCCGGTGCCATCCCTCCCTGGCTCAGCGCCCCGGGCAGGGTCGACAGGCCCGGCCCGCTGAGCACCTGCACCTGACCGCCCTCCTGGTCCGTGGCGACGAACATCCCCACCCCGCCGGCGGTGGCCGCGCGCAGCACACGGGCCGTGCGGGCCGGCACGGCGGTGCCGGCCCGGCTGCGACCGGTGAGCATGACGTTGCCGACATGCAACCGGCTGACCGCGTCGAGGGTCGCCGGGCTGGCAGAGGTGGCCGGCGAGCCCACCATGAACAGCTGGCCGACCCGCTGCGCGAGCGTCATCCGGGCCAGCGCGGTCCGGGCCGGGTCGGGGGCCGGCGCCGTCGCGGTCGGCGGCGCCGACCGCGTGGGCGTGACCACCGTGGGGCTCGTCGACGTGGTCGGCGACGGTGGCTGCGTGACCGGCGACCGGGACGCCACCGTCTTCACCGCGCGCCTCGGCGGTCCCGAGTCACATCCCCCGGCGGCTGCTGCCCCGAGCAGGGTGGCGGCGGTCACGGAGGCGAGCAGCGTGTGACGGGAAGGCATCGCACCCATCCTCTCGTGGCGCGGCGGCGGGGCGTTCAGCGCCGTCGCTGGCGGGAGGTCCACTCGCGCATCCGGCGCGGGTAGCCCGTAAGGTGCACGTCGTAGACCGGGATGCCCAGGGCCCGGGCGAACTCGAACGCCGCCTGCTGCGACGGCACCGCGCGGCGGGTCCACTCCCCGTCGTGCGCCACCAGCACCACCGTCGTGGCGGTCATGTTCGTCGCCGGCTCCACGTAGGCCTCCACGCCGCGGCGGCTCCTGGCGAACTCGGCGAGGTAGGCCCGCACGGTGCCCGTGTCGATCGACACGTCAGGGCCGTCGGCTCGACTGCCGGACCCCCCGCGCCGGCCGCGCAGCCGGTCCCACCAACCCATGGACCGAGCGTATGTCGCGCCATCGCGGCCGTCCGCGCATTTGGCGTGATTGCCCGCGCGTCACGTTTCTGCAAACGCAGCGCGGTGGGCGCCGCCCGCTGTCACTCTTCCGTTCGTGCGAACTCGACCCCCGAGGTGGGCCCTGCGCGCCGCCGTCGTCGTCGCCCTGGTGACCCTGACCGCCCAGGCCGGCTCCCCGGGACACGCGGCACCCGACGGGGCGCCCGCGACCGCTGCGGCCACGTCCGCTGCCGCCGCGCTCCCGACGACGCCTGCGGCGCGCGGCAGCAAGCCCCCGGCGCCGTTCGCCGCCAGCGCCGACGACGTGCTCTCCCGGCACCCCTCCTGGCCGCTCCCGGCCGACTGCTCCGCGCCGCAGCCCACGCCCTCACGCGCCCGCGCGCCGCTCGGTGACGGCTTCTCGCCCATCACGACGCTGGGCGCGCACCTGCGGATCCGGCGCGCCTACACCGTCTACGCCGGCGGCCTGACGCCGGGCGACGGGCTGCCCGACGTGCGGCCGTGCGACCAGCTGCTCTGGGACACCATCGCCGTCGCGTTCCCGAAGGACCTGCGCGCGCAGGTCACCGAGCTGGTCATCTTCGACGGCCGGGACAGCAACCAGGCGGGCGAGCTGCTCGGCGAGGTCGAGCCCTCGGTGCACGACCACGGGCGCTGGCGCCTGGCCCTGCGCGTGGACGACACCGACCCGCACGAGCTGCTGATCACGATCGCGCACGAGATCGCCCACCTGCTCAGCCTTGGACCCGACCAGGTCGCCTACAGCTACACCGACGACGAGTGCCCCACCTACCTGACCTTCACCGGCTGCCTGAACGCCTCGAGCATGCTCCTGACCTTCCTCGACGACACGTGGACCATGCCGCTGTTCCGGGAGTGGGCCCGGATCGACGCGGTGGAGTCGGACACCACCCGCCTGTCGCGGCTGGATGCCTTCTACGCCAAGCACCACGGCCAGTTCGTCACGCCCTACGCGGTCACCTCCCCGGAGGAGGACTTCGCGGAGTCCTACGCCTCGTGGTGTGTCGACGGCGCCGACGCCGGCGGCGACGGCGCGGCCAAGGTCCAGTGGATGGGCGACTCCGCGGCGGTGGCCCTGGGGTCGGTCGACGGCTGCGGGGTCCTGCGCGACCTCGCCCGGCGGAGCTGAGCCTGCGCGGAGGCGACGCGCCACGCCTCCTGGCACGCGGCATACCTGCGTGAGACTCCCGGGTGAAGAAGTGACAAGATGCACCCTGACGTCCCCGCCGCCGCCGGTATGCCGCGTGACGGGCTCCGGGGGCAGGACACAGTCAGCGCCGAACGCAAGGGAGCGTCAGCGATATGTCGGCAGGTGCCGAGAACTTCGACATCGTCATCCTCGGCGGCGGCAGCGGCGGCTACGCCTGCGCGCTCCGGGCCGCGGAGCTCGGCCTGTCGGTGGCCCTGGTGGAGAAGGGCAAGCTCGGCGGCACCTGCCTGCACATGGGCTGCATCCCCACCAAGGCGCTGCTGCACGCGGCCGAGGTCGCCGACACCGCGCGCGAGGGTGAGCAGTTCGGCGTCAAGACGACGTTCGAGTCCGTGGACATGAAGGGCGTCAACGCCTACAAGGACGGCGTCATCAGCCGGCTCTACAAGGGCCTGCAGGGGCTGGTGAAGTCCCGCAAGGTCGAGCTGGTCGAGGCCGAGGGCCGCCTCGTCGCGAAGAACACCGTCGAGGCCGGCGGGCGCACGCTGGTCGGCGGGCACGTCGTGCTGGCCACCGGGTCCTACGCGAAGACGCTGCCCGGCCTGGAGATCGGCGGCCGCGTCATGACCAGCGACCAGGCGCTCTTCCTCGACGACGTCCCGGGCCGCGTGGTCGTGCTCGGCGGCGGCGTCATCGGCGTCGAGTTCGCCTCCGTGTTCCGCTCCTTCGGCGCCGAGGTCACCATCGTCGAGGCCCTGCCGCGCCTGGTCGCCGCCGAGGACGAGGCCGTGTCCAAGCAGCTCGAGCGCGCCTTCCGCAAGCGCAAGATCGCGTTCAGGACCGGGGTGAAGTTCGCCGGCGCCACCCAGTCCGGCGACACCGTCTCCGTCTCGCTCGAGTCGGGCGAGACGATCGAGGCCGACCTGCTGCTGGTCGCCGTCGGCCGCGGCCCCAATGCCAGCGGCATGGGCTACGAGGAGCAGGGCGTGGCCATGGACCGCGGCTTCGTCCTCACCGACGACCGCCTGCGCACCAACGTCGAGGGCGTCTACGCCGTCGGCGACATCGTGCCCGGCCTGCAGCTGGCCCACCGCGGCTTCGCCCAGGGCATCTTCGTCGCCGAGGAGATCGCGGGCCTGAGCCCCGCCGTCATCGACGAGATGGGTATCCCGCGCGTCACCTACTGCGAGCCGGAGATCGCCTCCGTGGGCCTCACCGAGGCCCAGGCCCGCGAGAAGTACGCCGAGGTCGAGACCCTGGAGTACAACCTCGGCGGCAACGGCAAGAGCCAGATCCTGCAGACCCAGGGCTTCGTCAAGCTGGTCCGCGAGAAGGACGGCCCGGTCGTCGGGGTCCACATGATCGGCGCCCGCATGGGCGAGCAGGTCGGCGAGGCGCAACTCATCTACAACTGGGAGGCGCTGCCCTCCGACGTCGCCCAGCTCATCCACGCCCACCCCACCCAGAACGAGGCGCTCGGCGAGGCCCACCTGGCTCTTGCCGGCAAGCCGCTGCACGCCCACGCCTGACAGCCACCGCAGAACGAGGAGACACCACACATGTCCGAACGCGTGACCATGCCGGCCCTTGGTGAGTCGGTCACCGAAGGCACCGTGACGCGCTGGCTGAAGAACGTCGGCGACACCGTCGAGGTCGACGAGCCGCTGCTCGAGGTCTCGACCGACAAGGTCGACACCGAGATCCCGTCGCCGGTGGCCGGCACGCTGCAGGAGATCCTGGTCAACGAGGACGACACGGTGCCGGTCGGCGCCGACCTGGCCGTCATCGGTGACGGCGCCGCGGCCCCGGCGCAGCAGGCCCCGGCCGAGCCGGCCCAGGAGCAGGCCGCTGCACAGGAGCAGCCGCAGGCCGCCCCGGCCCAGGAGGCACCGGCCCAGGAGCAGTCCCAGCAGCAGGCCCCCGCCTCCGGTGGCGGCGAGGTCTCCGGCGGCACCACCGTGACCATGCCGGCGCTGGGCGAGTCCGTCACCGAGGGCACCGTCACCCGCTGGCTCAAGGCCGAGGGCGACCAGGTCGAGGTCGACGAGCCGCTGCTCGAGGTCTCCACCGACAAGGTCGACACCGAGATCCCCTCACCGGTGGCCGGCACGCTGACCAGGATCCTCGTCAGCGAGGACGACACGGTGCCGGTCGGCGCCGACCTGGCCATCGTCGGCGGCGAGGCCGCCGCCGCGCCCGCCCAGGAGGCTCCGAAGCAGGAGGCCCCCAAGCAGGAGGCTCCGGCCCCGGCCGCCCAGGCCGCCCCCGCCGCCCCCGCCGCCCCGGCTCCCGCCGCCCCCGCCGCCCCGGCTCCCGCCGCCCCCGCTCCCGCAGCGCCGGCCGCCCCCGCAGCCAAGGCCGACAGCGGCACGGACGCCTCGGCATACGTCACCCCGCTGGTGCGCAAGCTGGCCGCGGAGAACAACGTCGACCTCGGCTCGCTCCAGGGCACCGGCGTCGGCGGCCGCATCCGCAAGCAGGACGTCCTCGACGCTGCGGAGAAGGCCAAGGCCCCGGCCCCGGCGGCTGCTCCCGCTGCGGCCCCGAGCGCCCCGGCCGCCAGCGCCCCGAGCGCCCCGGCGGTCTCGCCCAAGCGCGGCACCACCGAGAAGATGAGCCGCCTGCGCAAGGTCATCGCCCAGCGCATGGTCGAGTCGCTGCAGGTCTCGGCCCAGCTGACCACGGTCGTCGAGGTCGACGTCACCAAGATCGCGCGCCTGCGGGGCAAGGCCAAGGGCGAGTTCGAGCGCCGCGAGGGCGTCAAGCTGAGCTTCCTGCCGTTCCTGGCGCTGGCCGCGGTCGAGGCGCTCAAGGCGCACCCGAACGTCAACGCCAGCGTCGAGGGTGACCAGATCACCTACCACGGCCAGGAGAACCTCGGCATCGCCGTCGACACCGAGCGCGGCCTGCTCGTGCCGGTCATCAAGAACGCCGGCGACCTCAACATCGCCGGCCTGGCGCGGGGCATCGCCGACCTCGCCGAGCGCACCCGCACCAACAAGATCACCCCCGACGAGCTCGGTGGCGGCACGTTCACGCTGACCAACACCGGCAGCCGGGGCGCGCTGTTCGACACGCCGATCATCAACCAGCCGCAGGTGGCCATCCTCGGCACGGGCGCGGTCGTCAAGCGCCCGGTCGTGGTGACCGACGCGGACGGCGGCGAGACCATCGCGATCCGCTCGATGATGTACCTCGCCCTGTCCTACGACCACCGGATCGTCGACGGCGCCGACGCTGCGCGCTTCCTGTCGACGATGAAGCAGCGGCTCGAGGAGGGCGCCTTCGAGGCGTCCCTCGGCCTCTGAGCGGGGACGTCACGATGCCGCAGCGCGTCGCCATCACCGGAGCCTCCGGCCTGGTCGGCGGCGCGCTGTCGGCGTTCCTGAGCGCCCGAGGCGACGAGGTGCTCCACGTCGTGCGCCGGGAGCCGCGCACCGCCTCCGAGATCGGCTGGGACCCCCGTCACCGCCGGCTCGACCCGGCCGACCTGTCGGGGGTGACCGCGGTGGTCAACCTCGCCGGCGCCAACGTCGGCGGCAAGCGGTGGACGCCTGCCTACAAGCAGGAGATCTTCGCCTCGCGCGTCGACAGCACCCACACCATCGCCTCGGCCCTGGCCGACCTCGGCGAGCCGGTGCGACTGGTCAACGCCTCGGCCATCGGGATCTACGGCTCGGACCGGGGCGAGGAGGTCCTCACCGAGGACAGCGAGCCCGGCCAGGGCTTCCTCGCCGACGTGGTGCGCGCCTGGGAGTCGGCCACCAAGCCCGCGGCCGACGCCGGGCTGCCCGTGGCGATGGCCCGCACCGGCCTGGTCATGTCCCCCGAGGGCGGGGCCTTCGAGCGGCTGCTCACCCTCGGCCGGCTCGGCCTGCTCGGCCCGCTCGGGTCGGGGCGGCAGTACTGGAGCTGGGTCACCCTGCGTGACGTCGTGCGCGGCTACGCGCACCTCATCGACCGCGAGGACGTGACCGGCCCGGTCAACCTCGTCGGGCCGGCGCCGGCACACCAGGCCGACGTCGCCCGTGCGGTGGCGACCCGGCTGCACCGGCCCTCGGTGGTGCCGGCCCCCGGCTTCGCGCTGAAGGCGGTCCTGGGCGAGTTCGCCGACGACGTGCTCGGCAGCGCGCGGGTCATGCCGAGCGCCCTCACGGCCTCGGGCTTCACGTTCGAGCACGACACGCTCGAGCAGGCCGCCGCCTGGCTCGTCGACCAGGCCGGCCTCGCCGCCTGACCCCCGCCCGTCTGACGCGCACGGCGGCCGTGCGCTCACTCAGCGGTAGCTGACGATGCGCCACCCCTGACCCGTCCAGGCCAGCGTGAACGTCAGCGCGGGGCCGGCGACCGCGGGCCGCGACCGGGTCGCTCCCCCGTCCTCGACCACGACGTATGCCGCGGTGTCGACACGCGCCCGCAGCGTGGCCGTGGTGCCGGCCAGGGTTCCCGAGGCGGCGCGCACCGTCAGCCGCAGCCCCCGGTAGCTCGCGTGTCGCGACAGCAGTGTGCCGACGTGGGCGACATCGGTGTGCAGGGCAGGTGAGCCGGGCGCGTCGACCGCTGCCAGCGCCGCCGGGTCGCGGGCCGTCCAGGCGGCGGCACGACGGTCGGCCAGCTGCTGCAACAGCTCGTGCGGGGCATGCACCGGGGCCTGCCGGTCCTGGACGACACCGCCGCTCACCCGCGCTGCCGGCGCGGTGTGCCGTGTCGCCGCCCAGGCGCCCGAGGCCACGAGCAGGGCCACCGCCAACAGCGCGACACCCGGAAGGGCCCAGGCCCGGCGACGGCGCGGGGCGGCGGCACTGGTGGCCGCGCCCGTGGATACCGTCGTGCCCTTCCCCCGCGACCTGCCGGGCACACCACGCAGCGCGGGAGGCAGCCGGCTCGCCGCACGCCGCCACCTCGACGGCACCGGCGTCACGGGGTCGGCCGCAGCCTGGGCGCGCAGCCGGTGCGTGAGGTCACCCGCCGGGTCCTCCCCGGTGGCCAGCCGCACCGGCTCGGCCGGGGCCGCGGCGTAGGCGGCCACAGCGGCCTCCCGCGCGCTGGGGCGGTCCGCCGGGTCCGGGGCCAGGCACCGCTCCACGAGGCCCACCAGCGCCTCCGGGGCCCCGGTCCCGAGCGTGGCCAGCGGCGGTCGGACCGCCGGTGGCGGGGGCACGGCCCCGGTCAGCGCCAGCCAGCCCAGGGCGCCCAGGGCGTGCACGTCGGCCGCCGGGGTGGCGCTCGCCCCGTCGACGACCTCCGGCGCGACGTAGCCGGGGGTGCCGTGCCGGAAGCCGGGGTCCTCCCCCGCCAGCCGCGCGACGCCCAGGTCCGCCAGCATGGGCTTGCCCTCTCGGGTGAACAGCACGTTCGCCGGCGAGACGTCGGCGTGCACCACGCCCGCCTCGTGCAGCTGGGCCAGCGCACCGGCCAGCGGCGTCAGGACGGTGACCGCCTCCCCCGCCGACAGGTGCCCGCGGCCGGCCACGACCCGGGCCAGGCTGCCCCCGTCGGCGAGGTCGAGGACGAGCGCCAGGCCCCCGTCGGCCAGCGGCACCGCGTCGTGCAGCCGGACCACGTGCTCCCCCGCCGTGCGGCTGAGCACGGCCAGCTCACGCAACGCCTGGTCACTGAGCTCGGCTCGGGAACCGTTGCCGGACAACACCTTCACGGCCACCCGGGCGCCGTCCCGCTCCCGTTCGGCGAGCCAGACCGTGCCCGACGCGCCCCGCCCGACCTGGCCGAGCAGGACACACCCGGGCACCGTGGGCTGCTCCATCGCAGACACCCCCTAGGGTTTCGCGCATGGCAACCGACACCCCCACGATCCTCGCCACCTCCGGCGGTTACCGGATGCACGAGCGCCTGCGCTTCGAGTTCGCTGAGCTCGTCCACTATGCCGTGGATCTCTCCGGCGCCGACGCGCGTATCCCCAAGGTCTGCCACATCGGCACGGCCATGGGCGACCAGCGCTGGTTCAACGCCGAGATGGACGAGGCCGGCCGGCACGCGGGCTACGCGATGAGCCACCTCAACCTGTTCACCATGCCCAACGTCGAGGACGTCGAGGGCCACCTGATGGAGCAGGACGTGGTCTGGGTCAACGGCGGCTCGGTGGCCAACCTGCTCGCCGTGTGGCGGGTGCACGACCTCGACCAGATCCTGCGCCGCGTCTGGGAGGCCGGCGTGGTCCTCGCCGGCGTCTCGGCCGGGTCGATCTGCTGGTTCGAGGGCGGCACCACCGACTCCTTCGGCGCCGAGCTGCGCGCGGTCACCAACGCCATGGGCTTCCTGCCCTACGGCAACGGCGTGCACTACGACAGCGAGGCACGACGCCGGCCGCTGGTGCACCGTCTGGTCGCCGACGGCATGCTGCCCACGACGCACTGCACCGACGACGGCGTCGGCCTGCTCTACCGCGGCACCGAGCTCGTCGAGGCGGTCACCGAGCAGGACGGCAAGGGCGCCTACATCGTCACCCGCGACGGCGACAGCGCCGTCGAGGAGCGCCTCGAGCCGCGTCGCCTCTGACCCACCACCGGGTATGCCGTGTGGTCACCGCCGAGGTGACCACACCGCATCCCCGCCGAGAGGGACGTTTCTCGGGTCTGGGGCGCTGCCCAGACCGACAAACGTCCCTCTCGGCAGGGGGGTGGTCGCGTCGCGTCTCAGGCGCCGGGGGTCTGCACCCGGGCCACGGTCCCCGTGCCGGCGCTGACGCGGGCGGCGTCGATGACCGCGAGGGTGTGCACGGCGTCGCGCGGGTCGACCGGCATCGCGGCCTGCGGGTCGGCGGCTGTGAGGGCCTGCGCGACCGCGCGGTAGAAGTCGACCTGGCTGGAGTCCCGGCGCCGGACCGGCCGGCGCGACTCGCCGGCGTAGACCCAGCCGCAGTGGTCGGCGTCCTGGTTGCGCAGGTCGGCGTAGATGTCGAGATCGCTCTCGAACTCGTTGAGCACGTAGGCCGCTCGTCGCCCGAGCAGCCGCAGGCGCGGGCCGGGGGCCGCCGCCACCGACGTGGTGCCCAGGTGGCTGCGCACGCCGGAGACGTGGCGGCAGGCCAGGAACGCCTCGTCCTCGGCGGCGGTGGTGTGCGCGGCGACCTCGGCGTAGACCGCCTCGACGGGGCCGAACAGGTCCACCGCCTGGTCCAGCAGGTGGGTCTGAAGGTCGAGCATGATGCCGCCGCCGTCCTGCCAGGCGGCGTTCTCGCGCCAGCGGTCCTTGGGCTCCGGACGCCAGCGCTCCCAGCGGATCTCGGCACGGAAGACGTCGCCGAGCTCGCCGTCGCGGACCAGCTCGCGCGCGGTGACGTGCTCGGCGTCGAAGCGCCGGTTCTGGAACACGGTCAACGGCACCCCGGCCGCGGCCGCCGCCTCGACGACCGCGTGGGCGTCCGGCGCGCTCGTGGCCAGCGGCTTGTCGACGACCACCGGCAGGCCGGCGTCGATGACCTGGCGGGCCTGCGCGGCGTGGGCGCCGCTGGGCGTGGCCAGCACGACCAGGTCGAGCCCGGGCGTCGCGAGCAGCGCGGCGAGGTCGGGCACCACCTGGACGCCCGGGTTCTCCTCCCGGGCCTGCGCCGCCCGCTCGGCGTTGGACGTCGACACGGCCGCGACCCTCAGGCCGGCGGTGCGCATCAGCGGAGCGTGGATTCCCTGTCCGGCGGAGCCGAACCCTGCAAGACCGACGTTCGTCACGGGTCGACCCTATGCCGCGGCGGATCCACGGACCGATGCCGGACGGCGCCGACACCCCGCCCGGCGGCTACCGGGAGAGCCGGCCCGGCCACCAGATCCGGGAGTCGATGTCGTAGGCGAACGCGGGCACGAGCAGCGAGCGCACGACCAGGGTGTCGAGCAGGACGCCGAAGGCCACGATGAACGCGATCTGCACCAGGAACAGGATCGGCAGCACCGCCAGCGCGGAGAACGTCGCGGCGAGCACGACGCCGGCGCTGGTGATGACACCGCCGGTGACGGCGAGCCCGACGAGGATGCCCGGTCGGGTGCCGCGCTCCTGGGACTCCTCACGCACGCGCGTCATGAGGAAGATCGAGTAGTCGATGCCCAGCGCCACGAGGAACACGAACGCGTAGAGCGGCGTGGACGGGTCGCTGCCCGGGAAGTCGAAGACGTGGTTGAACACCAGCGCGGCGACGCCCAGGGTGGCGGCGAAGGAGATGACGTTGGCGACGACGAGCACCACCGGCGCCACGAACGAGCGCAGCAGCAGCATGAGCACGACGAAGATGACCGCCAGGATCGTCGGGATGATGACCCGCAGGTCGCGCTCGCTGGCGTGCCGGACGTCGAGGTTGATGGCGGTGCTGCCGCCGACCCGCACGGCGGGGCTGACCTGGTGCAGGTCGCGGCGCAGGTTCTCCACCACGGTCTCGGCCGCGGGGCTGTCGGCGGCCGGCGTGAGGGTGGCCTGCACCAGCACCTGGCCGTCGACGACCTTGGGGGGCGCGGCCGGGTTGTCCCCGACGGTCACCGATGCGACCCCGCTCTCGGCCTTGGCGCGGGTGGCCACCGCCTGGGCCTTGTCCTCCGGCGCGACGATCTGGACGGGGGTGCCCGAGCCGGCCGGGAAGTGACGGGCGAGGACCTCCTGGCCGGTCACGGACTCGACCTTGTTGAGGAAGATCTGCGACTGGGAGATGCCCGAGGCCTTCAGCGTCGGCACGAACGCGACGCACGCCAGCAGGAGGACGAGGGTGGTCACCCACACCCGGCGCGGGTGGCGACCGACCAGCCCGGCGACGCGGCCCCAGATGCCACTCCGGCCCACGGAGTCCTCGGCGTGCACGTGGTCCACGCGCGGGACGAGCGGCCAGAAGATCTTGCGGCCGAACAGCAGCAGCACCGCCGGCAGGAAGGTCAGGGCCGACAGCAGCGCCCCGGCGATGCCGAGCGCACCCACCGGGCCGAGCCCGCGGGTGTTGCCGAGCTGGGACAGCATCAGGCAGAGCAGGCCGAGGATGACGGTCGCGCCACTGGCGATGATCGGCTCGGCGGCGGCACGCCAGGACGCGCGCATCGCCGCCCACTTGCTCGGGTGGTCGTGCAGCTCCTCTCGGTAGCGGGAGACGAGCAACAGGGCGTAGTCGGTGGAGGCGCCGACGACGAGGATCGACAGGATGCCCTGGCTCTGGCCGTTGAGGTCGATCGTGCCGTTCTTGGCCAGCGGGTAGATCACGAGCGCCGCGGCGGCGAGACCGAACATCGAGGTGATGAGCACCGCGAACGGCAGGATCGGGCTGCGGTAGACCACGAGCAGGATCACGAAGACGACGCCGAGGGCGACGACGAGCAGGATGCCGTCGATGCCGCTGAACGCGGTGACGAAGTCGGCGAGGACGCCGCCGGGACCGGTGACGTAGACCTTCAGGCCTTGCGGAGCGAGGGTCTTCGCCGCTGACTCACGCATCGCCTTGGCGCCCTCGTAGAGCGCCGAGGAGCCCTGCAACGGCTCGGCAGCCTTCTTGCTGTCCAGCGGCACCGGCACGAGGAGTGCCTGCTTGTCCTGGCTCGGCACCGCGAACTTCGGCGTCTCCTTGAGGTACTCCCCCAGGGTCCGGCCCTTGCCCGCGAAGGTGAGGTCCGGGATACCGGCGATGAACTGCTGCACCGCGGCCTGGTCGGTGGGCTTGAGCCCGCCGGGGCGCTCGACCACGACGAAGTAGGGCAGCGTGCTCGTGTCGGTGAACTTGCCCGCGAGCTTCTGCACCTCGGTCGACTCGGCCGACTTCGGCAGGAACGAGGCGTTGTCGTTCTTCTGCACCTCGCTGAGCTTCCCGACCAGCGGGCCGCCGACACTGCCGATGGCGAACCAGGCCAGGACCACCAGGAGCACCGCCACCAGGCGGACCACGCGCGTCCGCCCGGGGGCCTTGGCCCGCTCCGCGTTCTCCTGCTCCGGCGTGATGTCGTGCCGTGTCATGACCTGCCGCTCCCCAGCTCAACCGTCAGTTGGTCAAAGCCTATGGGCTCGCTGGGTATGCCGCCGCGGCGGCGTACCCTGCAGGCATGCGTTTCGAGCACCTGGGGTTTGCACCGGACTACGTCGACTACCGCGCGGCGTGGGACACGCAGCGTGAGGTCCACGCGGGCGTGGTGGCCGGCGGTGAGGACACCGTCCTGCTGCTGGAGCACGAGCGGGTCTACACCGCGGGCAAGCGCACCGAGCCGCACGAGCGGCCCTTCGACGGCACCCCGGTGGTCGACGTGGACCGCGGCGGCAAGATCACCTGGCACGGGCCGGGCCAGCTCGTGGGCTACCCGATCGTGCGCCTGCCCTCCCCTGTCGACGTCGTCGCCCACGTGCGCCGGCTCGAGGAGATGATGATCCGGGTCTGCGCCGACCTCGGCCTCGATGCCGGTCGCGTCGAGGGCCGCAGCGGGGTGTGGGTCGCCGCCGACGAGCGCGGCCCCGACCGCAAGATCGGCGCCATCGGCATCCGGGTCAGCCAGGAGGTGACGATGCACGGCTTCTCGCTGAACTGCGACTGCGACCTGTCCTGGGCGCAGGTGATCATCCCGTGCGGCATCGCCGACGCTGGTGTGACGTCGCTGAGCCAGGAGCTCGGCCGGGACGTGTCGGTGGCCGAGGTGCTCCCCTACGCCGAGAAGCACCTGGCCGACGTCCTCACCCTGGGCTGACCCCGGCCCCGGCCGAGCCGGGGCCCGAGGCCTCAGCCGAGCTGGGGGATGACCTCGCTGGCCACCAGGTCGAGGTGGTCCAGGTCGGTCAGGTCGAGCACCTGCAGGTAGATCCGCTGCGAGCCGGCCTCGACGTAGCGGCCGATCGTGTCGACGATCTCGGCCGGGGAGCCGGCCAGGCCGTTCTCGCGCAGCTCGGCCAGGTCGCGCCCGATCGCCTCGGACCGGCGGGTCAGCTCGTCCCAGGTGGCGCCGGCGCACAGCACCAGCGCGTTGGACATCGTGATCGTGGCCGGGTCTCGGTCGTGCTCCCGGGCGACCGCGCGCACGTTCTCGAACTTCTCGGCCGACTCCTCCACCGACACGAACGGCAGGTTGAACTCGCTGGCGTAGCGGGCGACCAGCTCGGGCGTGCGCTTCCGGCCCTTGCCGCCGATGACGATCGGCACGGCGTCCTGCTCGGGCTTGGGCAGGGCGGGGCTGTCGGTGAGCTGGTAGTGCTTGCCGTCGAAGGAGAAGCGCTCCCCCACCGGGGTCTCCCACAGGCCGGTGATGACCGCGAGCTGCTCCTCGAGCCGGTCGAAGCGCTCACCCACCGGCTCCGGGAACGGGATGCCGTAGGCCGCGTGCTCGGCCTCGAACCACCCGGCGCCCAGGCCGAGCTCCACCCGGCCGCCGGACATCTCGTCGACCTGGGCGACCTGCACCGCGAGCATGCCGGGGTGGCGGAACGTCGCCGAGGTCACCAGCGTGCCCAGCCGGATCGTCAGGGTCTCGCGGGCCAGGCCGGCCAGCGTGGTCCAGGTGTCGGTCGGACCCGGCAGCCCGTCGCCGTCGCCCATCGCGAGCAGGTGGTCGGAGCGGAAGAACGCCGAGTAGCCGCACTCCTCGGCGCGGCGGGCCATCGCGAGCTGCTGGCCGTAGGTGGCCCCCTGCTGGGGCTCGGTGAAGATGCGCAGGTCCATTCGGCCAACTCTAGGTCGCCGCGGTGTGGCGCCCGACACCGCCCGGGAGGTGTGTCGGGACCTGCGCCGCACCCCGGCGGGACCAAGGTCGCTGGCCCCGCCGGCCGCCCCACGTGAGCCTGTCTGGAGGGAGGACGCACCACCGGCGCGCCCCACGGACAGGAGGACGACATGGAGCGACTCGAGGACCGGGTGGCCCTGGTGACCGGGGGTGCCAGCGGCATCGGTGCCGCCATCGCGCACCGCCTCGCGGCCGAGGGCGCCACGGTGATGGTCACCGACGTGCAGGACGACCTCGGCGAGAAGGTCGTGGCCGCGATCCGCGACGAGGGCGGCACCGCCGAGTACGCCCACCTCGACGTCTCCTCCGAGGCCGGCTGGCAGGAGGTCATGGACCGGGTGCGCACCGAGCAGGGCCGCCTCGACGTCCTCGTCAACAACGCCGGGATGGGCGACCTGGCCTCGATCGAGGACACCTCCCTGGCCGACTGGGAGCGGACCATCTCCATCGACCAGACCGGCGTGTTCCTCGGCATGAAGACCGCCGCCGCCCTGCTCAAGGCCTCCGGCCACGGCTCGGTCATCAACATCAGCTCGATCTTCGGCGCGATCGGCGGCTTCGGGACCTCCCCGGCCTACCACGCCGCCAAGGGCGCGGTGCGGCTCATGACCAAGAACACCGCCCTGCACTGGGCCCCCGACGGCGTGCGCGTGAACTCGATCCACCCCGGCTTCATCGACACCCCGATCCTGGCGCCGGTCAAGGGCACCGAGTTCGAGTCGGTGATGACCAGCGCCACCCCGCTCGGCCGCCTCGGCCGCCCGGAGGAGATCGCCGCCGGGGTCGCCTACCTCGCCAGCGACGACGCCAGCTACGTCACCGGCTCCGAGCTCTACATCGACGGCGGCTACACGGCCCGGTGAGACCCACCGGTATGCCGTGTGCCCCGGTCCGCGCGGTCGACACCGTGGGTGCGTGAGGCGACGCACCGAGGTGACCGGGACGGCCAGGAGGCGCACGGCATACCGGTGCTCCCCGGGGGGACCCGGCGGGTGCGGGGGCGTCGGGGACGGCGCGTAGTCTGGAGGGCGGTCCGGGTGTGCTACCGCACGCCCGCCTTCTTCTGACTGGCAAGGGAGCCGTTTGTGACCGTCGCACCTGAGGGTCGCCGCATGCTGCGCGTCGAGGCGCGCAACGCCGAGACGCCGATCGAGCGCAAGCCGGAGTGGATCCGCACCACCGCCAAGATGGGGCCGGAGTACACCGCGCTGCACTCGATGGTGAAGAGCGAGGGGCTGCACACCGTCTGCCAGGAGGCCGGCTGCCCCAACATCTTCGAGTGCTGGGAGGACAAGGAGGCCACCTTCCTCATCGGTGGTGACGTCTGCACCCGGCGCTGCGACTTCTGCGACATCGCCACCGGGCGCCCGACCGCCCTCGACCTCGACGAGCCGCGCCGCGTCGCCGAGTCGGTGCGCCAGATGGGCCTGCGCTACTCCACCGTCACCGGCGTCGCCCGCGACGACCAGCCCGACGGCGCCGCCGGGCTCTACGCCGAGACGATCCGCCAGGTCCACGCGCTCAACCCCAACACCGGCGTCGAGATCCTCCCGCCCGACTTCGGCGCCCGCCCCGAGCTGGTCGGCCAGGTCTTCGACGCCCGCCCCGAGGTGTTCGCGCACAACCTCGAGACGGTGCCCCGCATCTTCCGCAAGATCCGCCCGGCGTTCACCTACGAGAAGTCGCTCAAGGTGCTCTCCATGGCCCGCGAGGCCGAGCTGGTGACCAAGTCCAACCTCATCCTGGGCATGGGCGAGGAGGACCACGAGATCGAGCAGGCGATCCGCGACCTGCACGACGCCGGCTGCGACATCCTCACGATCACGCAGTACCTGCGCCCCTCCAAGCTGCACCACCCGATCGACCGGTGGGTCAAGCCCGAGGAGTTCGTGCACTGGAGCGAGGTCGCCGAGGAGATGGGGTTCAAGGGCGTCATGGCCGGGCCGCTGGTGCGCAGCTCCTACCGTGCCGGCCGCCTCTGGGCGCAGGCCATGAAGAAGTGGGGCCGCGAGGTCCCGGCGCACTTGTCGCACCTGGCCGAGGCCGCCTCCTCCCCCGCCCGCCAGGAGGCCGCGTCGCTGGTCCAGCGTGCTCTCGGCAGCGCCTCCTGACCGGTAGTCTGGACACCATGGCCCGCCAGGATTCACCCCAGTCAGCCGTGCCCGAGAAGGCCGGCCGCATCGCCCAGATGCGCCAGATCTTCACGACCGCCCGCGCGGTCGACCCCGCCATCGGCTGGTGGATGCTGCTCGCGCTGCTCGGCGTGACGCTGGTCGGCGTCGTCGTCGGCCTCGTCGTCGGGCACCCGGTCTACGCCGGCTTCCTCGGCCTGATGTTCGGTGTCCTCGCGGCCATGGTGGTCATGAGCCGCCGCGCCGAGCGGGCCGCCTACCGCTCGATCGAGGGCCAGCCCGGCGCCGCCGGCGCCGCCCTGTCGGCCCTGCGCCGCGGGTGGTACTTCGACCAGCAGCCGGTCGCCGCCGAGGCCGTGCGCCCCGGCGACCTGGCCTCGGCTGCGATGGTGTTCCGCGCCACCGGGCGTCCCGGCGTCGTGCTCGTGGGTGAGGGCCCGTCCTCCCGCGCCTCCCGCCTGCTGGAGTCCGAGCGCAAGAAGGTCGCCCGCATCCTGCCGGGCGTGCCGGTGACGGTGCTGCGCATCGGCGACGACGAGGCAGCGGTCCCGGTGCGCAAGCTCGCCAACCAGATCCGCCGGCTCAAGCCCACCCTCACCAAGGAGGAGGCGGCGCAGGTCAACAAGCGGCTCAAGGCCCTCGGCGGCGCGCGTCCGCCGATCCCCGCCGGCGTCGACCCCAACCGGGTGCGCATGGACCGCAAGGCGATGCGCGGCCGCTGACGTCGCAGGAAGCGGCCATCGACCCGGCGCTAGACCTCTCGACCGAACACCTCTCAGCCCGCGTTTGCGTTCCGTCCGGGGCCGGAAACGCGGGCTGAGGCGTGTCCGGACGCGTGCGGGCGGCGGGCCGGGAGGCAGGGGCGACCTCACGGCATACCGGGACGAACGGCGTCGCGACGTATGCCGGGAGCTTCAGGCCCGCGGCGAGCCCACCTCAGCGGGTGCGGAGGATGACCGTGCCGGCGGCCTTGTCGTGCAGGCCGCGCTCGTCCTTGTCCCAGATCAGGGCGGGGACGGCGACCGCCAGCAGCAGGCTGCGGACCAGGCCCGGGACCGGGCCGGCCGGCGCCCCGCCGAGGCGGACGACGCGCAGGCCCATGACACGGTGGCCCACGGTGAACCCGACCGTGCCCACGAGCAGGACGTTCTCGGCGAAGAAGACGGCCAGGGGCAGCAGCCCCCCGGCGCCGCCGCGGCCGAGCTGACCGCCCAGGAAGGCGACGGCCACGAGCTGGCACAGCGTCCAGTCGATGAGGATCGCCACCAGCCGCCGGCCGAAGCGGGCGACGGAGCCGGGCCCGTGCTCGGGCAGGCCGAGGCGCTGCCCGGGGTAGGTGCCTTCGCCGGCGCGTGCTGCGCGCGGGCCCTCGATCCACGAGCCGACGTCCTTGCGGTCCACCACGGGAGACAGGTTACGTCGGTCACGCCGTGGGGCGCGCGGGTGGCCCGTCCGTAACACCGGGGAAACATTCGGGTCATGGTCGGGAAATCCCGGGGGGCTAAGGTCGTACGCGACCCACCCGGGCCGGCGATCGTGCCCGCCCCACCACAGGAGGTTGGATGTTCAGCAACGCTGACGAGGTCCTCAAGTTCATCAAGGACGAGGACGTCAAGTTCGTCGATGTGCGCTTCTGCGACCTGCCGGGCGTGATGCAGCACTTCAACGTGCCTGCTCAGACGTTCGACGCGGACGCGTTCTCGAACGGCCAGATGTTCGACGGCTCCTCGATCCGTGGTTTCCAGGCGATCCACGAGTCCGACATGAAGCTCATCCCGGACCCGACGACCGCCTACGTCGACCCGTTCCGCAAAGAGAAGACGCTGATCCTCAACTTCTCCATCGTGGACCCGTTCACGGACGAGCCGTACAGCCGCGACCCGCGCAACATCGCCGCCAAGGCCGAGGCCTACCTGAAGTCGACCGGCATCGCCGACACCGCCTACTTCGGCGCCGAGGCCGAGTTCTACGTCTTCGACGACGTGCGCTTCGAGACGAAGCAGAACGCCGGCTACTACTTCATCGACTCCGTCGAGGCTGCCTGGAACTCCGGCCGCGAGGAGGAGGGTGGCAACCAGGGCTACAAGACCCGCTACAAGGGTGGCTACTTCCCCGTCCCGCCGGTGGACCACTTCGCCGACATCCGCGACGAGATGACGCTGACCCTGCACGACGTGGGCCTGGCCGTCGAGCGCGCCCACCACGAGGTCGGCACCGCCGGGCAGCAGGAGATCAACTACCGGTTCAACACGCTGCTCAACGCGGCCGACGACGTGCTGAAGTTCAAGTACGTCATCAAGAACGTCGCGTGGGCGCACGGCAAGACCGCCACGTTCATGCCCAAGCCGCTCTTCGGTGACAACGGCTCCGGCATGCACAGCCACCAGTCGCTGTGGAAGGACGGCGAGCCGCTGTTCTACGACGAGCGCGGCTACGGCGGCCTGTCCGACATCGCCCGCTGGTACATCGGTGGCCTGCTCAAGCACGCCCCGTCGCTGCTGGCCTTCACCAACCCGACGGTGAACTCCTACCACCGCCTGGTCCCCGGCTACGAGGCCCCGGTCAACCTGGTCTACTCGGCCCGCAACCGCTCCGCCTGCGTGCGCATCCCGATCACGGGCACCTCGCCGAAGGCCAAGCGCATCGAGTTCCGCGTGCCGGACCCGTCGGCGAACCCGTACCTGGCGTTCTCCGCCCAGCTCATGGCCGGCATCGACGGCATCAAGAACCGCATCGAGCCCCCGGAGCCGGTGGACAAGGACCTCTACGAGCTGCCGCCGGAGGAGCACAAGGCCATCTCGCAGGTGCCCGGCTCGCTGCCCGAGGTGCTCAACGCGCTCGAGGCCGACCACGAGTACCTCCTCGAGGGCGACGTGTTCACCAAGGACCTCATCGAGACGTGGATCGACTGGAAGCGCGTCAACGAGGTCGACCCGATCCGCTTCCGCCCGCACCCGCACGAGTTCGAGATGTACTTCGACATCTGATCCTCACCGGCCGGCGGGGCCGCAACCACGCCCTGACCTGCGCCAACGCGAAGGCGGATCTCCGATGGGGGTCCGCCTTCGCACTGTTTTGACACAGCGGCTCCGCGGGCCCACCGGCACATCGCGGCGCCGATTGCGCCGGCTCCGGGGCCGGACACCGACCGGGCCATGGTTTCCACCCCCGCCCCCCGGCCGGTCGACCTGAGCGACCCGATCTACACCATCGAGACGGTCGCGGCGCTGCTGCACGTCAGTATCGACACCGCGCGGCAGTACTCCTACCGGGCCGACTTCCCCGCCGCCCGTGAGCTGGGGGCCCGGCTGCTGTGGGACCGCGAGGAGCTGCTGGCCTGGTTCCGGGCACTGCCGCGGCGCACCGCCGCGGACCGCCGCCGGGCCGCCGCGCCGGAGGCACCCGCCCCCGCGGTCGCGGACGGCACCCTCGCCCGCCCCTACCGCCGGCGCGGCAGCGCCACCCGCGCGGCATGAGCACCCGGAACCGCCCCGCCGCCACGGTCGGCGCGGTGCGCGTGCTCGCGCCGACCGGCTCCTCCCCGTACTGGCGGCTGACCTGGACCGAGCCGGACGGCCGGCCAGGGCGCACCAGCGGCGGCCGCAGCCAGCAGTCCGCCCTGGCCAAGGCCACCGCCATCGACGCGGACCTGCAGCGGGCGACCGGGCCGCGGGGGCTCACCCCGCTGGGGGTGATCCTGGCGGAGTACGTGGCCTCCCCGGCCGGGCGGCACCACAAGGCCGACGGCGAGGACTGGACCCCCTCGCACCTGCGTCAGGTGCGCAGCGTGCTGCGCCGCACCCTGCGCGGCCACGAGGCCCGGCTGGCGCTGGAGGTCGACCGGGCGCTGGCCGACCGGATGCGGGCCCAGGCCGGCACCTGGCGCACGGTGAAGGAGAACACCTCGATGCTGCGCGGGTTCCTTCGCTGGGGGCACCGGCACGGGTATTTCACCGCCGAGCAGGCCGAGATGCTCCCCGAGCGGGGCGTCTGCCCGGCCCCGGCGATCCAGGGCACGCCCGCCCCCAAGCGACGCCGCCGGGGCCGCAAGGTCACCGAGAGCGAGCTGTACGTCCGTGACGAGGACGCCCCCAGCGTCGCGCAGGTGCGCCGCCTCGGGGAGGAGCTGGCCGCGTTCTTCCCGCGCTGGGGCCGGCTCGCCCCGGAGCTGGCCGCGGCCAGCGGCCCGCGCTGGGGCGAGCTGTTCCAGCTCACCGCGCACGACGTGCTGTGCACCGGCACCCGGCGCACCGTGCGCATCGACGCCCAGATCGACCCCGCGGCCCGGGCCCGGCGCGGGGAGAACCGGCGCAAGCTGCCCAAGGGCGAGAAGACCCGGGAGACCGGGGTCCCCGCAGTCACCTTCACCGGCTACCCGCTCGGCCAGGAGCTGGACGCTCGGCGCGAGCAGGCGCTGGCCGAGCAGGCCGCCGGCACCAACCCCGAGGCGCTGATCTTCCCGACCCGCCACGGCGGCCTGTTCCACCACACCGGCTTCATGAACGACTACTTCGCACCGGCCGCAATCGCTGCCGGCTGGCCGCACCAGGTCTGGCGGGAGGAGTGCGACCGCTGGGACCCGGCCACGCGGACGTACCGCCGGGTGGTCCGGCAGCGGACCCAGTTCACCCTGACCTGGCACTCGCTGCGGCACCGGTTCGCCCGGTACGCCGTCGACGTGCTGGACCTGACGCCGGGGGAGCTGATGGCGGTCGGCGGCTGGGAGACCGAGACCGTGGTCAAGAACCGGTACTACCGCCACGGCCAGGAACACACCGACGCCGCGCTGGCCAAGTTCTAGGAGAGCGACGGACGTGCAACGCGTCTCTGCCGAGCACATCCCCGCTCCATCGAAGCTCCTGCCGTGCACGCGTGCTCGACGCGCACCTAGCCCAGCAGATCGGGTGGGCGCTTGCGCCTCAGCGGGACGCTCTGCCTATACTCCTCTGTTAGAGGAATAGGAGCAAACCATGGTGCCGTTCCACGCCTTAGCGCCCAGCGCATTCTCCGCAGTGTCCCCTTGCTCGCGTCGCTCGTGCGGGGCTGGCCTCCGGCGGTGGGTGGACCCGAGCGGCGACGGCGATGTTGGCGAGGTGGGGCTCGCGACAATCTGGGCGTCCCCGGCGGCGTTGCGTCACGCCACCCTGTCCGACATCACTGACGTCGCCGGCTGCGCGCCCCGCACGTACGTCCTGCACTCCGCGCGGAAACGGGGCCCGATCAGGCTGTCCGCACAGCCCTCGTTCGGCGACGCTGCAGCCGAATGCGACGCGGTGTCCGGCCCGCATGAGTGACCCCGACTCGGCACCGCCCCGACTGCCTGTCGCCGCGGCGTTGCGGGCGTGGCTGGCCCTCCCGGACGTCTTAGCCGACCCGCACCAGCGCGAGGACGGACGCGTGTGGACCCGCGCCCAGGACGTCCTCCCGCACGCCACGCTGAGACCAGGCCGCGCCGTCGTCGCCTGCTGGGGCGAGACCACCTGGCAAGCCCTTCCTGAGTGGGATGACCTCGACCCGAGCCTGCTGTGGTTGCGCCCGCTGACCGCGTCGGTCGACGTGCCATCTCCCGCCGCAGCGCATCGCCTGGACTCGAGGCAGGGCGCCTGTGGCGAGACCGACTTGGCGGAGTTGGTTGACGACTTTGACCTTTCCGTGGAGGTCCTCATGCAGACCATCCGGACCTATCGCTCGTTGGCCCGGGCCCTGCTGCGGCAGATCGGTCAGGACCTCCCTCCCCGGTCCCAGGCCCGACTGCTGGACAGCGCGGCGGGTCGGCAGCTGTTTGCGTTGGCCCGACGCGCCCGCCTGCCAGGGGGAACACGCGCCGACTGAGCCGGCACTGGCTACAGTGCGGACGTGGCAGATGACCCCGACGTGCTGGCCCTCTTCGCCCGCCGAGCCCTCGGACACCGGCTGCGCGACGCGCGGATCGAGGCCGACCTGCTGCTGCCCGAGGCGGCTGCTCGCGCCGGGATCTCCTGGCAGTACCTGTCCGACTGCGAGCGCGGAAACAAGCTGCCGTCACTGGTGACCCTGTTGGCGATCTGCTCCACGTACAACTTGCTGTTGACTGAGCTGCTTGACGACGTCTACCCCTTTGGCCGTCGCCGGCGCCCGAAGGAACTCCCTCCTCCCCCGCCGGATGCCCGTCGCCGCTCCTGAGCGAGCGCTTTCCGACCAACGATGGTTGACGCCGCCGATCCGGACCCTCATGCTGCCCACATGGAACGGCGTCCCACAATGCGGACCCGAGTCGGCGGACCCATGCGGAGCGCAACCGCCGATCGCGCGGACATGGCCATCGAGCTGCTCAAGTTGGCCCTGAACGCCTACCAGTTTGAGGTTTTCGCCCTTGCGAGGCCGAAGCCGAGCGGCGAAATCCCTCACGTCACCTTGGCCGCGTTGGGTGCCCGTGACGACACCTGCGCCCTTCGTTGTCGCCATCGGCACGCCCGTCGCCGTGTCCCCGTCGACTGGTGCGACGACTACCACAAGTCGCTTTTTGGGCCATGCGTGCCTGGGCATTGCTACTACGTCGCATACGACATGGTCTGCCTCGTGGCGGAGACCTCCGGCACGGCAGCGGCAACCCGTGACGAAGCTCGGCCACACGACGCTGCGACGCCGGACGCGAAGCGGGGGTCGGGCGGCCATGAGGGGCGGCCTCCGCCGCAGCCCCCGACCCTGCTGAGCCTGAGGGGCATCCGGACGTTGCCTTCTCGAGCGGAGTCGGACCTTGTCCGCCCGCCTATCCGCGACCTTCCACGCCGCAAGCGAGAGCCGGCGGCTGGACGCCGGGGAGATTCTCTGGACCGCCGCACTCGGGTGGGCCTGCGCTGAGTTCTTCAACCAGGGACGCCATAGCCCCCGGTCCTTGGTCGAAATTCGCCCCAGATGGATCCGTCAGCCCTTAGCCGATCAAGCCCGCTACAGGGTATTGTCGGCGATCGCGCTACGCCATCAGACTCGTGCCCATGACGTCTGGCGAGCGGTGCGCGGGCTCGCCTCTGGGCCACTGCGAGCGTTCAGGTTAGGACTGCACCAGCGCGGGACGAGGCCCAAGCCCGCGCGCCATGACAACGGCCGCTTTCCCCGGGGGACCGGACCGGCGTGCACGCGGGGCCGGATCAGCGCTCCCGATAGGACCGCGGGGGTATCGCCCGCGCTGCCCCGGCTCTTGGTGGAGGAGTGCACTCGTCGCCACATGGCACAGCGCCGCGCACACGCGGTGCTCCGTGACTGCGCCGTGCGCAGTCTGCGGGTTCGAACATCCCCGATCGCCATACGTACCGCCGCCGCGGCGAACTGCTCGTCGCCGTTTGTGGCGACTTCTTCCGCACGAGTACCCGGGGTAGCGACCCCGATCAGGTCCAGTTTGCCCGCCGGCAGCGTTTTCCTGAAAGCCGCTTCCCCACCCCAACCCGGGCCGACGGCCGACGGCGCGCCGTCACCGGCCCCGGCGCGGCCGGCCGACCCGCCCGGCGCCGCCGGGGCCTGGGTCTTCGTCCCGGCCGGCTTCGCCGTCACGCTGACCCCGCGAACCGCCCCCGCCGACCCGGCCGGGGTCGACCCGGTCACCGCCCCGCCCACCCCCGGAGTTCCCGGTGTCCGCGGCTGACCGGGGACGGCGCCCTCCGGCGCCCTGCCCGGACGGCTGCGCCTGCCCGTGGCGGCTGGTGCTGCCCGGGGCGCGGGGCGCGGCGGCCGACCTGGTCGCGACGTCCCGGGCGGTGCTGGCCGGGGCCGCCCCGCCGCGACGGGTGCCCGTGCTGGCCCGCGCCTGCGCCACCGGGGCGGCCAGCCGGGCCAGCGCGGCCAGCAGCGCGCGGTCCAGCCGGTCACCGGCCTCGAAGAGCTCCTCCCCCAGGCGCACCCGCGGCACGCCGGCCGCGACCGCGGCCACCAGCACCGCGGCGCAGGCCGCGGCGCCGGGCCCGGGCGCCCAGTCCGGCGGCGCCGGCAGCCGCACCTCTACCGGGCGGTCCCGGCGCACCACCTCGGCCCAGGAGCGCCGGTGAGCCGCCCGGCGGGCCCCCGGCCCGCCGAGCCGGCCCCGCCCGCGGGGGTCGACAGCCACCCACACACCAGTCAGCATTCCTCTAACAGAGGAATGTCGTCCAGTCTGGAGGTTCCCGATGTCTCAGTCCCAGCATGATTCCCCCCGCCGCCGGCCAGCCGGCCAACGTGACGCCGAGGTCGTGAGCCGCGCCCTTGAACTGTTTCTCATGGGCGTTCCGTACCAGGAGGCCCGGCTTTATGCCGCCTCTCTCCGCCGAGGCGCGGCCGCCCCCCACTGCGATCGCACGCGGCCTTCTCCACGCACCGGCGACTCGGGGAACCCGCCCTGCACACCCTCAGTGGGGGCACCATCGCCGGCGCCACGATTCGCCGACGACGCCGAGGTTCCCGACGCGCTGCGAGCGCTGATGCACGCCGGTGCCCCGGTGCTGCTGCTCGGCGGCAGCGCGCAGCCCGGACGGATCGGGGTGCGCCTGGCGGTGCGCGACGCCGTGGCCGCGGCCGAGTCCCTGGCCGGCCGGGGGCTGGACCTGCGCCCGCTGCTACGCCCGGAGGCACTGCTGGCCCAGGCGGCGACCGATGCCGCCACCTGGGGCCGCGCTCAGGTCCTGGCCCCCGGTGTGCTGGTGCTGCTGCGGGCAGGCGCCCGCGGCGACCTGTGGCCGGGGCCGTTGATCCAGACGCTTCGCGCGCACCAGCCTGCGCTGCTGTACGCCACCTCCCCCGCCGCGGCCGGACGTTACCCGGACTGCTGGGATCTCATGCTGCGGTGCGCCGACGAGCTCGCCCAGGCCCGGCAGGCGCCGCTGTTCTACGGGGACGCCGTGGCCGGCGTGGCAGCCCTGGCCCCGATACCTCCGGGGTGGACGGTGGCATGGCGTCCGGACCTTGCCGCCTCCCGCCGCCGGGCCGGAAGGACCGCCCGAACCCCGGGTCGGGGCCAGACATGAGCCGCAGCGTCCAGCGGATGCGGTCGCCCGGGCCGAAGATCGCCGCGTGGGTGCTCCCGGAACTGGCGGCCGCGCTGCGCGCCGGGGCCATCATCTTGCTGGTGGGCCGCGCCAGCACCGAACACGGCCGCCGTGCCGCCGCGCTGGCGGTGCAGAATCTGCTCACCGCGGCCAACCATCTGGCGACTGTGCTGGGCCTGGAGGTGCGGCACCGACTGCCGTCAAAGCAGACCCTGGTCGCCGAGCTGCGCAACGCCCCTGCGGGAGACGCGCTCACGAATGCGGTGACCGGCCGACCCTTCCAGGTGCGCACCTTGGTTTACACCAAGGTGCCCGGCCTCGTCCTCGTCATCCAGCTCGGCAGCGGGGTGGCACTGGACGACACCCGGCTGGAGCAGCCGGCGGCCCGGGCGACCATGGCGGCCATCATGGAGCACCACCCGGGGCTGGTCTTCTGCACCGAACCACGGGCCATGGTCCGCGACGGATACGGTGTCTCCCCGATCCTGGCGGCGATGCGCACGCAGCAGGAGCGAGGCCTGCATCCCTTGTTCTACGGCGACATCTCGCTGGGTGTGAAGCTGTTCGACGACTACGTGGCGCGGCACATCTTCGACGAGTGTGAGCGCGGTCGGGCCGAGGCGCTGCGCGGGACTCGCCGGATGACCACCGGCCGGTCCACGCACACGGGGCGCCGGAAGGGTCCGCAGCCGTGGTTCAACTGGGGCCAAAGCTATGTCCCACCCCCGCCGCTGGATACCTGTCGCATCCGGGACGTGTTCGGGTCGCAGACCGACAAGATCGCCTTCTACGACGGCAAGTCCGGCCGGCCCCGGCCGGAAGACGTGGCCAGCGGCCTACCCGCGCTGTTCGAGGACGAAGCACGCTTGGTTCCGGTGGACCAGGTGACACTATTGCGCTGGTTCTACCGCACCTGGCTCACGCCGGGATGGACCACGACTCGGACCGCGGCGTATCTCATCGCCCACGGCTACTCCACGGCCTCCGTCCGTCACCGGCGTAAGGATCCCACCGCGCAGCCACACCTGCGTGGCAAGCGACTCAGTTCCGATGCCCACAAGATCTGTCACTACATCTGGAAGCACAATCTGTTCCATCGCACGGGCGAACTGAGCCTGCCCACCGGTCCCGGCGGACGGCGTGAGCGGCATCGATTCCGGCCCCCGGACGGTGCCCCCATCTGCCGTTCATCGGACTTTAAACGGATCACGCAAGCGCTGGCCCACAGCCGGTCGATCCGCCCTGCTCCGCATCCCGCCCTGTTCGCCGGTCACCCGGTGGCCTCGGTGGAGGGTGTCCCGGCCGCGTTGGTCACCGAGACCCGGCTGGCACAGGGGGGTGTGGCCTACCGCTACCTGCGCACCGACGCCCCCGGCGGTTCCCGACGACGTCATCCGGCTGTCCCTCCCCTGCCGCACGCCGTCCTGGCGGAGGCGATCGCGCAAGCGCCGGAACGGGAGCTCAGCCCGTGGCCGAGCATCCCCGACGACACGCTGGAGCCACGACAGGCTCAGCTCGACGCCGCGGCAGCGAGCCTGCGCCGACTCACCGCGGAGCGCGACCGAATGGAGGCGGAAATGACCTCCGGGACCTGGACCGGCGACGCAAAGCAGGCCTGGAACCGGGCGTTCAACGAGGCTGAGGCGAACGTCCACGACGCCGAAGACGCGCTGGCGGGCCTCGTCATGACCCAGGAAAGGGACACCAGAATTGGGGCCTTGCCGCTGAACCGGTGGTGGTCCACGATCGTCGCCCTGCAGCATCCCCAGGACTTCGACCACGCGGACCGCATGCGGCTGCGAGAAGCCCTCGGCCCGCTCAGCATCTCCGTGCAGCGCACCCGCCGCCCGGGCCACCTGGTCGAGGTCACCGTGCACTTCGCGGCTGACCTGCGTCTGGTCGATGGGCGCGGTCGGGTGAAGGTGGCGCGGGTGTGCGGCGAGTTCCCCGGCAGCCACGCGGCCACCCGCGGCGAGCGGCGCACTACCGACCTCGTCAGCGCGATGCGGGCCGGGATCGGCCTGCGCGAGGCTGCCGGGCCCGGATACCGGGAGTACACACCCCCGCTGCGCGCCGCGCTGGGCTACCGGCCCGGGATGACCTCGTGCGGGCTGAGCATCCGGGACCCGTGGCTCCTGGCGCTGTTCATGCGGCTCATGCACCCCCCGCTCCCGGCGGACCGGCCCACCCGGGCCGACCGACGGGCGCTTCGGGTGGCGGGCAGGCCGCTAACGGACGCCGCGGTCCGCGCCGTCGCCCAGGAGCTGGGGGAATCGCCGGCGCTGCTGCTGCGACTGAAGCGGCTGTGGGCTCCGGTCCCGATACGGCAGGGACGGTGGCTGCTCAACCACGCGGTCGGCCTGGCCAGCCTGCTGCACCGCGCCAGCACAGGTGAGGTGCCGTGGCGGGACGTGCCGCAGTCCCTGCGCGGCCATGCCGGTGCTCGGGGGTTCCTCCAGCGGACCCGCCAGGGGGTACGCGCCTGGGCCTGCCCGACCTGCGGCGGTCGGGACTGGGCGCACCCGCACATCGCCGAGATCCAAGGCCTGCTGTGCCGGGACTGCCACCACGACTGGGCCGGCGTCTACTGGCCCGCCGATCCCTACGACCGCTACCTGGACCCCCCGCTGACCCGCGGCAGCTGAGCGCGTGCGGCGCCTCGCTACGGGTTGCTGTTCGGCGCCGGCACACTCAGCCGACGGGCGGCGAAGCCTCGGGCTCGTCGCCTGAACATCAACCGCAACGCCACGGGCCCGGCTGGAGACTCCCGCATGCGCCTCGCCATCGCGACACCACCGTCCCTCGACGGCCTGGCACCGCGTCGCCCGCGAGCGGGGTGCAGCCCGCTCGCGCGCCCTGTCATTACAGGCGATGTCGAACTAGCCGATGACCGTGCGTCACTTCGCCCACAAAGACGCGCGGGCGTTCAGGGCAGCGGTGGGGTCGACGAGCCTTTGACAAGGATTAACCGTGAGGTTCACCAACCGAGCCCGGGATTCAGGCTTCCATCTGCGACCCGAAGTCGCCTTGGCAAACGGGGCAACAACAAGAGCACAACCGGCGGCTCCTCCCGTGCAGGCCAAGGAGACTCGACTTCAGGACCCTGACGCAATACGACCTCGACGCCGTCGCACTCGAGCTCGAGAAGCGCCCTCGACAGACCTCGGCTTCAAGACGCCATCGCACGCACTAGCCGAGGCGTTGCGTTGATCGCGCAAGCCCGCCCCGATGAGCGGGTGGCGGTCGGGCACCTTCACAGACGACCGGGAGGGGCTCTGCGCGTACTGGCACGATGGACTCGACCACGTGAAGCGAGTTGCGCAGCGACCTCCCACTCCCAGCCTGATCGGCTGGCAGTATGGAGAGTCCCCGCCTCGCCATCCCCACACCCCGTCACCCCACCGACCATTTCGCCGCCACGACAGGAGAGCCAACGACCATGACGATGATGCGACGCCTGGCGACACGCCGAGAACCGAGCGGGACCCAGCCCGAGGTCCGCTACGACGAGGAGCAGAAGATCTCATTCGTCTTACAGGAAAGCACCTGGGTCGCCAGCTACGAATCCTCGGCGATGCCCGATACCAAGAAGGCCGACATGGAGACCGGCGAGGACCAGAAGGGTCAGTGACTGCCAAGCCTCACGGCCACAGGGACACCAGCGCAAGCGACCGCGGACCGCGGCGGATCCTGGTGCTCACCAACGAGCGCGACTACGCCGCAGATCGAATCGTCCATCTGCTTCACAAAGAGGGTCATCACGTGGACCGGTGGCACCTCGACACCCAAGCGACGCGAACGATCCCCGTCGACTGGCACCCCACGGACGAGCCGGTGTCAGCCGACTACGACTCGATCTGGCTGCGCCAGTTCCTTCCCGAGGTGACGACCGCCAACACAACCCGGGAGGTCGACGACACCCTGGTGTCCCGTGAGCAGTGGCGGACGTGGCTGACCGATCTCGCCGAGGGCAGCCGGTCGCGCTGGATGAATCCGCTGTGGGCATCTCGCCGAGCCGAGAACAAGCTCATCCAGCTCAGAGAAGCAGGCACAGTGGGGCTCTCCGTCCCCGTCACCGTCGTCACCAACTCGCGTCAGACCGCGGTCGACCACGCCCGCAGCCACGGGCCCTGTGTCGTAAAGACCGTCGCAAGTGCCTACCACGCATTTTCGGACTCTTCCTTCGTGTTCACGCGACCCCTCGTCGACGCGCTCGCCGCGGGCGATGCCGAGTGGAAAACGCAGCCCCTGGTCGTTCAGCAGCGCATCGAACCGTGCACTGATGTGCGCGTCATCGTGGTCGACGGCTTCGCGGCCGCCGCGCGAACCAGCGTCGACGGGGTCGACTGGCGCACCCGGTCCGGCGACGCCACCTGGGTTCGCCATGAGCTCGACCCCTCCACCCGGAAGGCATGCATCGCTCTCGTCGAACGGCTGGGCCTCGTCTACGGTGCTATCGACCTCGCCCTCGACGACACGAACCACTGGTTCCTTGAATGCAACCAGGCCGGCGAGTTCGCCTTCATCGACACTCCGCTTGAGCTCAGCGTGGCACCGGCGATCGCGAACTGGCTCTCTTCATGAGCAGCCAGCGACGGCGGCGCAGGTTCGCCACGACTGCACGGGGAACGTCACGACCGGCGCCTGCTGCTGCAGCGGATCGTCGACGAGGCCCGAACGCTGGTCGGAGCCGCGTGCGAGCAGTGCTCAAACAGCTCCGGCGTAGTTGGACACGCCGCGCGGCCTCGTGGGCCCACGCGGTGGGTAGAGGCCTCTGGTGGACTAGAAGGCACATCGCCGCCGCACTGACGCGGCTTTACCTGCTGATCCGCCCCTCCCTGCTTCCTGCGCTTCGGTACAACCGCGCCATTAAGGACCTAGATCCCCAGTCCATCCCGCCGTCTGGGGGCGCGGCCAACCTCGACGCAGCGGGCGTGCTGTATCAGACCGAGGCGGCGCGCATGACCGGGCTGACAACCAAGGCCGCCGGCGCGCTGGCGGCTCAAGCGCTTATCGCAGCTGCCCTTGTCACGATCTCCGCGCCAGGGAACGTCCAGAAGGCCGTGGTGTATGCCTCGATCGTCTACCTCGTCTGCGGACTGGCGGCAGCGGTGGCGACCCAGCTGCCGCGACGGGTGTGGGCAATCAGCGTTGCCGACGTGGAAGGCGATGATCCCGCGCGAGCCATGCTGGACGTCGTCCGCCTTAACCGTCCTCTCGCCGGTAGGCTCGCGAACTTTGTGACGTCGAGCGTGTGCGACACCGCACGCGCGCTGTTTGCGTTGGTTCTCGCCCTCGCCGTCGGACTGCCGAAGTAGTGGGGCTGCAGGTCGAGGCTTCACCTGAGATGCTGGGATCGCCCTCAGAGTCACCACCCGCGTTTGCTGGCAGCGTCTGCGAACTCGAACGACATCGCCACGGCATTGGCGACGGCCCCAGGCTTCTGTAGGCGATCAGAGATTGTCATTCGACGTTGGCCGGTTGGTGGGAGCACTACCAGGGCGACCCGGTCGTCTTGACGTAGGACCTGAGTCTTACCCGTCGGGAGGGTGGACCACGGCGCGTGCACGCCCGCGTGCGGACAGGAAGCTCCGGGCCTACGGCCAGCACCGCTGTTGTCGTTCAGTCCCGGTAGCGTCGGACTATGGACTTGGCTCGAAAGGTCGAAATACTGGACAAACAAGTAACAGAAGCCAGGAACGGACAGCCCGAAGACTTCGAGAGATGGCGTACCTCCACCGAGGTTGCGTTGCGGACAGTCATGGGTGCGGAGTCGCCGCTACTTAGCCAGTTTGTGAAGGTGCGCTATTCGCCGCAGGTCTGGTCCACCGGGATGGATACCAGCGGCTACAGACCCGCGGGAGTCAGGAAGGCGATTGCGATCCTCGAAGCGGCGAAAGGAGAGTTGACTCTTCGCGCCGAGCTTGAAGAGGTCGTTCGGACTGAGGAGTCACCAGCCGAAAGGGCCGTCGCGGCCGAGTTGGGTCGCGTGTTCATTGTGCACGGTCATGACGAAGCCAAGAAGCACGAGTTGTTTCGTGTGCTGCATGACGTAACAGGAGTCAAGCCGATCATCTTGCATGAGCAACCGAACGGAGGGCGAACCATCCTCGAGAAATTCGAGGCCTTCGCCTCAACTGCCGGCTTCGCAGTTGCTCTGCTGACCGCTGACGACGTCGGACGAGCGAGCGCGGCTCCGAGTGATGCCGCCCGCGCCCGCCAGAATGTGGTTTTCGAAGCGGGTTACTTCGCTGGTCGACTCGGACGCGAACGGGTCGTGATGCTTCACGAAGAGGGGGTAGAACTTCCCAGCGACCTACAAGGGGTGGTCTACGTGGTTCTCGACCCTGGGGGCGCATGGAAGATGAAGCTGACACATGAGCTGGCCACCGCTGGCGTGACCGTCGATTGGAGCGGTCTGGCGGGTCAGTAGCCACGGGGCACTACGTAGCAGCGTCATACCGCCGCCAACGGCGGATCCGGCCTACGCGTCTGCGACGTGAGCCAAGACGCCGGTCTCGAGCCCCGCGGTCTCGGCCCAGGCTGACAGTGCCAGCTTCGCCGAGATCGTGACCGTGGTCGTGTCGAGATCGTAGGCACGCATCAGATTTGTCCCCGCACGGACGACGCTGATCGGTGCGGCGGCATGTCGCAGGGCAATGCTGGCATCGTCTAGGCTCGCTTCGCTGGCGACGTAGCCCTCGCATCCACCGGTCATGTCACGGCGGTAATGCATGAGGCCTTGGGGAGGCCCCCACCGTCAGAAGCAGTGAGGGCCTGTGCGTCCCCTGGACGCACCCCCTGCGTTGGAGGCCGACCGTGGAGAGGTACTTCCCACGGCATTGATCACCTTCTGATTCCGAAAGTACGCCGCGTCACGTCCCCGAAACCACCCAGAGGAGGTCTGCACTTGGTCAGGCACCAGACCTACAACCGCCCGTCCGGGGGCGCCGGTGATGTAGATGCATCCCTTGAGACAGGCCCGTTGCTCGCCATGTCCGCCGGCACCAAGAGGTCAGCGACGAGCTCGAGCGGCGAGGCGGCGACGGCTCATGACTGAGCATTCGCAAGTGCGGGCTTATCTGGGATGACATAGTTGCCGAGCCCCCAAGGTGGCGCAGCGCTGCGGGCCGTCCACTTGCCCCCACGCGCAGTGAGCGGCTGTCTGGCCCCCAGGGACGACCCCACGGGTCCTGTCGGGTTGCATCGCCAGCCTTACCGTTGTGGCGTCCGTGAAGCCAAATCTTGGGCGCTGCGGACCCACCGCTGCTGCTGCGTCTCAGCGCTCCAGAGCGTGCCCCGGTAGCTATCAGCTGGGCCACCGGGGCAGGGCACGTGGACGAGGGGTTTATGCCCGTTGGCAGACCATCAGGGGGTTGCCGTCCGGGTCCTCGAACTGCACGAAGAAGACGCTGCCGATGTCCTCCACATCGGAGGTGATCTTGACACCTCGATCCTGCAGGTGTTCGACGGTTTCGGCCATGTCCTGGGTCCAGAAGAAGAACCGCGGGGGGCCTGCCGGGTCGAAGTCCGGGCGGTTGGCGTCGAGCGCGAGTCGGGTGTCCCCGTCGGTGGGGATGTCGAAGATGGTGCCTTCGTGGGAGGTCTCGCCGGGCTCGAACCCGAGGAGGTCGGCGTACCACGCGACCGCTCTGGGCATGTCCCGAACCGGGATGAAGACCTGGCCGACGATTCGTTGGATGGGGCTTGTCATGTCGGGAAACGTAGACCTGATCGTGGCCAGAGCCCGGGACTTCGATGCGGTGGCGCGCGTGTCCGCTGACTGCATCTTGGCTGTGTCCCTATCGGGATGCCATCTCCGATGGCGTCGGGTCTGGGCCAGGGTTGGGACGTACTCCTGGGCGTGGCGAAGCGCTGCATTTTCGGGTCGCGTGATCCGCGAGACGAACGATCGGGTCACGCCCGCGGAGCGGGCGGTGCTGGAGGCCAAGCGCGGCCGCGGTGAGACTCCCGGCGTGGGCGTGGAGCCGGCCGCTCGATAGCGTTCGATTGTGGTGACCTCGCCGATCCGTGTCAGTGCTGTGGTGATCCGCGACCCGCGAGGGCGCGTGCTGACCGTCAGGAAGAGGGGCACGAGCCGGTTCATGCTTCCCGGTGGCAAGCCAGAATCGGGGGAGCACCCCCTGGCGACCGCGGTCCGGGAGGTCGCCGAGGAGCTCGAGGTTGCCCTGAGGGCGAAGGACCTGCGGCTCGTGGGGACCTTCACGGCGGATGCGGCCAACGAGCCGGGGCGGCAGGTGGTCGCGACCGTCTACGAGCACCCGATGATCGCGGTCACCGGCAGCGCCGCCGAGATCGAGGAGCTGTACTGGCTGGACCCCCAAGCTGGAGACCGCGTGAACGTCGCTCCGCTGCTGACCGACGCGGTGCTCCCGACGCTGCGGGGCCAACGGCCCCTGCGCGCGGTCACCGTGTTCACCGGCGCCGCACCTGGAGCCGAGCCCGGGTACGCCCGGCGTGCGGCCGAGCTCGCCGCCGCGTTCGCCGAGGCGGGCATCGACGTCGTCTACGGCGGCGGCAACGTCGGCCTCATGGGGGCCATCGCCGACGCGGCCTTGACGGCCGGCGGCAACGTGGTCGGCGTCATGCCGCAGCACCTAGTCGATCGCGAGGTCGCCCATCGCGACCTGACCCGCCTGGAAGTCGTCGGCTCGATGCACGAACGCAAGCTGCGCATGGCCGACCTCGGCGACGCCTTCGTGGCCCTCCCGGGCGGCGCGGGCACCCTCGAGGAGCTGTTCGAGGCGTGGACGTGGCTTCAGCTGGGGATCCACACCAAGCCGGTGGCCCTGTATGACGCGCAGTTCTGGGCGCCGCTTGTCTCGATGCTCGACCACATGGTCACCCAGGGCTTCATCCGGCCTGAGGACCGTGACGGACTCGTGATCGCCAGCGACCCGGACGGCCTCATCCGGGGGCTGAAGGCTTGGGCGCCTCCGCCACCGAAGTGGCGCAGCTGGGGGAGAGGTTGGAGCCAACGCAGTACGTGACGGACCAGCGACAGCCGGTCTTAAGAAGACGCACAACTCCCTCACGAGTCAGGTGACCCTCACGCCAGCGATTCACGCAGCCAGGATGGCACTGCCCAGATGTCCGGATCTGCCGTGTGAGTGCGTCATTCCGCCGCGTACGGGACGCTTTGCAACTTCGTGTCATGCCGATGTGAGTACGTCATGGGGGCTCGGAAGTTTGAGGGCCCGTCGGACGTGACCGCGGAGGGCCTGGCCCTGAATCCGCCCGTTCGACCTGCCGGCGGCCGGAGGCACTTCAGATGCCCATGCGGGCATGGAGTCACTCCGTTTCGAATGCCAGTTGTGGCGGCCGCGCAGGATGGCTAAAGCTGCCTAGCGCCTAAGGCGCCGTAGTCCCCGAGCGCCCGTAATGATCGTCGACTCGGACGATGTCCTCTCTCCAGCCGGAGAAGGCCGTGGAGACCTCCGCCAGGACGAGGTCCTCGTCGGCGATGAGTCGATGGAGAATCCCTGCGGGGAGATGCACGGCGTCACCGGGTCCGAACGCGGCGCACTCCAATGCGTCGGCGTCTACGCCGAACTCCAAACGGCCACGCCCAGAGATCACGCCCATCGTCTCGGTCTTCTCCTCGTGAAACTGCAGGCTGAGAGACTCACCTGCATTCACGAAGAGGACCTTTCCCACGTACACGTCGTCAATCTCGGCGAAGATCATCTCGCGCCCCCAAGGCTTCGAAACGAACCTAGCCGGGTAGAAGTCGGCTGAGTCACTTACGAACTTCTGGTTCATGTGGTCCCCACGCTCGATGGCCCGGCTCAGCACACGAGCCGGTAGTGGCAAGTGTGCAGCGTCCGACGGTGGGCGTGACTCGAAACACTTCCAACTCGCCGAATGGGGGGACCGGCCGTCCGAGCACAGTACTAACGCACTGACATGCCGCTGACGCTGGCGTCGCGCATTGCGTCATTCCCCGCGTGCCGGACGGAGCACTGACCGCGTACGCCGCGACTGGTGGTGTGTCCGGCGGACGGGACGAGTTCCTTGAGGCCACACTGAGCACATGGATCGCGAGGGTCGCCAGGAGCTGCACTATCGAGCGCTGGAAGACGACGTTGCAGGAATCGAAGTGCGCGCAGATGACTGAGAGAATCCGGGTCGCATTTCGGCCAGAGTGGCACGACCTCCCGATTCAGCCTCCGGCGGGCCAGTACCGTCGGGCATTGAGGTATCCCATTGTTACTGCCCTCGTAAGCGTGGCGGCCATCCCAGCGGGGTACTTCATTCGGAGCGACATCTGGACGATGCTCTGGGCCGGCATCCTGGTTGTGGCCGCCGTGATCGGTATCGCCGGATCTGCGGTCGCGTACAGGCCATACCGAGAGGAACGGAAGCTGGGCTATACGACGTGGCCCTCTGCCCCTGAGCTTCAGCAGAGCCGCGGGGGCGGCTCCGGCAAGTAGTCGGTCCAGCCTGGGCGTCCCGTCCATCGCGCCCGGTCTGCCCTTGGGCGGGCTTTTGTGCTCGCCGCACGGATGTCGCCCTACTAGAGACGCGGTGAGCAGCGGAGACCAATGGATCGTGAACCGCTGTCCCCGGGTGACCAAGCAGAACCGCCGGCGCACAGTCGGCCAAGGGCAGTACTAGGCCTGGCACCACCACGGCTGACCGCATTCACTTGCCATCGTGAGTGCGTCTTTCCGCCGCATAGGTAGTCCTTCCTGGAGCACCGGTCCGGCCGGGTCTGGCGTCCGGGCCAAACGCCCACCGCGCCACACCACTCACTGCCAGACTCTTTCCCCAGACGGTCACAAGGGGGCGACCAGGAGGCCGCCGCCTAAAGCGCAACGTGGGGGTGTTGCAGTGCACCGTGTCAGATCCAAATGGGCCCAATTCATCATCGTCGACGCACTGCTCATCGCAGGCTTCGCGGCGCTCGTGATCCCAGGCATGACCTTTGCTGCGAGGGCTCACGATCTGCGCACCCAATCCATCCCCGCCGCCTCGGAGGGGCTGGTCATCGGGACGAACCATCACGACAGGCCGTCCTACTACATCGTGTTCTTCCACACCCAGAACGGACGCCAGGCCGAGGCCCACGTCTACGACTGGCCGGGCTCCGCGATGCCGTCCCGGGGAGACCGGGTGCCCATTCGCTACGTGCCGTCGAAGCCAACCGAGGCGGCAGATGCCCGCGCCCTGCCCGGGTACACGCTTCCGATCGTGCTCCTCGGCCTCGCCCTCTGCATGCTCGTCGGTGGCGGCATTGGCCTCGTGGCCATGCGTCGGGAGTTCCAAGGCAAGGCAGTCAGCCGCTCAACTCACGCCCTGCCGGACGCTCCTTCCGGCCACGCGGGTCTGTAGGAGCCGCCACAGAGCACCACTAGGTCGACTGTCACGACCCGGAAGAGACGACAGAAGAGACATGGCCACTACCTAACCGGCAAGCAACCACCATCGGACGACGCTCACTGAGCTCGAAATCGAGCCGCTCGTGTCGCTCCCCGCAGGGCCAACGTGTTTTTCGCGGGTTGGGGGTCCGGAAGGTGCATCAAGGCCTGCGTGGAGTACAAGCCGGGCGACGTTGTCAACGGCCACGTTCTGGGCGACGACAACGCGTGGCATCCAGTACAGCCACCCACCTGCCTGGTCGTAGACGCGCGGCGCGCGCCTGGCTACGGCCACCGCTGAGGCCGTAACCGCGGAAACCATGAGCCGTCTCCAGAAAGACCGCAGTAGAACAAGAGGCGCTGGGCGGCGGCTTCGGGCTCCACACCTCCCGACCCACCAGCGACGGGAAGTGCGCGACCACGAGCATCGCATCGCCTGCCTTGACCTGGATCGCATTGCCTGACTGGTAGGTCCGCCCGCACACCACAAGGCGAGGCGGATCACCGGTCGGGAGCCACTCGCCATGGGCCTGGCGCCAACCGAGGCACCCAGTCAGCAGAACCACGGCGAGCACGACAACGATCCTCTGCGCCGACCGCGCCCCATGGCCATGCTCAGGCCCGCACGGAGGGGACGGCGCGGTTGCGAAGCCGGTAGGTGAGGAAGGCTGTCGCGACGAGGCCGAGGAGCACCTCGCCCTGCCACACTGCCGGGACCCGGATCGGGCTGCCCAGGACCAGGTGAAACACCGGTTCCAGGCAGAAGGCCGCGACCGCGACCGCCGCCCACCCGACCCGGCCGTGGCGCCAGGCCCACCCGCCGCGACCGAACAGCGGCCCGGTGACCGCCCCCGCGACGAACCACCGGTAGTTGCCCGCACGCAGGAAGGCCAGAACCGACGCCACGTTCAGCTGGGCGTTCTCGAAAGGGCTCAGAGTCATCAGGGCGTATCCAGTCAGCGCCGCGAACGTGCACGCGGCGCCCATCACGACCGCGGCCCGAGGTGTGCGCTGCGTGACCCCGACGAGGAACGGCAGGAGCAGCCACGGCGCTGACAGGCCACTGACGTACGCACCCCACGGGTGCGAACTCAGACTGCCCACATACTGATCCGCCGCCCCAAATGCCGCCGAGGCGCACAGCAACAGGACCGCCACCGCAACTGATCGCTTCAATGTCTCCCCCTTTGAGCGCACAGAGCACATGGTGACAGGACAGCCCGACGGGTCACCCCCGACGCGCGGCAGGAGGCGGGCACCGCGAAAGGAAGTCGGGACTGCCGACCGAGAACAACCCGGACCGCGGGACTTTCGTCGTTCGACAGCGGGACTGGTCTAACGATGGGAACGTGCGTCATTCCGCCGCGTGCCGGCCGCCCCTCAACTTCCGGTCTTGCCGATGTGCGTGCGTAGGTCCCTTCCCCACGCAAGGATGCTCGCGTGGCCGAACTGACAGAACAGGACGCCGGGGCCGTGCGCCAATGGCTGGAGTCCAATCAGTTCCAACACGTCTCGACAGTCGGTGGTGACTCGGAGGGTTTCGGCGACCGGCAGGACGTCTGGGAGCGTGACGGCACTCTCGTCCGCCTGACGAGAGACCGGGGTCAGTGGTGGTACGACTTGTCGCGCTCCGGGACAAACAACTGGCTCGACGTCGACTCAGTCAACGCGGCATTGGGCTACAAGCAGACGTCACCGGTGGAGCGAGTACAGGTCGCAGGCGCGGTCGACGACCGGATGTTCAGTGCTCTGCTAACCGCCGTCCGGCCTTCGCCCTAACGTCCGCTCTTGCCGCATTGCGCGTGCCACACGGACTATCAGGGCCAGCGGTCAACAGATCAGATTGCCAGGCGCTCACGTTGCTTGACCGCGACCGCGCCCAACTCGTCCCAATCCCATTCCGGCCGCCCTGAGGCAGCTGAGATTACGAGGTCGGCCCCGACTGTCCAGGCCAGCAACAGCGTCGTGCCCGCGTCGCGGTGGCCGCTAGTGCGCTGTTCATGTGCCCAAGTCGCGTCTGCACCCTGCACGGCAATGCCGGGCACCTCTGACTCCGATTCGAGGGTCACCTTGGCCCGCAGGTTTCGCAGAAGCTGAGCCGGAACCGCGTCGAGAGCCGACTGGCTGTCCGCCACGCTCGCAGTCGGTACGAGCTGGGTCCAAAGCCAGCGGTCCGCAGAGCGGAAGGACCGCCAGGCCGTGACACTGCCAGCGGCGGCTGCGCGTTCGGCCCAGGGCTCTTGCGAGTTTTGATGACCGGTGCGCCAGGTTCGCTGGTCTACTACTTCCCAGCCCAACCCCGGCAGGTCGGACACGTCGATCAACCGCCGGCGCGTGGCAGCGCCATGGGGCTTCCGGCCAAGCTGGCTGAGCACAAATCGCAAACGTGAGGGCATGAGCGAAGCCTGACACCCGGAGCCGACTTCGGGGATGTGAACGCACTCTCATGCCGCATTCAGCGCGCGAGGATGTCGATGACTGGACCTTCCAGGCGCCGGCGTTCGGCTACGGTGCGATCGTGACCGCTCTCCCGGCCCAGAGTGTGCAGACAGAGTCGTCCGACCCATGGTGGAAGTTGCGCGCGGGTTGGATTTACGCGGCAATCGTGGCCGGGGAACTTCGTGATCACGGCGCGAAGGATGAGGTGCGTTACGTCGTACGGCAGGAACTGATTGGCAGGCTGGCCCTTCCTGGGGGGCGTCTGGTCGCGGCCGACCCCTACGTCATGGGGGCTGACCCTCAGCCGTTTGTGCAGCTGCTCGGGGCGGAGGCCGCTGAGGTGGTCGCGGCCCGGGCAGTCATTGGCGAGGGCCACGAGCGGGTCGCCGCGCTGGTCCTACACGTCGGCCCGACGGCGGTCTGCGACTGGGTGATGGCGACGGTCGACGGCCAAGACGTCGCGACTCTCGACGGTGAGGGGTATTTCGGGTATCCCGTTGATGCCGGCACCGGGTCCTTCGGCAGCCCGGATGCCATGAAGACCGTCGGACGCGTCCTTTTCGAGGACGGGGGCATGCTCGAGGACCCAGTGTCGGAGGCTCTCTTGGGCGATGGGGTCGGCACGGACAGCGCCGCCGTGGTTGCGCCCGAACCTGGAGCAACACCCGTGGCCGTGTGTTCCTCTGGTTGGGGCGACGGCTCGTACCCGACGTGGATCGGGGTCGACGGCTCAGGAGAGGTGACGGTTGTGGTCACCGACTTCCTGCTGACCACCGATCCGTTTGCGGTACGGCTCTCGCCTCCCGCGGAAGAGCCCCCGGCGGCGCGGCCAAAGTCGCTATTGCGTCGGTGGCTCGGCGCCTGACCTCGCGCGAGTCGGTCCCCTTGGTCGCTTCTCGCGGCGGGCCGCCGCGCTCGCCCGGCCACGCCGATGGGCGCTTGTGGCCTGCAGCTCGCTCGGCCAGAGTTGCCCGGTGATCACCAGCCCGGGAAGCGAGGTTCTGCTGTCCAACCTCGGGTGGGTCGACAAGGGCTCCATCTGGCGGCTGGACACGGTGAAGCGTGTGCAGGATCGCGTCCCGGTCGGTGATGCTGGCTACCTTCGGCTGGCTGCGGGGGAATCGGCCGACTCCGTCGTCGTGCAGCATGGGTTGCGTGGCCGGCTATCGGTATCGGTCCACCCATGGTCGTCCTTGGCTGATCCCTTGGTACGGGTCGACGTCCACGGGTGGACTGCGCACGTTGAAGGGGACCTGAACGGGTTCCGGGGCCACGCTCGGCTGTTCGTGGCGTTCCTCGACGATGCGGCGACCGGCGCCGGCGGCTACTACCTCACCGAGGTCGGCGCCAGCCAGGTCAGCATCCGTCGCCTGGACTGGTTCGACCAGCAGAAGTACGACCCCATGTACCAACAGGTCCTGTCTGCCGTGGAGCTGCCCAGCGGGGAGTACCTGTTCGGCATTCAACGCTGCTCAGATCTCGTGCTGTGCGACCCGATCGACCTGTCGGTGATCCGCGAGGTGCCACTCGCGGGGCGCCTGGGCAATCCGGTCCCCTTCCTTCGAGCGGGCGGAACGGAGGTCTGGGCGGTCGACTACGACACCGTCGTCAGGCTCGACGCCGCCTCTCTGGGCGTTGAGGACCGATGGCTTGGCCAGCCCCCGGCCAACAACGGGCATCGCATGTTCCTCGGAGACCTGTGGATGAGCCGGGATGAGCAAGAGATCCTGGCCCCGCGACCAGGATCTGGTGACGTGGTCTCCCTCGACCCAGGGAACCTGCGAGTTGCGCGGACATGGGTAACCAGTGGACGGCCCCTGACGGCTGCCGTGCTCGACGGGCAACTGCTGGCCCGGGACTGGAAGACCGGCGACCTACTCTCGCCCATCGCGTCCGGGTGAAGGTGCCGTCGCGCTGCAAATTGCGCGAACAGCCGGAACCGCCGCACACCTGCCGCGATTGGCGAAGAAATGCCGCCGTCCGCGCTCTCGTGCCGAACCGGGGACCTCCGCCAGGGGGCTCAAGTGCCGTCGCCAGCTCCAACAGAAAGGACTCTTGGGCTGGCTGGGCAGCTACCGGAGCTCGTGCCGAAGGGCCGTCGCGCGTGCCCAGATTGCCGTGCGGAGGTGCTTGAGGCGAACATCCGCCGCTGGTTCTTGCTGAGGGCGGCGCCGCTGACTGCGGCGCATTGGGCGCACCTGGGCCGCCGCACCGACTGAGGCCTGCCGCGATCCGGCGTCCGCAGCTCGGCCGCCCTCACTGTGTGGACGACCGAGGCTGCGGACGCGAGGGCGATCCTAGGAACCGATGCTCACGGTCTTGGAGCCGCTGGTGGCGGCCCCTCCAACGTCGCAGATGGTGACCGTGACCGTGTACCGGGCTGCCTTGGCGTACGTGTGCGCGGCGGACGCCACGAACAGCCCGGCCCGGTTACGGCTGACCTTCGCCGGGGAGGTGCTCCCATCGCCCCAAGTGAACGTCGCACTGAACTGGGTCACGGTCCCGTTCGGGTCCTCGTCGGTGAAGGTGGCACGCGCCGTCAGTTGCCGTCCGGAAACCTTTGCGGTGATGCGTTTGATGTGCAACGAGCCGTCCGGCCGCGCGGCCTGCTGGTACACCTCAGCGCTCGCGGTGCGCTCGGTGCCGCTGATGAGCAGGCCGCCGGCGACCAGCACCTCTCCGCTGGACAGCAGCGTCGCGGCGTGAAGGTAACGACCGGTGTGCAGGCTGGCGGTGGTGGACCAGGTGCGCGTGGCGGGGTCGTACAGCTCGGCGCCGGCCGGATCCTGGCAGCAGCCGCCGACCGTGAGCACCTGGCCCGTGGGCAGCAGCGTGGCGGTGTGCTCGTAGCGGGCCGCGTTCATGCTGCCGGTGACCGCCCACGTGCCGGTCGCGGGGTCGTACAGTTCCGCCGCGGCGACGGCGGACGTCCCGTCGAAGCCGCCGGCGACCAGGACCTTGCCGTCCGTCAGCAGGGTCGCGGTGTGCGCGCTTCGAGCGGAGCTCATGCTTCCGGTGGCCGCCCAGGTGCCCGTCGCCGGGTCGTACACCTCGGCGCTGGCCACGGGGACACCCTGGGCGTTGCCGCCGCCGGCGACCAGGACGCGCCCGTCGGCGAGCACCGTCGCGGTGTGACCGGCGCGGGGGGTGCTCATGCGCCCGGTCGGCGCCCAGGTGCCGGTGGCCGGGTCGTACAGCTCGGCACTGGCCGTCGCGACGGATAAGTCATCTCCGCCGGCGACCAGAACCTTGCCGCCAGGCAGCAGGGTCGCGGTGTGCTCAGCCCGGGCGGTGCTCATGCTGCCGGTCGCGGCCCAGGTTCCGGTGGCGGGGTCGTACAGCTCGGCGCTGACCAAGCTGTTGCCGCTGCCACCCATGCTGCCGCTGCCGCCGCCTTGGCCGCCGCTGACCAGGACCTTCCCGTCCGCCAAGGCCGTGAGGCGATGCCGGAGCCGGACCTGGCTCATGGAGCCCGTGGCGCCCCAGGTTCCGGTGGCCTGGCTGTACACCTCGGCGCTGGCCAAGATGTTGCCGACCGCGTCCACCCCGCCGGCGACCAGGGCATGGCCGTTGGCGAGCGCGGCAGCGTCGTGATACTCCCGGGCGGTCGTCATGTCGCCGGTCGTCGCCCACTGGCCCGGGCTGCTGACCTGCGGGACCGCAGCCGGGACGCTGGCCTGCGCCGCGGCGCCTCCACCAGCCAGTGCGACGCTGAGCGCGAGCAGGGCCGCGGCGCGGCCCATCCATCTGTTCATGGGGTTCCCTCCCTGCTCACGGCCGCGACCCGACCGTGAGGTGACCGTAGGAGGTGTGGACGTGCGGCTGCCTCCACCAGTTCAGGGACGCCGCCCTCCGCCGAGGCGCGCAGCAGTCCTGCGCGTTCTACGCGATCGCGTCGCGGCAGGCGAGAGCATCGACACGACTGCGCAGCGCCGCCCAGCTGTCATACGAGTCCACGCCGACGTTCACCTCCAGATGCTCTGAACGGCAGAACTCCGTGCGTTTGCGTGGCTCCGTCAGGTCGGGTCCGCTCACGTCGGATGGGGCATTGACGCCCTTCGCCCGAGACACGATGTGGGCGTGGCCGCCGTGCCGTCCTGACCGGAACTGGCCGGCTTAGAGCCAGATCGCGACACCGCCATGGCGCGAGCACGTGCTCCGGGGCGCCACTGCTTTGCCCACCGACTCGAGGCGGATTCCTGAGAAGGCCCGCGCCCATGCCGCAGTGGCTCTTCCTCAGCCATGTGCAGGCGCGGTACTCGTGGCAATCTGCGTCTGTGACCTCCATCGACTTCCGCGAGCCCTGGCTTCGGCTAGAAGGCGACCGTGCCCGTGCCTTCGAGGCTGAAGTGGCGACGGAGATCGCCGCAGGCCACGAACTGCACGGGGTCGCACTGACAGCGATCGCGAAGTGCGAAGGCTGTGGCTCTGCGGTGTTTCGCGCAGCAGACGGAACATTCGCGATCGTCCACCTCAGCTGGATGCGCAAGCCAGACACCCCCCCATGGCCAGACACGACCCGACTCGGAGGTTTCATCGCGGTGGAGACAGCGATGGACCAGCACGAGCACTGATCGGCCGCAGTGAGTGCGTCATTCCGCCGCGCTAGGGCGACCGTTGAACGTCTGGACACCGCGGCCAGAAGCGCCATCATCGAGGGATAGAGACCTCGGGCGAAAACACTAGGCGTGTAACGTTGGGCCGGGTGCGTCACGCGGGAATACTGGGGCGATGCATTGGCGGACGAGTCAGGTCCTCGCCCAGAAGCTTTCGCAGCTCAGAGGCCAACGGAACGCAGCGCGACCCGGCCCGGCCTCGCCCTCCACGATTCGCCGGTGGGACCCCGCACTGCGGGCGGCGCTTCGCGCCGTCCTCGCGCACCCCACCGCTACGCGCTCCCGGGCTACCCAGCCCAGGACACACAAACGAGGCGGGGCACTCGAACCACCTCGGAATGCCCCGCCTCGCCTCCTCCCCCGGTCACCGCCTCAGGCGCTGGCGACGACGGAGGTCCGCTCGGGGCCGGCTGCCCGGAACTCCAGTTTGCACCCAGCCGACGGAGCGGGCTTCTCAACCCCGCGGACCCGGCCTCCGCACCCACATCGCAGCGGGCCCAAACCCAGCCGCGAGGCGCTCATGGTCCACGCGCATACCCCGCGCACTCACCCCTGCGGCGGGCCCATACATCGGCTCACAAGTTGGTGTCGGCGGCCCCCTCCGGACCGGCTTGGGCGCCTCCTTCGCCAGAGACCGGTCGCGGTAGCGTGCCGGGATGGTGAAGCCGGTCGACCACCTAACGGACGACGAACTGGAAGGCGAGTTCGACAGAACCAAGTCCGCCTGGAACGCCTTCGCGGTGGAGGTAACTGCAAGGCGGCGCCTTGGCACTCCCGGGATCTCGCGCCTTCACCCCGAGGTGACCCTGAAGGCCCGACGACACCGCGAGGTTCAGCAGGAGTTGGCTCGCCGAAGAGTGTCGCGAGGATGAGCCTTCGGGCGCCCACGGTTCGCTCCTCTCACGGCATGGCCGGAAGTGGCTGGAGGGTCCCTCCACTCGACGAAGGTTCGCGACAAGGCCGCCCATGAGGGCGAGCGGACCCGCTAACGCGGAAGGGGAGCCCGCTCGCTGGGTGCCTCGTGACTCCCACCCCTGCCCGGGGATCCCTGCATGCTGCCTGTGATTTTCCTGTGCCCGGCCCACACTAAGGCAGGAAACCACCACCCACAACGGACACGACGCCTATCGCGGCCACAGAGACGTCCTCCCCGACCACACTCCAGGGGGTGAGGGCGAACCGAGGAGGACGCGCACTGAGTCTGTGGGTTTCCCGCCCGCCCGGCATCCCCCAAACGGTCGGCCCGAGCAGGTCATCGGGCGAGAGGTGACGGCTCCGCTTGGTCCCACAGATGGATCACCATCGTGGCTGGGCTGAGCTCCAACTAGCAGTCAGCCCATCGACTTCCGTCAAGCGGGAGCCGCTCGGGGAACTCGGCGTCAAGGAGCTCGAGCTTGAGCCGCTGTGCGCGATGCACCGGTCAGCCGGGAGCGCACCGATCGACCAGCGGGTCGACTACTTCCTGCTCACGACCCAATGGTCCGGTGTGCCGGAAATCCGAGAGCCCGAGAAGTGCGCGGACCTTCAATGGTTCCCCTCGATGCGTAACCCCACCCCGTAGTGCCTCACGAGTGGCAGGTCATCGATGACTACCGGCGCGGCACGGTGGAGCCGATCGTCGTGCATGGGTTCTGAGGCCAGGCTGGCTCCAACGCCCAAGCGGCGTCAGGCCAGGGGCTACAGCGGCCACTAGAGCGCCGCGCCATGCCGCCTTGAGCACTCCACCCCGCACGGCCACTCGGTGCATTCGGCCAGGTGGTGGAGCAACGACGACCGATTAAGAGCTGGTGGATCGGAGGGTTAAGACTTGGTGCCGTTGGCGGCGATGCGTGCTCCGAGTGCCGCGGTCGCCACGCCCAAGAGCGTCAGTCCGTCGGACTTGGTCGCAGTCGCTGCCCACAGTTGCAGGATCTTGTCGCCGCGCCGGTACTCGGCGACGCACAAGGTGAAGGCGGTGCCGTTGCCGTCCTGGCACCACGCGACCTGGTCGTCGATGAACCTGGCCTTTGGCAGGGCGACGGCCTTGATGTTGTTCAGCTTGTCGTGGTCGAGGGTGTAGGAACTGCACGCGTTGTACCGCTTCTTGATGATTCTCATCGCGTCGGTGGCTCCGGGTGGCACGAACTCGACGACGTCCTCCTCCAGGACCGAGGAGCTCTTGAGTTCCCACTGTTCGGTGGTCCAGCCCAGCGTGAACTGGCCGACGTTTGGGTCCCCGCCGCACTGCCGGAACCAGCCGTGGTCGGTGAAAAACGCCCGCTGCTGACGGATCGTGAACCCGGCCTTCTTCATCAGCGGCTCGAAGAGCATCAGGGCTGCGGTCGGCCCCGCAGCTGCCTGCCTAATGGCGTAGCCGTCAGGGGGCGACGTCGTGGCTGTCGGCGTGGGCGTCGGCGAGGTGGACGTGGCCCGCGGGGGGTCGGTGACCGTCGTCTTCCCCTGCGTCGTGCCATGTCCAGGCGTGGTAGCACACGCGGCCAGGGCCGCCAGCGAGCCCAGTGCGACAAGGACACGCAACTTCATCGTTCCCCCAAACGAACACCCCGTTGGGCGGAGTGTAGCCACGCACGAGCCCGCTGGGCCTCAGGTTGCACGGAGGTGCGTGCGGGAATCTGCCGCGCGTGCAAAACGGGTGTTCCAACCTGGCGCCTTTCCGGGTTCTCTGAGTGCTTGCCGAAGTGGCCGTCCCGTGGGCGGCCACTGAGGAGTTCTGGGGCGCCGGCGATCCCGCGCAGTTGACCGAAGTGCTCAGCGCGATGGCGGAGCTGGCGCGACAGGCGCGTGCTGAGGACCTCTACGTCTACTGCTGGGTGTGCGTTTGAGACTGCGCTCCGACGGCTGGACGTGGAGGTCGCCGGTCGGCGGGGTGTAGGGCCTCAGCCGCATCCCAAACCCCCGCGAAACACCTCCTCACGAAGGCGCGATACAGCGCTATCTCATAGGGCCGGCGACCGCACCGCGAACGCACTCATCCGCCGCTGACGGCGTAGTCGCGCACTGCGTCACTCCGCCGCCAGTCGGCGCACCCGCGTTTCCGGATCTGCCGACGAGCGTGCACTCCGTGCGAGGCTGTCGCCGTGAGTGACCGGGAGCTTCGAGAGCCATGGCTTCGCCTTGGGGCCGACCACGCGCCGACGTTCGAGAACGAGGCGAGGGCGGAGGTGGCACCTGGCCATGCGTTGTACGGTCTCGGCCTCCGCGCCGTTGCAAAGTGTGAAGGCTGCGATGACGTGGTGTTCCGGGCATCGGACAATACGTTCGCGATCGTCCACCTGACCTGGACAGGAAAGCCGGAGGCTCCTCCCTGGCCACTGGCAACACGTCTCGGGGGCTTCGTCGCCGCGGAGACAGCGTTGGACCAACACGAGCACTGACCGCGCGGCTTGTCAGTCGGTGAAACCGCACTTCCATGCCGCTGTCCGCCCGTTCCGGGTGTCGCACATCAGTTGACGGACAGGTGTCGCGGATCTACAGGCGGACCACAACCGGTCTCCGGTGTGTGATCCGCCAACTGATGTGCGACGCCTAGATGACGTGGCGTCTTGCTCAAACACACCGGCCAACGTCCTGACTTGCCGATGTGCGGACGCTGTTCCGTGCGAGGTATGTCGGCGGCAGGTGGAATGGTTCTGTTGTGGCGATCACGGCTGATGAGCTTCGTCCATACTTCCGCTCGGCTTGGGGCGCCGATACCTGCTACCCGGACAGCCGAGAGGAGTGGACTCCCCTGAACCCAGCCCGCGACCAGTGCGGCATGACGGCGCTGGTCGTGCAGGATGTCCTCGGCGGTGACTTGATCATCGGCGAGGTCCACGTCGGCGGCGTCCACGTCGGCCATCACTACTGGAACCAACTTCCGGAGGGTTCTGAGGTGGACCTCACCGCGGATCAGTTTCGACCAGACGAGGAGGTTGTGGCCGGCAGGGTGGTCGCTCGACCGCCTGACGCTCCGCGTCGTCACCGCGAGCAGTACGCGCTCCTGCGCGGGCGAGTCTTCGCAGCTCTAGCCGCCGATGCACGGGCCTGAACCGCGCACGACCCTGCCGGGCTGAGGGCGGCTACGCCTGCTTCTTCATGCCTTATCGTGCGGATACTTCACCGATGTTCTGGACTCATCCGCGGGTCTGCCAGTCCTTGAGTCACCCCGGGGATCCCGCGGCCGGAGAAGGGCTCGTAGCGGTTCGGGGACAACCATGTTGGGAGATTCTGACTGCCTGTCCGCGAACGCGCGGCGCAGCAGCGGCAGGTTGAGATTCAGTCGGCTTCTCTCAATGGCGGCGAGGACGGCCTCGAGGCGCACGTGTTGTTCCCGGGCGGCCATCGTCGCGAGTTGCGTCTCGATCGGGACAGTCGGGACGGGCTCGCCTTGGCACGTGAGGGTGTCTCGTTCGCGCCACACCGCCGATGAGCGTGTCTCGATCATCAACTCCGCCACGGCCGGTGCGTCAATGTGCGCCAGCTCAACCTTGACACCCTGGATGAACCAGACACCGAAGCTCCACCGCTCACGCGCGTCACCGAAGTAAAGCGTGGGTTCGGCCACCGTGCTGATCCACGCAGGTGGTTCATCAGCCTTGCCCGGTTCAACGGACAGCGGCGTTGGCAGAACGGTCGCGGCGCGAGAGACGTCGTCGGGATGAAGGACGACGATGTCAACGTCCGAAGGAGTGATCGCCCCGACGCGGAGCGCTGTTGCCGCACTTCCGACGAGCATCCACTCGAGCCCATCGCGACGGTTGAGATGCTCGGCCACCGCCGCCAACGTCTTCGTCCAATCACGTTCCATGCCGCGACGCTAACTGTCGACACCGACACCAAGACCCATCGCCGGCCGAGTGGCTGGTGGCACCGGCCACTTGGCCGTCCTTCGCAGAATGCACTCCTCTGCCGCAAAGAGTGGCGTCCTGAACTGCCGATGTGAGGACGCCACGCGTTCGTGCGCCACACTGAGGTCGGCCAGCCTTTCGTCGACGCTGAGGGGTCCAATGTGTTAGCAACCAGCGACATGATTGCCTTCGCTCCGACCACGGACCTGGCCAGGGCACGTTCGTTCTACGAGTCCACTCTTGGGCTCCCCATCGTGGATGAGAACGCGTACGCTTGCGTGTTCGATGCCCACGGAACGATGCTGCGCATCACCGCCGTAGCGGAGGTAGCCCACCCCGGCTACACGGTGCTCGGCTGGCGTGTCACAGATATGAGCGAGGCCGTCAGCGGACTCGAATCCCTCGGCGTCGTGTTCGCCCTTTACGACGGCATGGAGCAGGACGCTCACGGCGTGTGGACGACTCCGAACGGCGATCGCATCGCGTGGTTCACCGATCCCGACGGAAACGTTCTGTCTCTCACCGAGTTCAGATAGCCGTCCTCACATGCCGCAGTGAGTGCGTCATTCCGCCGCCAGTCGGGGGCCTGCGCTTTTCCGGATCTGCCGACTACAGCGTGTTGAAGTTCAGGTGCGGTGGATCCGCATCGCCTTCACCAGAGCCGTGCACACGAGTACGTGGGCGGTGGACGCACCTCCTGAAGGCCGAACCATCCAGGGCGGCGCTCTGACTAGGTGAGCTACGTCCACACGGCGGCGACCCACGGCTGCGGCACGGTGCGACCCGGAGCCCTCCCCGCTCTCCGGGTGAGCCCGTCGCTGGACAGAGCCGCACCCTGCCGGCCGGGGCTCAGCTCAACGGGTGGCGTCAACCGCGTCGCCGGAGCGGAGTCGCCGGCGGATGTCTCGACGGTGAGACCCGGCGGTCACCGCCGCAGCCAGCACCAGGGCGAGCAGGTCGTATCCGATGAACGGCCCGGCCCACCGTCCCGCCGGCGGCCCGGAGCGCTGCACCAGCCACCCGGCGGTGTGGAGGGGAACCAGGAACGCGGCCGTGTAGGCCACGCGTAGGCCGGCGCGCGTCACCCAGGACGAGCCCAGCTCGACGGCGAGCTCACGCTCGGCTCGACGCGACCACAGTGGTCGCAGCCATCGCATCCGCGACATCGCCACCCCCTCTCTCCCGAGGAAAGGGTGCCATCTTGCTGGGACATGCGGACCTGGAAGCGTCCATCCGGTCGGGTCCGCGGGTCGCAAACGCCCTCATCTGCCGCGTTCCGCGAAATGCCGTCGTCAAGGCTAAGCCCGGGCGAAGGTTGGCAGACTCCTCACGTGATCGGACACCTCGAGAAGACCGTCATCGACTGCCCAGACCCGCGTGCCCTGGCAGGCTTTTACTGCCAGGTCTTGGGTATGAGGGTCAACGAAGACATTGAAGGATGGGTCGTCATCGGCTCAGCGCCCGGTTCGCGGCAGTTGGCGTTCCAGCGGGTGACTCCGTGGGTGCCACCGCGCTGGCCAGATCCCACGCATCCCCAACAGATGCACCTCGACATCCGAGTGATTGATCCGGATGAAGCCGAGCGGCGCCTCGTCGCCGCAGGCGCCACCCGTCTGCCCGCGGCGCGCGAGACGGGTTTTCGCGTTTTCACAGACCCGGTGGGCCACCCGTTCTGCATCGTGTTCGGTGGCTCTCACAGCGATTGACCGGCGTCCGCTCATCCGGGATGCGTGAAGTGCGTCTTTCCGCCGCCAGTCGGGCATCCCCCGTTCCGCGGGATTCGTGAGCGGGCGCCCAGCCACGCCGAGACCGGGTCGCGCCAGACTGCGTGAAAGGTCGCGCAACGGATGGAGGGGTGAGGCTTCCTGGAGTCGGTCGCCGTGGTGGCGTTCTCGAACCACTCCCTCAAGCTGCGCGTAGCGCATACCGACTCGCGCCAGCCACGCCCGATGATTGGTCACCGGCGTCCGCCCAACAGGACGACATCGCCCTGACTTGTAGCCACAGTCCTCGCTCTGCCTCGGGATGTAGGTGCGACGTTGCGTCATGTCCTGCTTCACCGAAAGCAGGGCATGACGCAACGTGAGGGCTACATCCCGAAATAGCTCAAATCAGCACCACGGGCGAGCACACGCTCAGATGCCTGCTGCCTCACCGCCGCTAGATGCGGCCGCCAGCTTCCGTCCAGGGGCCACCAGCGAACAACTCTGGGTCGGAATCCCGGGCGACCAGGACTCCCGGCGTGACGTGCGTGCGTCATTTCGCCCACTAAGACGCAGCAGAGTTGTGCTTTGTGACGCTGAAGGAGCCTCATTCCACGGTGGGCGCCGTGACGACTCCGGATGGCGTATGAGAGCGACACCGTTAGGCCTTACGCTCGGTCAGCGCATCGCCTCACGTGATGCATGAACCGGGCGCGCGGAGGCGGCTGCCCGGGATCTGCTAGGTGAACTGTCCGCGGGGCGCTCTATGGTGCTCCGCATGGCGACGAGGGACCAGCAGGTGGGGGAAGTGATTGAGGGGCTCGCGCTCGGGCTGGCGATGCTCGGGTTCAGCGAGGTCCCGAGGTCGAAACTCGACTTCGAGTTCGCGATCTCGCACGCGTGGCGGCGGTGGGACCACGCCGACGCCTACCCGTCGATCGGGCGAGCTCCGAAGCCGGACAACCTCCTGTGGATCGGACTCACGAAGTCGGCGGGTCGTCGCCCAGCATCCTTCCGGTTCGACCGGGGCGATCCCTTCAGCGACTACCGCATCGTCACGCCGTCATGGTGGAGCGCAGACGAAGCAGAGCCGGTCGTCGGTGACCGGCCTAACGAAAGCTGGCGGGCGCTCGCGTCACTCTTCGCCGAGTGGGACGGGTGGAAGCGGAAGTAGGCGGGACAGGGTCAGGTCCCAGCTCGTCCAGTCGGTGGAAGCCGTAGGCGACGAAGTCGTAGGCGCAGAAGTAGGCGTTCGCCACGTCCAAGAGTGACGGGTCGGAGACGAAGTGACCCATGCCGTTGTCGAGCGGCGTCATGTCGTACTGCCGGGTGAGGATCGACCATCCGAGGGCGTGCGCGTCACCGCTGACCACCCGCCACAACGCGGCGGTCTGGACAGCGCGCGCTTCGTCGCCTTCGTTGAGCCGTCCGCGATCTCAACGCTCGATGTCACTGACACGACCCGGACCCTGCTTCCGCTGGTGCCCGACGGCGGCGCCCTTCGCTGCGGCTGACTGCAGTCGCTGCGGTATCGGCTCGTGCCGCGAAGAATGACGTCCTGAACTGCCGAGGTGCGGCGTTCGTTCGATGCGCTCGCTCATCGGCGGACGGGTCTGCCCCACCGCGTTGAGGGGCTGGCGAGCGGGTCGGTGGCGGCGACTTGCAGAAGGCGCGTCGTTCCGTTGAGGTGACCTGGTGGCCGAGGAGTTCACGTAGCGAGTCCAGTAGCGGCTCGCAGAGGCCAGCGGCGGTGACCGAATACTGCGACGTCGTCATCAGGAGGGCGAGGAAGTTCTCAACCGGCAGGCGCCAGGGCCACTCGTAGGTTCGGGCATCTACGAGTCCGAGGGCTGGTTCTGCTTCGATTTCGGACTCTGCCCAACTGACGTCCGCCCGATGATCCTCCAGGTCTGGCTGGAGCCCGTGGCCGCAGTCGGTGTACAGAGCTCGGACCGCGTCGACGTCGTGCGCCCGCGGGGCGAGGTGCCAACCGTTCCAGGAGAGGTAAGCCCGTCCATCGGTACGGTGAAGCGACGTAAAGCGAGGCCAGCGTGTGGCTGGGTCCGCCCAATGAAACGACTTAGCGGCGATGATCAGGTCATACGTCTGGGCCGAATCAACGTTCTCGAATGTCGCCTGCCGCAGATCGCACTGGCTTCTGAGCCCTTCTGGTTCGAGGCGACTGGCGAGGATGCGCAACATGTCCTTGGACGGCTCGACGACCTCGACCCTGGCTCCGCCCCTCACAAGAGGCAATGTCGCACGTCCCGTGCCCGCTCCGACTTCGAGCACGCGGCCGTTTAGGCGCGCACCGACCTGTACGACTCCATGCTGTTCCGCTGGGAACGCGCCTATGCCGAGGAGCTCGGGGTGCCGCGGTTCATCCATGCCGGTGCCGTCCACCTATGTGTACTGACCCGGCACGTTGGTCAATCGAGTGATGGGCGTTCCTGAGTGGCGCCGTTCCTGCTGCAGTACTGACCGGGCGCAACATCGGTGACCTGCTCAAGACGCACCAGGTCACCTGGAGGTTGGTTCAGCGGCGGCTTCAAGCCCACCTCACGCGGGGCGGAGGGAAGCGCGGTGTGTGGGGAACAGGCCACCACCCACTTCGGGCAGACCGGCATCGAGTACGACAGCGGCAACGAGGCGTTCAACTACTACAAGTCGACGGCCAGCCTGGACGACAGAACACGCGCGTGGTCAACGGCGTCATCGTCCGCGACGGAGCGCAGGTCCTCGTGGGCGACACGATTGGCGAGGTTCGCTACCAGGTGCTGTGCCGCAAGCACTGGCGCTCAGGCGACCTTCGGGCCGGGCTCCTGCCCCCTCGGCGCCAGAGCAGCCTGAGGGACGGTCCCGAACGCGAACCTGCCTCAGCGCGTGTAGTGCTGAGGCAGCTGCTGCGCTCACCCGTTCCTGCGGTTCGAGTTGCCGCAGGCGCAGACCCGGGGTCTACTTCGACGCACTAGGAGTCGGGGGATGGCTCTAGGGGTGGGACATTGCGCGTTTCCTTCGGTCGATGGCTGCTGGCCATGATCGCTTTACTCTCGACGGCTTTCTACGTGGCTGCGCCTTCCGCGGCAGCTGCACCCAGCTCACGGCCGCTGGCCGATACGGCACGAGACCTCACTGCGCACGGGGACGGCCTGGGGCGGGCAGAGTTCGCCGGCACGTGGGTCACATCCGGCGGTTCGGGGCAGGTCGTCGCGGCGTACACCGGCCGCGTGGCTGAGCACGCGGCTGCGGTCCACCGGAAGTATCCGAACGTTCCCGTTCAGGTGGTCTCCCGGGCCCGTTCTCTGGATCAGCTGCAGCAGGTAGTCACGCAACTGTACGCAGACCGCGGCCCCTCCAGCGGCGAGGGACACTTCGTCAGCGCCGCCGTGGACGTTCCCGGAAACGTGGTCGAGTACGGCGTGGCCAACCTGACCCCCGAGATCAGCCAGCAGGTCGCCAGGAAGTACGGCGACGCAGTTCGGGTCGTGGAAAAGCATGTCGGGTTCGCCTCGACCAACCCCGGCGGCAGTTACATCCAAGACGCCCAATGGGCGTGTACCGCGGCGTTCAACTTCTACGAGAACCCGACCAGCGCCCCGTTCTACAACTCGCAGATGTCGTTCCTGACCGCCGGACACTGCTTCGATGGGTCATCGGCTGTTCAAACGCCGAGCAACCACGACGGCAACGTCACCTCCCGAGAGTTCAACTCGTGTAGCGGGCCGTGCGCCGCGGACGTGGAGGAAGTGTTCGTCGGCAGCGGCCTCGCGGACGTCAACCCGCCAACGCCGACCAACCGGCTGACGAACAACCAGGCGATCACCGCCAACGATCTCGGCCCCTACGTCGTAGGTGAGCAGGAGTGCAAACTGGGCGAGACATCCGGCTACAGCTGCGGCACGGTGACCCAGACCGGCGCGACCATCTGCTACTCCGACCCGAATGCAGTGAGCGACGCGTGCTTCTCCGGCATGCTGATCGTGAGCCAGGACTACTGCCACGGCGACAGCGGCGGCCCCGTGTTTTCAGGCGCGACCGCGAAGGGTCTGGTCTCCGGGCGACAGTGGACCGGCTCAACGGAACCGGCGTGCGGACATGCCGTCGGTATCATGTCGACGATGTACGGGGTCTCCCGGTACTACGACCTGTCGAGGATGGATGTTGGCTGACCAACGTGCCCTTGGACGTCTGTTCGCAGTCCTGTTGACCGTCGGCGTGCTGGGGGCTTGCGGCTCTCAGCACGCCGGCCAGCAGGTCGGACAAGCGCCGTCCTCACCGCCTCGAGCAACTCCGGTCCCCTGGCGGCGAGCCACGCTCGTGGACCCGCACACACTGAAGATCAACTGGGGCGGCTCGCCGTGCGCGAGATTCGCCGGTGCCTCCGTGAGCGAGTTTCCCAAGTCGGTCAGCGTCGTGATCACGGAAGTGTCGAATGGCGCCGGGAGCAACTGCATCGCAGCCGAAGCGTTGCGCTCCACCAGCGTGACGCTCAGCGCACCGCTGGGTTCTCGCACCGTCGTCGGATGTGCCCCTCCTGGGCCCTGCCTAGAAAAGCCATAGCGCCCACCCGAGCGCGCTCACGCGGCCGCCCGCCGCCGGCGCCGCCAGGCGCGTATGCGCCCCTGAGCTTGGGCGTTGCGTCATTCCGCCGCCAGTCGGGCACCACATTCTTTACGGATCTGCCGAGAGTCGTCCCCGCTAGCCAGCCGTTTGACAGCGCGAGTCATGATGCAAGTATGGATGTCGAACTACTCGTGATCCCGGAATGCCCGGGGACTGAAGAGGCGTCGGAGTTGCTCCGAACGGCGCTCGATGACATCGGTCTGGCGCAGACCCCGTTCAAGGTGCGCATCATCGAAACGGAGGAGACAGCCAGAGCCCGCCGGTTTGCTGGCTCCCCGTCCTTCCTCGTGGACGGCGTGGACCTGTTCGAGAGCGGGACGACGGGTGGCTCGATGACCTGCCGCGTGTACTCAACAGCGGACGGTCTGCGTAACGTCCCGGGGCTGCGAGACCTTCGCAAAGCCCTGAAGGTACAAGCGGCCCGCGCGGCCAGAGTCTGACCGTGGGCACCCCTCTGATCGCGAGGCAGGGTCGCCCAGACCCGCCGCCGGGGCAGTGCTGGTGCTGCGGGTCGATCGACGACCCGGATCGCATGGTGCCCCTCGGCAACCATCCCGAGGTGGCGATGTGCCGCCCGTGTGCCCGGTGGGCGGCGAAGGAGGCATGGGAGATCGAGGACCGCGACAAGGCGGGACTGCTCGCAGACATGCGCGGCAGGTTCCGGCGGCTTCGCCGTCGGGTGCGCGACCGCAACTGGCACCGGCACCCCGTGTTTGGGCGACCCCTGCGCTGGCTCGGCAAGCACCTGCCCTAGCCCCCTCGAAACCCGCACGATCATGCCGCGATGCGTGAGTGCGTCTTTCCGCCGCGAGCCGGCGACCTGGGCAAGGCCGCCTTCCGGATCCGCCGATGTGCGGGCGTCGCTCAGTCCGTGTCCGTGATGCAGAGGACCGTCATCTCAGCCCGCGCGTAGTCGGTGAGAACCAGCGTGCAGTCCCACGCGATGTCGAAGAACCACGGTGTCCAAGGTTCGAAGGTTTCGTCGACTCGAATGTCTTCATAGCGACGGCCGATGAGTTCGTCGACGACGCGCGCTGCAAGCTCCTTTGCCTCCGCTGCTGAGCCTTCGAACTGGTGATACGCGCCGCCGCTTACGATCACGCGGGCCAGCATGCCGTCCAGCATCAATGCACCGCCCGGAATCTCGGACAGGCTGCCGGGGACTCGCGCAAGGTCCGCGGGAATCTGTAGCTCCTCCAACCCAGAGCGGACTGACTGAGCGTCGAATAGCAAGCGGTGCATCTCGTACTCCTCGAGGCGATTTCGGGCTGCGAACCACGCAGTCACGTCGCTGTAATGCTCGGCTCGCCACCGCCCGATGAGGACGCCGCCGTTCACGTGCGTCCTGCGGACCTCTGCCAGGTATTCGTCGAGTGAGGGCGACTCGATCGGCATTGGCGACCAACTCACAGCTGGCCAGGAGTCGATCAACGAGCTCAGAGACGGTCTGGGTTCGTCCCAATCGATAACGTTCCACGGCCTGAGCACGGGCCAGAGTCTTGCATGCACAACTCCCCGGGGCGCCGGAACCGCCCTCGAATGCCGCGGTTAGTGCGTCATTCCGCCGCGTAGGGTCTTCTGATCTTGCGATCACCGCAAGCCACATCATCTTGTTCAGCGATCGGGACGCCGACCGCGCCTTGTCGCGGACATTCTGCGAACGCCAAGGCTCGTGACCTGCGACGGGAACACCGGCAGCCGTAGGGCAGCGACTGACGTCGGCTGAAAGAGTGAGCGCATGCCCGTAGACGTTCTCACCGATGTCGTGATCAGCCGTCCGCGTGACGCGGTCGCGGCCTATGCCGGCGACCCCACCAACGCGCCCGAGTGGTACGCGAACATCCGCTCCGTCGAGTGGCGCACACCTCCGCCGTTCGCCGTCGGATCGCAGATGGACTTCGTCGCGCACTTCCTCGGCCGACGGCTCGCCTACACCTACGAACTCGTCGAGCTGACGCCGGGCGAGCGGCTCGTCATGCGGACCGCACAGGGGCCGTTCCCGATGGAGACGACCTACGAGTGGGAGCCGATCGGCGATGCTGCCACCCGCATGAGGCTACGGAACCGCGGGAAGCCGTCGGGGTTCTCCCATCTGGTCGCGCCCTTCATGGCGAGAGCCGTCCGGCGCGCTAACCGCAAGGACCTGGCGAGGCTCAAGGAGATCCTCGAGAGCGCGGGCGCCTAGGCCTCATGACGCGGCCCGGCGGACGTCCTGTTCGGGCCGGGCGGATGTCCTCATCCTAGGCGTATTGAGCGCGTCATTCCGCCGCGCGTTTCCTGACAACCCCGAGGCCACGCACGCCGCGATTCGTCCTTCCGGCACCCCACATCATTAGGCGAAGGGCATCGCCGGCAAGCATGTGTCCTCCGACGGATGCGCGACAGCTCTCCGACAAGTGATGGGCGCCCGCCTAGGTGCCTTCGGAACTCACCTAGGGCTGGCGCACCTACCCAGCGCCATGCAGCTCGAACAAGCGCGTGAGTTCTGCCGCCACCCCTTGGGCCCTCGTTCGCCGCCGCAACCAGCCGGACAGGTTGGTTTGCTGCACCGCCCACGCAGTAGTGACCCCGCCGTCGGTGCGGTGGATCTCCAAACCGCTGTACCCCGCACGTATCGCTCGGATTTCGGACCACACCAGCCGCCTTGTGCCGAGCGGATTCCTCACCGTGATCCCTTCGACTGTGGCGGTCACGAGGGGATGAAGCCCAAAGCGCCAGGTCAGCAACGCACAAAAAGCGGGCATGCCGGCCATCGCGAGGCTGCCTAGGCGGTCACCATCGGGCGGCGGCAATACCAGCCCCCACAGCATGAACAGCACCACCGCGCCGGCACAGACGATGAGGACCAGCCACAGCAGGCCTCGAGTTGCCGGGGCAGGACCCCAGGACCGAGGCAATGACGATCCTGAGCCGTTTGCGTAGTGGGTCATGCCGATGATGCTGACAGTCCGGGAACTTGAGCCAACGCAGGCTCGCCTTCGTCGGCCGATCAACGGCGTTGGCCAACCGGCTCGCCAGGGGTGCCGCGCATGATCTGGCGAACGGCCGCGTGTCAGTCGACGGAGGACATCACCGGCATGCATGATGCGATGAATCCTTTCCGCAGTGCGGCCCGGGCGCTTGATCGACGAGTTGCGATAGCCGGACGTGCAACGGTCGGGCGCATCGCAACGCGGCGGGTTCGATGGCCCGTGGGCAGCGAATAGCGTTCGGTGATGCTTGACTCTCGTCGTGGATACGGCGGAGCTGGCCAAGGTGGCGCCAGAGCTGATGGCCAGGCATCCAAGCCATACGTGGACGGTGCTCTCAGGTGGTGGGCCGGGAAGCGACCTGACTGCCGAGGTTCGGCTCGCCGCGGACCCGTCGCGAGTGGCTGTAGTGCAGGTCCACGCGGGCGCCGAGGTGTACAACGTCATCTTCGAAGGACACACAGATACGGAGTACGCCTACGCAGACGACGACCGCGGCGAAGCACTCCAGGGACGCATCGATCTTGCGGTCGCTGCCACGCGAGGTCCCACCCGAGTTACCTTGCGGATCGCCGGTGGCGTCGCGGTGGCCTCTCGGTTGGAAGTCGACCCGGCGGGGCCGAACCGGCTTGAAGGAGTCGCTGTCTCCTGGGCGTTGCGGCGTCTGAAGGCGTTGCTGCGAGGTCGGCGCCTGGTCGAGAAGGTCGTTGAACTACCGGCCATCGAAGCCTGACGCGTGGGGCTTGCGACCGCGCCGGAGACGCTCTCATCTGCCGCTGACGGCGTGGTCGTGCTGTGCGTCATTCCGCCGCCTGCAGACGCGGCCGCCGAGCCGAACCGGGCTAGCGTCGACGCGGTTCAGTTGCCTGGGCGCGTTGGCGGCGTGCGGGGTCTGGGCCGTTGTCAGGTCGCCGCGTGAGGTAACCCCCATGTCCAGTCCGACAACCCTTCTGCCGTTCCAGCCCGCGACGATGTCGACTGCCCAGCTCGCGGCGGTGTCCTACTTGGCGCGCTACGAGGGGCGCACCCACGCCCTGTACGCCTACCAGCTGCGGCAGTGGTTCGCTTGGTGCGAGGGAAGCGGGCTCGACCCGCTGGTGGGGATCCAGCGAGCCCACGTCGAGTTTGTACATTCGCTTCGCCCACATCGACGGCCTCATCGGCTCCGACCCCGCCGTCTATGCCCGGCTGCCCAAGATCCACCGGGACGAGTCTCGCACCCAAGGCCTGGACCGGCTCGAGCTGATCCGGTTCCTCCAGGTCGCCCAGACCCTCACCGTCCACCATGGCGCCCTGGCCTACCTGTTGGGCATCAACGCCCTGCGCGCCTCGGAGGCGGCGGCCGTGCGGATCGAGGACTACGCCGACACCTTGCGCGGCTACAGGGTGCTGCACCTGGTGGGCAAGGGCAACAAGCCGGCCCCATGCCGCTGACCGTCCCGGTGCTGCGCGTCCTGGAGGTCTGCCGCGGCGAGCGGACCTGTGGGCCGCTGGTGCTGCGACCGGGCTCCGGCAGGCCGATCGACCGGCGTGACGCCTACCGCATGGTCGCCCGGATCGCGAAGGCCGCCGGCATCCCGCGACACATCAGCCGCACTCCCTGCGGCACGCCGCGATCACCAACGCGCTGGACGCCGGCGTCCCTCTGCGCGACGCGCAGATCCAGGCCCGCCACGCCGACCCACGCACCACCGAGCACGACGACCGTGCCCGAGGCAACCTCGACCGACACGGCGTCCACTTCCTGACCGCCTACGTCGCCGGCGTCTGAAGAGCGCCGTCCCCTGTCATCTCGACCACGGACCTTGGGAACTTCCGTCTCGTCGTCAAGCTGCCGACGGGGACGCGCTCCTACCGCATGGTGCCCTTCGGCAAGAACGGCCGGATGGGCGCGACCGGTGCGCCGGTAGCCGTCTCGGTGGGGCAAGCGTTTCGGTCGGCTGGACGCAGCCTGCGTGGTGAAGTTGCGTGTATATGCAACACGCAAACCCCAAAACGAAAGGCCGTTGTGCTAGTCGACCGTTTTCCCATGCAAATTCTCCCTCGATTTTTCATGAGCGGATGCCGGATCGTTCAAGGTTCTTCTAAGTAGTTGACGATTGGAGGCGAGAGCAGGTATGCGCCTGTGACCTCTCTCAGGCGTACTTCGGAGGGCTGCCTGTTTCCTTGCCCTTGCGCCCGAAGTTGCCGCTCCCTATTGTTCGGCGCGCGGTCAACGGGAGGATCCTCACCTTTGATCGCGGGGGTAAGCATGATGAACGAGAAAGCCTTCTCCTTCGCATGCCGTCACTGAAGAGGAAAAACTATGCAGTTGATGCGAAAGCTTCTTATTGGCGGTGCGTCGGCGCTGCTCCTAGGAGGCGTTGCGGCGCTTCCCGCGCAGGCCGGCCAGGCGGACATCTGCGGCACGACTTCCGCCAACAGCTCGTCCACGAGCTACGCCTCGGGCGCCACGCGGAACACCTCGCAGACCGAGGACATCGGTTGGTACTACACGGGCTCGGGCTGCTCGTTCTACCAGCCCAGCGGAATCACGGCCCGGATGGTGCTCGGCGGGGCCGCAACCGCCGACCACACCTGGGCTCCCGGTGACTACAGCGGCTTCATCTACCGCACTCAGTTCGGCGGTAGCTACCAGCTCCAGTGGAAGTCTTCGCCCAGCAGCACGCAGGGCAAGTTCCACTTCCTGAACTGAGGCCACGGTGGAGCGACTCCCCGTCGGAGCGAGGAGTCGCTCCATCACCTTGGTTGGCACTGCTTGCCTCCTCGCTGCCTCCCTGGCCGGCTGCGGAGGCGGCCAGGCTCTTTCCGCGAAACAGGCGAAAGTTGCCGAGCGGGTGCTGTTTGAGCCAGAGCTCCTGCAGGAGATTCACCGCCGCGATTACAGCGCCCAACGTGAGACGTCTGCCTGTATGCGGGCCTACGGATGGTCGATTCCCGCGCCTGCCGTGCCGACCCTCGACAGGTCAGTCGAGTTCGATGATCGATCCGGACCGCCAACGAAGCCCTGGGCCACAGCGTATGGCCTCGGAATCTACGCGGACATGACCGAGGAGAATATTTCGTTCGCAGAGCAGGGGGCCACCTCCGTCCCAACTTATGAACAAATCGCGGGAAGACTGCCCGGGAAAGCGCGACAGCGCTTCCTCTCAAATCTGTATGGCTCGTTCATGATCCAGGGTGGAGCGGTAGTTCCTACCTCTGCCACGAGTGGCTGCTACGCGGGCGGGTATGTGAAATATGACCCCCTCCGAAACGCTGTTTACACATTGCCGAGGGCGGCCCAGCAGGATTTCAGGTCCGTTAGCGCGCGGGTTGACGCCACAGCAGAGGTCAAGGGGGCTGCCCAGGCGTGGTCATCCTGCATGGCAGGTCACGGGTACGACCTTGGTGGCCGCAGCTATCACGAGCTGGTCGGCTGGGTCACTGGACAGGCGCCGCTGAAGGCGATTGGTAAGAAGGTGGTCAAGGATGACCCGCCTGGCGCGGCGGCTCCCCGGCTCGTCACCATCGACCGGTACGATCCCCAGGAGTTCCAGCGGGCCGAGTCTTTCGAGTTCAAAGTGGCCGCAGCGGCAGCCGACTGCGGCGAAGCTACGCGCCTCCGCGAAGTCATCGCAGCCGCCCGACATCGCCTGGCCGCGTCGTGGCTTCGCGCGAACGGAGCTCAACTTCGTACGGCCGTCTTGGCCGAACAGACGTTGGAGGGGGAACGTTCGTGATGCCAGTTCTGCGTGCCTTGACTTCTGCGCCGGGCGCCGGGTCGATTCGGGGGCAGCAGTCTTGGTGGGGCCGCTGGTGGCTTCCGGTCGCGGCGTGGACTGTAGTGGTGGTCTATTCGGTGCATGCCCTGGCCTCGCTCTATGGACGACCGGAGGCTCTGCGCTTTGAGGACTTACATGTCTATACGGGCAGTTTGAACTTCTTACGCGAGGGCCGGAACCCTTACGACTTCCAGGCCAGTAACGGAGACCCGTTCACGTATCCCCCTGCGGCTCTGCTCCTGTTCCTGCCACTGATGCTGTTGGATCTGCCGCAGGCGGAGCTGGTGTGGACAGTAGTGACATTCATCCTGACTGGTCTCCTCGCATGGGTGACGATGCGAGCTCTCCGGTCGGCTCTGCGCCTGTCCGTGGGGGTTCCGCTGGTAACTCTCGTGCTGTTGTGGAGCGCACCGCTTCAAAGCAATTTGCGCTTCGGGCAGGTGAGCATCCTGATCGTCTTGCTGTGCGCGGTGGATCTGTTCCGGCGTGTGCCGGGGAAGCTCTCGGGCCTCCTCATCGGGGTGGCGGCGGCGGTAAAACTCACGCCGCTGATCTTCATCGCTTGGCTGCTGTTCTGCCGCCGGTGGCGTGAGGCTGCGGTGGCGATGACAGCGTTCGTCGGCTCGTCGGTCGTGGCCGCAGTGCTCTGGCCGGCCGTATCGGAGCGGTACTGGCTTCATGACGTGGCAGTGATCGGGCGAATTGGAGACCTTAGTTTGGGGGGAAACCAATCCTTGCAGGGCGTTCTCCTGCGAAGTGGCGCCACGGAACCCGCCACACTCCATGCGCTCTGGGTCGCCCTGTCCATCTGCATCGCAATCTTGTCGTTCTACCGGGCACGTGTGATCGCCTTGGAGAGCAGAGTCCTGGCCACATGCGTCATTGGTTGTGCCGGGTTACTCGTTTCACCGGTGTCGTGGAGTCATCACCAGGTCTGGACCGTACTCGCAGGCGTCGCAATGCTTACTCAGACCGGCCGATTGGTGCGCTCCGGGGGTGCCGTGACGCTGGTCCTGATGTTGCTGTCACCGTCACAGCTGCCCGGGTACGGCGCGGTTGGACTCACATGGCTATGGCAGAACGGTCGAGCGCTCATCGAGGTTGTGATTGCCGCGCTACTTCCTTTGCGGCCGCGGCAGCCTCTTGAGGAGGGTCCTGGCCGTCGCCCTGCCGATTATGGCCATGAGACTACAACGCCAGAAGGTGCCGCGGGACGGATGAGTGAACTGCACGTTGGCCTATAGTTAGGTCCCGTTGATGAACTACTGACGTGCGTTGCGTAGACAAACGACCAGAACGTCCGCGTTTGGGCCCCCTACACGTCCGCCGACAAGCGCATCGGACCGGGCCAGACGATCACGTAACGCGGTTCCCCCGAAGTCGGGACGATCCCAAGTGCGATCAGGACATGCGGAAGTGAGCAATCACTCGCGGACGGCCAAGTGTCGGTACAGCGCCGCGAGTGCGTGCTCGCCGCGCAGGCGAACGACCCATCGCCCCGGCTTGGAGTGTGCCTCCTCCTGAGCCCCCGGGACCTGCATGGCGCTGCGAAAAGCGGCCTCGTCCTTGAATATCAGGTCATACATGTTGGCCCGCAAGTAGCCGGCGGTCTTCCCATCGACCTCGACTCGGACGTACGCCGACGCGGCTTCTGGGGGCAGGTGGATGCTCGCGATCATGGTCATGGCTGAAGCATGGCGTGTGCCTTTGTGCCGTGCACGCGCTATGCCAGGCAGGCCGTGATCCCCTCGTTCGATCAGTAGCAATGGCTTGCGTCATTCCGCCGCCAGTCGGCGCACCGGCGATTTTCTGGATCTGCCGATGCGCGGACGTTCGCTCGGCCGCGGTGCTTCAGGGGGTAGCAGCTGTGCCTCGCGGCGACCTCGAGGGCCTCGTCGATGTCGTCGACCGAGAAGGCGACGCGGTGCATGCCGATCTCGTTAGGGCGGGTGGGTTCCGTCTCTATTGCGTCGGGGTGGATGTACTCGAAGAGCTCGAGACGACCGATGCCGTCTGGCGTCTAGAGCACGGCGATCTTGGCGTGGTTGCCGTTGAGGCCCACGGCTGTGTCGGCCCACTCTCCACTGACCGTGTCACGGCCGAGGATGCGGAACGCGAGTTCAACCCGCGGTTGTAACCGCGGACCGCACGCCGAACCACTCAGGTGGGTCGGCAGGTGCGCGACCCTCAGCGCGTTGTGCCCAGGGCATCAACTAGCGAGGCCGCCCCGCTGACCGAACGCAGCGTGATGGTGGTGTTGGCAAACGCGGCGGTGGGCACGTGGACGACTTCCCGGTGCCAGCTCGCGGAGGACAGGCCAATCTGCGATACCCGACGCGTGCCGACATAAAGGTCGAGGACGCCTTGGCGCGGACCGCGCAGGACGACGATGGCTACGCCGGCACCGCTTTGGTGGTAGGCACGCAAAGTGGCCCCGGCACTGTTGAGCCGGGAGACCGTGCCGCTGAGCGCCAGAGCGCTGCTTGTCCGGCTGACTCCCGCGCCCGCCAGGGCCCGATCGTCATACGGCACGGTGGCGCAGCGGTAGCCGGCCCACGGTGACACCAGGCCGACCCGGTCGCGGGCCCGAACGGTGTAGCAAACCTCGCCACCGGCCGGGACGGTGACGTGCTGCACGGCGCTCGTCGTGGCCTGCCAGGCTGCCGGGCGTTGAAGTGCACCCAAGGTGCCCCCGGGTGGGGCGTACCGGTAGCCGACGTCGTAGTTCGCAACCGCGGTGTTGTCGCTTCCCCGGTACACGAAGGCCGCCGACGTCGCGCTGGTCCGGCCGATGATCAGCGGTCCAGCGCTCGCCACGGTCACGGTCGGGCTCGTGCCGTCGACCGCGGAGCAGCGGCTGTGCGACCAGGAGGTGAGGTTGCCGGCCTTGTCACGGGCACGAACCTGGAAGCAGGCGCCCTGCCCTGGGTACAGGGGCTGCAGGGTGGCAATGCTGCTGGGTGTGTGGTCCCAGACCGGCGGGTAGACCCACGGACCGAAGGGAGCACCGGTCGTTCCCACGTCTTGGTAGCGGACGTCGTAGGAGGCCAGGCCCGCGCCGGGTAGTCCACCCCCGGCGGAGGGGTCCACGAAGGACCAGGAGAAGCTCACCTCGCGGGCGCCATTGACCCGCGGAGTGCCTCCAGTCGACTGGAGGACCGGCGCCCCGGGGTCAGCTGCCGAACACCGACTCGCCGACCAGTCGCTGACGTTGCCTGAATGATCTCGCGCCCGCACGGAGATGCAGGCGTCCTGGCCGGGCGTGGTCGTCAGCTCTGCAGTTGTATCCGTGGTGCCCTGCAGTTGCGCGGGCAGGGTCCAGACTCCGTAAGCCCCTCCGATCGGCCCCTGCTGGTAGCGCACGTCGTAGGAGGCGACCTGGCTGGGCAGCTCACCGGCGACGTCGGTCCGGTCGGTGTAGGACCAGCTGACCGAGACGCTCGTGCCACCGACGCGCGGGCTGCCGCCGAGTGAGGTCAGGTTCGGTGCCGTGGCGTCGTGCCAGGCGGTGGGTGCCGTCGTGAGCCAGTCAAGCGTGACGACGCGTGCCTGTTCGGTGGTGTCGACATAGGCGAGTCGGGGGCTGCCATCGTCGTTGACGGCCAGCATCGGTTGCGGCTGTGCGTAGTTGCCGTGCAGCGGGCCGTAGAGCCGGCTGCCACCCCCGGGGCCCAGGTTCTGGACCTGGGCAACGACGTACGTGGTCCCGGAGGCGTCAGTGGTCTGGTGGAACCAGGCCGCGAAACCGTTGCCGAGCTGCGGGATCCCTGCGCCCCAGACCGGACTCCACGGCAAGACCTGCGGGGCCAGCACGCCCTGGGTGTCGATGGCAGTGAACTGGTCGCCGCATCGCACCAGGGCGAAGCGTCCGGCGACCTGCAGGCTCACGTAGGGGAACTGCTGCGTCGGGTGGGGGCACGTCGGCAAGCCTGTGTGCACCGCCCGCGGCGGCTCGGAGCCTCCGAGCTCGGTCGCGACCAGGTCGCCTTGCGCATTGGGTCCCACCCACAAGGTGCGACCGTCGACGGCATACGGCGCGTCCGAACTGGCCGTTGCAAGCCGGGCGCCGGTGCGGACGTCCTCAAACCCGACGTTGTGGAGGTCAACCTCGCTGCTGAGGACCTGCCCACCTCGCGCCAACAGGGCACAGCATCTCACGCCCAGATCCCGATGACCGCCGGGCCAGCTGGCTGTGACGTTCCCGGCGGTGTTGCTGCCGCTCTGGGTCAACACGACGTTCCCCTGAGCCGCCGTCAGGGAGCCCGGCAGCGGGGCATCCCCGTCCGCCAAGGCGTCCTGCCAGGCACCCGAGCCATCCGCGGGGGTCGTCAGGACGGGCCCGTCGCCCGGGCTGTAAGGGTCACCGAACCCGGCCACGACCCGGTCACCGCTGAAGCCGAGCGCAGTGACCTGGCGCCCGACCACCGGCAACTCGGTGACCTCATGTAGTGGCTGGCCGGGGCCGACCGTGGCCACACGTCCCGTAGTCGTGTCACCCAGGTACATGGCGACGCTGCCGTCGCTCACCGAGCCGGCGTACCCCACATTCGCTGCAACGGCCTGCTCCCGCGACCCGGTGGACAAATCGATCGGCTCCAGATGCGCCCGGTAGAGCCCGTCGCCGGGCTCGTACTCAAGGACCGCAAGGCCGTCGCCGTAGCCGATCCAGCCGCGGGTGTCTGCGGTGTCGGGGACGGTGGCTTCGCCGGGGTCGGTCCCGTCGAGGTCAGTCCAGTAGACGTGCGCGGACGCACCATTGCCCGTGTCGATCCAGTAGACCCGTTGCGCCGTCATCACCACGTGCTCGTGCGGGATCGCGCTGCCGGGGATCGCGTGGAGGGTGCCCGTTGACAGGTCGATCGTCCAGATCCGGTCCGAGTAGTCGGTGATCAACAGGGTGCCGGCACGCTCGACGACGGAGTAGTCCATGTTGCCCAAGACCAGCCCGGTCACGTCCAGCGGGTTCTGGCCCGGACGGCGGAGAACCGCGTGCCCGGAGTCGTAGCGACCGACTCGACTGAGCACCCACGTCGCCCCCGCCCCGACAAGGGTTTCGCTGGACGGCACGTCCACCGTCCACTCGGTCTGGCCTGTCTCGATCCCGGTCACGGTGACACGGGTGGCGCCCGACTGGTCCGGGGACGGAGTCTTCTGGACCAACCCACCCTCGGCCAGATACGGCGCCTGGAGCCCTTGTGCCCACGTCACTGTCCGCGCGATCGACCCGTCGTCGGATCGGTGGATGACCGTCTGCGGGTCGTCGTACTCGTCCCGCTGGTAGAGGTTGAAGGCGACGTACCCCGGCGCGCCGACGTCCAGAGGCAGGTATCCGGGAGCGGGCGCGGGATAGATCGGCAGCTGCTGCCCCGCCTGGACCGACGGGTCCGGCGACAAGGCCATCGCGGCCGGGCCGGCTGCGAGAACCGGCGCCGCCACCAGAAGGGGAGCGATCAAGCGCACCAGCGCACAGCGCAGACGAGTGTTCGGTGTTGCAGCCACCCCAAGACCCCCTGATCAGACCGAAGCGTCCGCCCACGGCCGGCCGAAACCGTACACCCACCCAGGGAGGACGCGACGGCCTTTCGAACCGACTCACAGGGAAGCCGGCGGGGAACTGCTCATCGATGAAGAGTTCGATAATGTCAAGGTCATCGGCGTCTACAGCGACGAGCAGTCCGTGGCGGCGGCCATCGGTCGGGCGCGCAGTCGTGAGGGTTTCCGGGACGAGCCGGACTGCTTCATGCCCGACCCCTACACGCTTGATCAGGACAACTGGACCGACGGCTTTGTGAGCCTGCCCGCTGATGACGACTGAGCCTCCTTGCGACACTCGCTCATGCCGCAATTGGTGCGTCATTCCGCCGCGAATGACCTGGCTTGCCGCACGCTGGTCATGCCGAAGCCCGTTCCAACCGTGATGGCGCCGGCCGCGAGTCCGTCGATTTGACCGTGAATGTCCGGCCGAAGCCTGAGAGGAGGTTCAAGAGTCAGCCAAGTAGGCACCTTGGTCCGACGAGCTCCCCCTACCTTTCATGTGCCGGTTCGGCAGTTCATCTAGTGCTGGGGGGAACAGATGAAACTTCGACTTGCTATTACCCACGTCATCGTTGGGTCTTTGCTTTCTGCAGGGTTGGCCACGATCGCTCATCCTGCAGCGGCGGTCGCGCTTCCTCTGGCACATCACACACCGCCCGTGTCTCGAGCTGTCGGGGTGTTGAAGAGTTCGATACCGCGACAGGGACGGGCGCTGCAGCCAGTTCCGCCTACGCTTGCGCACGTTCCAGTCGGAGCTAAGCCGTGCGTCTCAACGTTCCTCGGGTTGACGTCTCGGGTCTCGTCGTGCGGTAGTTCCTCGCGCCTGCGGGTGAGTGCCGTGTCCGTGGGCGCCGGCAACGTTCGGTGCGCGGCCTCCCCTGCTCTGACGTCCTCGCGCTCTGGAGCGTGCTTGCTCCATCCGGCGGGACGCAGCAAGGAAGCGGTCACGAAGGGCCACCCGTCGATGGCCCGAGCGGCCAAGGGTGGTCGCAGTTACCGGTCTGGCAGCGCTCCTGGGCACGCGGCGCCGGCGTTTTCCGTGGCTTGGTCCGTGAACTTGACCTACACAGGCACATCAAGTTTGACGTTCACCGCAACGACCAGCCAGCCGCTGGACGGCACCGGCCTATGGGTTGAGATCTTCGAGACGACCAACGGCGGCAGTACGAGCTACCTCGGCTGGTGCAACTCCGGCACGACGTGCACCAAGGGCCCGGTCACACCGCACGCCACGCAAGGCAAGTTTGTCGCTGTCTTGGGGAACACGCTGCCGAACACGTATGCGCAGTACCCGGCAGCAAACAAGTGGGCTGAGTCTCCGATGGTGCTCCCTCCGCCGTGGACCATCTCGATGTCGGCATCGGTTGGAAGCACGATCGGCCTGACGGCCACCTCGAACTACGCGGTGGGCAACGGCGCATACATCGAGGTTTTCGACAGCACCCTCGTGGCGAACACGACTTACCTTGGCTGGTGCGGCTCGGGCACGACCTGTTCGTTCACGACCGTGCCGAAGACGAAGCAGAGTACGTACATAGCGGTGGCTGGCTACTCGCTCTCCAACACCTATCCGTCGTACTCGGCCAGCGCGACCATGGCCACGTCTCCACCTGTCACGCCGCCGGCGTGGGCGGTCACGCTTCGCAGTTCTGGCTCGACGTTGACCGCTACAACGAATTACGACCTGTTCAGCGCCGAGTACACCGAGGTGTTCGACGAGACCTCGACCAGCAATGTCACCTACCTGGGTTGGTGCCACAGCGGGACGCAGTGCTCCTTCTCGGTTGGGAACTCTGGGCATCAGTACCTCGCCACGGTCGGCAGTATCAGCAACACCCCAATCCCCAGCCCAACGTTCGCCGTGTCGAACTCCGTCGGGGTGGCCGGCCCAACTGCCGCCTACGAGACCTCAGGCGGAAGCAGCCTGGCGGGGATGGACGCCTGCTACGTCTGCTCTGGTGACCCCGTGAACACCCTCACGGGCGAGTTCTTCGAGCGAGCGACTGATGTGGCCGTCCAAGGTCGCGGGCCCAGCCTGGACGTTACGCGCACGTACTCGAGCCAACGCGCGGCCTACGACGGACCTTTGGGCACCGGCTGGGCGTTCGCCTACGGCATGTCGCTCGCATCCGACCCGACCACAGGCGCGGTGACCATTCAGCAGGAGAACGGCTCAAACATCACCTTCACGAATACCAGCTCAGGCACCTACGTCGCGCCGACACGGCTCTTCGCCACCCTGACAGCGAACCCGGACGGCACATGGACGTACGTCCGCAAGGCACGTGAGATCTTCGTCTTTACCGCCTCTGGCCGGCTTCAAGCGATCCGTGACCTAAACGGCGAGACGATCGCGCTGACCTACAACACCGACGGCACCCTGGCCGCCGCAACCGACGCCGCGGGCAGGTCCCTGAGCTTCACCTACACCTCGGGTCGGATCCGGGCCGTCACCGACCCATCAGGACACTCCACCGCCTACGGGTACGACAGCTCTGGGCACCTGATCAGCGTCACCAACGCGGACGGGGCGCTGACCCGGTATGGCTATGACGACTGGGGGCTGCTCACGTCGGTGACAGACCCCGACGGGAACGTCACGACGAACACGTACAGCAGCAGCCAGCGCGTGACGTCGCAGACCGACCCGGCCGGCGGAGTAACGACCTTCGCCTATGGCGGCGACGGCACGACGACGGTCACCTCCCCGGACGGCCGAGTGACTACCCACCTCTACGCCAGCGGCGCCCAGACCACCCAGGTCTCGGGAGCTGGCACTGCCTCGGCGGCGACTACCAGGTATACGTACGACCCGGCCACACTGGCGATCGCCACCGTGACGGACCCCGACGGGCACGTCACTACGTACACCACCGACACCCAGGGCAACCGCACCAGCACCAAGGACGCGCTCGGAGACACCGCCTCGTGGCAGTACGACAGCCTCGACGACCTCACCTCCACCACCGACGCTGCCGGGCGCACCACGACGTACACCTATGACGGGCAGGGCAACCTGCTGTCTGTGTCCCGGCCCGTGACCGAGACTGGTCAGACCCAGACCACGACCTACACGCGCAGCTCCGCCCACCCAGGCGACGTCACCGCCGTGACCGACCCGAACGGGAAGACCTCCATCCGTACGTACAACGCGGACGGCACCCTGCACTCGGTGCAGGACCCCTTGGGGCACACCACCACCTACACCTACGACGCCATGGGCCGGCCCGTTAGCGTCACAACGCCGCGCGGCAGCGTCACCTCGACCTCATACGACGCGATGGGCCGAACGACCGCCACCACCAACGCGCTGGGGCAGGTCACCTCCTACACCCTGGACACGGCGGGACGGCGCACGGCCGCCACGGACCTGGCCGGCGGCGTCACGCACTACGCCTACGACGCCCGCGGCCTCGTCACCCAGATCACCCGCCCCGACGGCACGACGAGCACCTTCACCTACGACCACGACGGGCACGAACTCACCGGCGCGGACGGCGCCGGCAACGTCACCACCTACACCTACGACGCCCTCGGCCGGATCAGCGCGGCCACCGACCCGCTCAACTGGACCACCAACTATGGGCACGACGCCGCCGGCAATCTCACCACGATCAAAGACCCAGCCGGGCGGACGACCACCAACGGATACAACGCGGTCAACCTCAAGACCGGAACCACCTACAGCGACGGCGCCACGGCCGCGGCCACCTTCGGCTACGACCCGGACGGCCGCCAGGTCTCGATGCGCGATGGCACCGGCACCACCACGACCAGCTACGACTCGCTCGGACGCCTCGCGCAGCAGACAAATGGCGGCGGCCAAACCGTCGTCTACGGCTACGACCTCGACAACCAGCTCACTGCTCTGACCTACCCCAACGGGCAACACGTCGACCGCGGCTACGACGACGCAGGCCGCCTGCACACCGTGACCGACTGGCTCGGACACACCACCACCATCAATGCCGACGACGACGGCAACGCGACCTCTACCACTTGGGGCAACGGGGTCACCTCGACCGCCACCTTCGACGCCACCAACGCGATCACCGCCATCGGCATCAAGGGCCCGACCGGCGCATCCCTGGCCACCCTCGACTACACCCGCAACTCCGGGCAGTTGACCGCGGCCAGCGCCACCAGGCTGCCCGACACGGGCAACCACACGTACACCTACACGGCCAACTCCCAGCTCAGCGGGGACAACAGCACCACATACGGCTACACGCCAGCTGGCGACCTCAGTAGCATCGGCGGCGACACCCTCACCTACGACGCCGCGAACGAGCTCGCCTCCTACACCCCGGCCGGCGGTGCCACGACCAGCCTCACCTACGACAGCTCGGGCAATCGACTGACAGGCCCGGACCCCGCTGGGGCTACGGCGACGTACAGCTATGACCAAGCGGGGCACCTGACGACAACCGCAGTGGCTGGAACCAGCAGTTCCGCCACCTACGATGCCGCCGGTCTGCGGGCGACCCGCACCGCTGGCAGCATTACCCAGCACTTTGCCTGGGCCGCCCTGGCCGCCCCTTTGCTCCTGACAGACGGTGCGAACAGCTACCTCTACGACGACCAGGGCCAACCGATCGAGCAGGTCGACCAGACCGGGGCAGCGCAGTACTTCCAGCATGACCAACTCGGATCCACCGTCGTGCTGACGGACGGCACGGGCGCCGCGGTGGCCACGTTCTCGTATGACCCGCACGGCAACCTCACTGGACACACAGGCGCTGCTGACACCCCTCTGCGGTGGAATGGGCAGTACCAAGATGCGGGCACCGGCCTCTACTACCTTCGGGCTCGGTATTACGACCCGTTCACCGCACAGTTCCTGTCCCGAGACCCGTTGGTGTCGCTCACGAGGGCTCCCTACAGCTATGCCAACCAAGATCCTCTGAGCGAAGCGGACCCGACCGGGCTCATCACGATCGGCCCCTGCCTCTCCGGTTCGGCTGGCGCAATGCTCGGCGGATTCCTCCAAGCCTGCCTGGTCATCGGTGTCGACGACCGGACTGGCGACATCTCCGTAGGGTCCACTGAAACCATCGGTGGCGGCGGACAGACACCAGAGGCAAACCTTCAGCTCTCTGCCCAGGCCAGCACTGCCAGAAACGTGCAACAGTTGGGCGGCCCGTTTGGCTACGGTGGACTGTCTGGTGACTTGGGGTTCTCCGGCGGGCTCGGCGTGTTCGGAGGGCAGTCCTGTGGGGCTCCAGGTGGTGCGGTGCTCGGTGCTGAAGTCGGAGGCGGGGTCGGTCTTGCCCCGGTCGCTGAGGTGCACGGTGGGGTGAGTTACACATGGACGCAGACGTTCTTGTCACTGTCTCCGTCGGCCCTACTAAAGGAACTCCTATGACGTGGAATGCCCTGTCGACGCGACGCGTCGGAGGCCTAAACGTTTCCCCGATGCTCAACTTGACTAGGCCGCTCGTCACGATGCGCGCGACAGCTGATGAGGTCGTCTTTATCCCAAGATTCGGAATTCATCATCTCGTCGGACCTTGGCGGGTAAGCAGAGCGGAGGTGCTACGACTTCGTCTCGCCCCCGGGCGCTTCTTGGGGTCCGGAGTCGAGTTTCATCTGCGGGATGGACGCCTTTGGACCTTCTGGACGGCTCATCCCACCGACGCAATCGCTGACCTCGCCTACCTTGGCTTCCCTGCAGAGTAAGGCCGTGGTGAGAGAGCAGACTGGGCTCGACCAGGCCGCTTCAGCTCTCGCGCTTCGGGGACTTCACGCATGAATCCCACGCTTACTGCCGAACCAGGCCAACGACGAGCAGAACGTCCGGTTTTGGCTCCTCTCTGTGTCAAGAAGCCGTCTGCAGCGGGGTCGTAGGCTGAGTTGTGGCGGGTCCGGGAAGTGGCTTGTCCGAAGAGCCGGTGTGGGGATTTGAGCCGGCCGCGCTGGAGTCAGCAGCCGTCTCCCGTTGCCCTCCGGACCCGTGACCGCGTGCGTGATCGCGTCGTTGACCATGCTGGCAGAGCCGCGCGGCGTTCGGCTTCTGAGGTGTAGCAGCGGGCGTAGCCCCAGCCGTCGGCCAGGGTGCGGTGGAACCGCTCGATCTTGCCGTTGGTCTGCGGCCGCCGCGGTTTAGAGGGCATCTCACGTGGCAAGTTTCGCGAGCTTCTTGTGGCAGGTCAGAGCAGCGGCCAGGCCGAGGAAGGCGAGGAAGTGCGAGCCCTTTCGTTCGTATCGGATGGTCAGGCGGCGGTAGCCGAAGAGCCAAGCGATCGACCGCTCGATCTTCCAGCGGTGCCGACCAAGGCGTTCGCCAGACTCGATGCCTGGCCGCGCGATGCGCGCGACGAGCCTGCGCTCGCGTAGCCAGCTGAGGTGTTCGGCGGAGAAGTACGCCTTGTCCGCACGGAGTTTGACAGGCCGGCGCCGCCGTGGTCCCCGGCGGGACCGGACGGCGGGGATGCCGCGGATGAGCGGCTTGAGGGCGAGACTGTCGTGCATGTTCGCACCTGACACGGCGACGGCGAGCGGTATGCCGTGGGCATCGGACAGCATGTGCAGCTTGCTGCCTTTCTTGCCGCGATCGACCGGGTTCGGCCCCGTCAGCGATCCCCCCTTTGGCGCGAACGGAGGCCGCGTCAATGATCCCCGAGGTCCAGTCCACCTCGCCCCGGACCCCGAGTTCGTCCAGCACCGCCCGATGCAGCCGACGCCACAGGCCGACCTCGGTCCATACCGTGAAGCGGCGATGCGCGGTGGCGGAGGACGTGCCGAACGTCGGCGGCAGATGCCGCCAGTCACAGCCGCTGGTCAGCACGTACACCACTGCGGTGAACACGGCCCGCTCGTCACGCGGAGCGGTCCCGCCACCTTGCGGTCGAGCCGCGAACGACGGCAATAGCGGGGCGACCAGCTCCCAGAGTTCATCAGGAACCAGACGCTTCGACAGGTCAGCACTCACGGCAGGCATCATGCCGCTCGAAGATCAAATCACGTGGGACAGCCTTCTACGCCTTGGCTGATGAGGCCGATCTGGCGGCTTGCTCGATCTTCGCGCAGTAGGCGGTGCGGGTGTCCTCATCGATCTGCATCTCGTGTTCGGGGCGCATTCCGGTTCGGCCGTCGACGCCTTCGCGCAGGATGTCGGCGTGCCCGGCATGCCGGTTTGTCTCGCCGAGGACGTGGACCAGGATGGCGAACAGGTTCGTGTTGGTATAAGGCTTTGGCCACCACGGCACGTGGCCGGGGGCGTCGAGGGCAAGTTCGTCGATCGTCGCGTCGGAGTGTTCCCACGTGCGCCGATAGGACTCGATGATCTGATCGCGCGCCTCGTCCTCAGCCGCCCACAGATCGCTGCCGTCGTGGTCCTGCCACCGGGGCAGTGGTTCCGGGGACGGCCGGTCGAAGACCTCTCCGAAGTACCTGGCCTCGACGCTGGCCACGTGTTTGACCAGGCCGAGGAGGTTGGTCCCGGTCACTGTCAAAGGTCGGCGGGCATCGTATTCGGACAGGCCGTCGAGTTTCCAGAGCAGCGCCTCGCGGTCCCGCCGCAGTCTCCCGTGCAGGTTGTCCTTCGCGAATTCATCGATCATGCGGCATGAGCCTGTCATGGGTTACTCGCGGCCTCAAGATCCCGTACGTGGATCGCAATGGCTGGCAGAGCCGAAGCCTGGCCATGGCCACCGCCCTGCGCTACTCAAGAAGCTCGCGGAACCTGCCACGTGAGACATCCTCGTAGTCCGGGAGGGGCGGATGCCCAGCGTTTAGTTCTTCTCGGCCGAGAAGGTGACAGTCGACTGGTCATCCGCGACCAACAAGACACCGAAGCTTCCCGCAGGACCATGCTCCTTGAAGAGTCGGCGAAGCTCGGCCATGTTGCCTACGATCAGGTCTTTGGCGCTCATCTCAAGTCGTCCCGGAAGAGGGATGCTAGTTTCAGCCAGCGGGAGACTGTCGGGGCCAGTTCCGGTCATAGAGACGCGGGGCATGAATCCCGACAGTGAACACCACTCCAGAGCCGCTCCACCTTCGATGGGGATCCAGCGGGGAATCCATACCCAATCGACACTGTTTCCGGCCCAAAACTCGTTGGCCATCCTCAGCGCCTGACGGTCCTGACCTGTCAGTCGAGGCGAACCTAAGAAATGGCCAGTAATTTCTTGCGATTGCTCGAGCAGTTCCAGATCGCGGGCAATCTGTTGAACTTCTTGGAAGTTGGCGACGGTGGCTGATCCGAGGCGCGCGGTGACAGGCAGAGCACCCGGGAGTTCGATGCGTACCGCGGCTGCCTGCATCAGGCATGCCAAGAAGGAGACCGAGGGCAGAGCGTCGCCGGGGTGCGTGTTCGAAGGAATCCTGAGCCCGACCTTGCACTCACTTTGGTGTGAGTCGATGAAGTACTCCATGCTGAGGATGTTCGTGTCATCAACCATGTAGATTCGCTGGCCGCCGCCGCTGCCGCGGGTCGACTCATCAACGGTCATTGTCAGCCGTTGCGTGGCTCGGCCATCCTGCAAGGCCGACACGCGCACTCGAGTACGTGGCCCTGGGTTTGGAGTCAGAGTGATGCTGACAGCTGCTCCTTTCGGGACCAGTCTGGCTAGTTCAGCGGGAAGGTCTAGATGGACATCCGCGACATTGTTGGGGCCCAGCGAGAGGCCACTTCCGAACCGGTGGAAGGAGTCGATGTCGTGAGCGGCAGCACTGCCATGTTCCGCCTTGAAACCTAGAGAAGCGGTTATGGGGCGGCGATTGGGAGCATCTGCGTCTTTTGGGCGCACTGACACGGATGTGGTGCCGTTCGTAAACGCTAGGTCAAACGCGTAATCGGGGTCGACAGAATCTGTAAGGCCGCGCAGGGCCTGCGCTCGCTCGATCGCGTCGGGCAGGCCATTCCCCAATCCAGCCTTCTCCTGCTGGTACGAGGCGAGCAGTTGAAGAGCCTTGGCCTCGTTGCCTCCGGGAACGAATGCTCGATCGAGATCGGGACGTTGTGCGAATTGGACGTCTAGCCAGGTGCGACCTAGGCATTGGACCGGAACCGAGACAACAGTGGACAGATCGCTCTCAAACCAGCGCTCCTCGGCAGGACTGAAGTCCATCGGCAAGACAAGGGTCCACCCCGCCATGTTTGGCCGTTTTGCGGACGCCACTCTCAACGACTTGAGGATCTGAGACTTGCGACCTGGGCTCAAGCGTCCGGTGAAGCTCTTTACCTCGTAGATGTGCAGAGAGCCGTTAGCCACAGCCACCACGTCGGCGCCGTCGTCCCCACCGGAGCCATCTACCCGGCGTGCCCCCGGGACGATCCTGACGAGGAGTGCGGAAATTGCATCCTCGACATCTTGGGGTGCCATCATTTCCCATGGGATTGGTCTCACGACGAGAAGCCTCTCGCACCCTTGGATGGCTACGCGTCACGGCGCGCCAACCCATCCGACGACGGCCAACTCCCCGGCCACCTGCACGCCCGCACGGGCGGTCGCCGTAGTCCCCTCAACCACGGCCCACGTTGCTGCGAGGTTCTGGTCCTCAGGTAGCCGCCGGTTACGACTGCGATTGCCCAGCGCAACCCACCGGGCGGGGTTGAAGCTAGGGAACTTGACTGCAGGCGACATCAAGGTTCCTGCGGGGGTGCTCTGAGCTCGAAAGTAGGCGATGCACCCGCAGGGAAAGGCGCAGGGGGGGTGCTGGCTCCCGAGGAGGCCACTCGGCGTCGACTGGATGGCAGGTGTCAGTCCATCCGCCGCCCGGGGCCATCGTCCTCGTTGACCACCGAGACCGCGACGCCCATGGCTCCCGGGACGTCGATGCGCAACCGCGCGGGGCCCGCCTTCGTCGCTGGGTTCGACTGGCGGCTGCGATTGCCTACGGGGGACAACCCGAACAGTGCCAAGTCATGGACTTCGACGACACGCGAACCGTTTGGTACACCATTCTCGTTTCCGGGCCCACCATGGCCCGGCGAGCCCTCCACCTCGCCATCAGGTCAGAAGGGGTACTCGATGTCCTGCTTCCGTCGGTACTGACGGAACTGGCCGACGCAGGCATCACAATCGACGCCTTGACGAGAGAGAAACTCATCCGCCGAGAAGCAGAGTTGGCGGACTTCCAGACCGAAGTGTTTCGGAAACCGAAACTGCTCTCCCACGGAAACGCAGACGCTGACGACCGATTGATAATTGAAATGGCTGGAGGGCCAGAGGAGCACCCTGAACTCCTCGCGTGCGCGTGGTCGCAGCGTTGGCCTGAGCTGACTTGGGACTGTCTCATCCGCACGCAGCTGGACTACCTCGATGTTAGCTACCTGAGGGCCATCGGCGGGGAGCTGCTCGTCAACGAGGAGCTGGACGCCGACCATGAGCTCTTCGCATACGTTGACCGTTCCTAGGCCAGCAAGGCTCGCCCCGCGCGACTTGGCCGGTGGCTCGAGGGCGAGTGCGGCGTCTGCAGGTAAGGTCCCGCTTGTCGTTGATACGGCTGTTGGCCGGCAATCACCTATTGCGTCCGGGACGCCCAGGTCCGCGCGGGCGTTAACTGAGTGACAAGAGTTGCATGCGAGGTAGGCGTTGCAACAGAGGGTCGCCGGTGCGCGTCGATGCGGCGCTGATCAAGATGATTCGCGGTTCGATTCCCGGCTCCGTCTTTCGGCACCACGGCGCCCCGCGTTCACCAGCAGGACGGCCAACGCGACAAATGCCAGCACCGCCGAGACTGCGTCGAGGACCCACTCAAGGATGCCTGACGCGTGACTTCCCCAGCTCCCCCGTCTGCAGCAACGCGCCTACGTCGACCCGCTGCTGTTCCCACGCCGGGCGGGTGCGGTCGACCTCGTCGCGCAGCTCATGCACGGTCATCCACTGCACCGGCTTGTCCATGCTTGCCACCTAGGTGGGAGGCGCGCAGCAGCCGTCGCAGCCGTGGACCCCGGCGTGCGTCCGGCCTTGGCTGACCTGCCAAGCCAGGTCGTCGGGGTCGGGGTGGCCGATGCCGTGCGGACAGATCCGCTCCATCGCGCCAGGGCCCAGGTCGGCGCGCCAGTTCAGCGGCCAGGTCCGCATGTGGTGCTGGCTGGGGTGGTGGATGACGCAGCCCCGTCCGGCGCACTCGGACGGGTCGTGCACGTTAACCAGCGGCAGCGCCCCGGCGGCACTGGGGTCCGCCGGGTCGGCCGCGGGGAGGCGGGTGATGGCCAGGATGGTCCCGGACTTGTGCCAGTGCTCGAGGTCGGGGTCCCCGGGCTCGTCGAACAGGACAAGGCTGGCGCCGCCGACCCGGGGCCACGCCGCGACCCCGGTGATCGGCTGGGGCGTCGCGTCGATGGCCATCGCGGCTTCCGGGGTGCGCGGCAGGCGGGTGTAGGTGCGGGCGTCCAGGTCCCAGACGTGGACCGAGCTGCGGGTCTCCACGGCCCAGCGGCCACCGGTCTCGGGCGTGAGCTCATCGACCTGCTCCATCGGGTATCCCTTCTCGTGTGCGGAAACTCAGGCCGGTCCGTCGTGGTTCGGCACCCCGAGCAGGCGGGCCAGACCGGGGCTGACCGTGGCCAGCGGTGAGGTGAGGGTGAGCGCGCCGGCGCCGTCCCAGGCGATGGCGATCGAGACGTCCTCGCCGGGCAGCTGGACCAGGACCAGGTCGTGGAAGTGCCGCCATTGCCCGTCGGGTCCTTGCCGGGGCGTGGGCGGGTGCCCGGCGGCGTTGCCGACCCGGCGGATCATTCGGGTGTCCAGATGGACCTCGTACGCGGACCCCGAGGCAGTGGTGAAGCCCTCCACCGCGGTCACCCCAGCCCGGTGTCCAGCAGGGTCAGCAGGGCCCGCACCTCGGTCAGCAGCATGTTGAACGCCTGCACGTAGAAGACAGCGTCCATCTCAGCCGGCCGCGCGTCGTCGAACTCGCCCACCATGCGGGTCAGGTCGACCAGCAGCTCGCTGATCTCGTGGGAGGCGTGCAGCTCGTCGCGCAGCAGCGCCGCCGGCAGGGGCGAGCGGGCCGGGGCCTGGCGTGGCGGTCGGGACCGCAGCCAGTCCGGCGGGTCGGTGGTGTCCAGGTAGGCGGGCCAGCACCGATGGACGCAGGCCTGGGCCCAGGTCCGGGCGTCGTCCCGGTCGCGGGTGCACCGGGCCAGCTGCAGGCGCAGCGCCGCGGCCTCCGCCAGCGCACGCCGCATGGCCTGCGGCAGGTCCCCAGCGGCCTCCGGGTGGGTGGGCTTGGCCATGCCGGCTCCTTCCCGGGGAGGTCATTGCGGTGCCTGCCCGTTCGGGTCGTGGCCGACCGGGGGCGGGGTCTGGCGCATGTCGTGGGCCCAGTCGCGGTCCGGGTCCTGGGGCATCGGCACCACCGCGCCGGGGACCTTCCAGATGTCGGTGCCGGCCCGCGCCGACCGGGCCTGCACGCCGCGCGCCCAGGCGGCCAGGACCGCCGGTGGGGCGATGCCAGGGGTGAGCCGGCGCAGCGCCCGGACCAGCGGGGTGGACTCCAGCCAGGTGTGCGGGTCCACCTCACCGATCAGCGGGATCCCGGTCTCCCGGTGCGCGGCATGCAGGCCGACCGGGTCGTCCAGGAGCTCGTCGAACGCGGCGGCCGACCACATCCAGGTCGCGTGCAGGTGTAGGTGGGCGACCACGTTGGCCCGGTAGGCATCGCCCATGTCCGCCACCCGGTGAACCTCGGCGCGGGCATCAACCCAGACCTGCGTCTGGTCCACAACGCGCCGGTCCAGCATGCCGGGAGTGACGCCGTGGGCGTCGAACGGCGGGTCGGGAACCGGCTCGATTCCGGTGACTTCGGCAAGGGTGGGGCCGAGCTCGTCGTCCATGATCACATCCCTTGGCCTTCCGAGGCCCCCGGGCGCTTGCCCCTCTGAGAGACTCTGGTTCTACAATCCTCTATCAGAGGAATTGGGGTCAATGATGGCGCTCTTTCAGGAGATCCCCCGTGGGCACCGGGGCCCTGCGCTGGTACGCCGGGCACCCAGGGCCCACCTCAAACCGACGGACGACCTCCGGGGCGCCTGGCCGGGGTCATGCCGACCGACTCTGAACGAGCTCCCCCATCGGGAGCGAGGTCAGGCGCGCGCCTTCACGCTCTCCTGGGTCGCCGGCCAACAGCCTGGGTCAGTTTGGCCGTCGCCGTGCGGTCCCCCATCCGGTGAGTCCATTCCATTTTCGCACACGATTCGCACAAGAAGCTGCCTACCGGTTGAGTAGCCAGCTTCTTTCGGCCGCGCCACCGCTTTGAGAAACGGCAGGTCACAGGCCTGCGGTCATCGAAGCGCAGGAGGCATTCAAGTGATACTTCGACATCTAAACCAGTCGGGCCGCACCGGCCCCGACCTGCAGCAACGCCCAGCCCCCGTCAGGGAGTCCCCCGGATTCCCCCTGCCGGGGGCTGGGCCGTTGTCCGGGGTGATTGCGCTCCCGGGCCGGCTCGACACGGACCGGGCCATGGACATCGACCTCAACGCACCGATCTGGACCATCGAGCACGTCGCGGCCGCGCTGCACCTGCACGTGGACACCGCCCGCGAGTACACCTACGACCCGGCCTTCCCCGCCCCCCGGGCCGGGTTCGGCCGCCACCTGTGGCTCCGCGAGGCGGTCCTCGCCTGGTTCACCGCCCTGCCTCCGCGCAGCGCCCGCGCGCGGCGGACCCCGAGCCCGGCCGGCACGCCCCTGGCCACCGGAGCCGACCGCCGCGCGCCGCGTCCGGCCGGCGCCACCGCGCCCACGCCGGCGCCGGCGACCCCCCGGATCAAGTCGTACAAGCCGAGGCCACGATGAGCGTCGCGGTCGCGCCCAGGGACCAGCCGGGCCCGGTCGCCGTGGTCGGCGCCGTCAGGGTCTCCGGGCCGAACGCCAAGGGCTACTACCGCCTGAAGTGGGTGAACCCGGACGGCAGCCGCGGCGACACCACCGGTGGCCGCGTCCTGGACGGCGCCCTCGCCAAGGCAGCGGAGATCGACTTCTGCGTGAGCGCCGCGGCCGGGCCGAAGGCGGTCACCCGGCTCGCGGAGATCTTCGACGCCTACCTCGCGGCGGGACGCAGCCCGTACAAGGGCAAGAAACCCTGGAAGCCGGCCAACAAGCTGCAGATCGAGAACAACCTCAGCCGCTGCCTGCGCGGCTTCGAGGACCTGCGTGCCATGGATGTCACGCGAGAGGTGTGCGACCGGATGCGCGCCCAGGCCGGCACCGACGCCATGGTGCGCATCAACACGAGCCTGGTCCGGGCCTTCCTCGTCTGGGGCGAGCAGCACGGGTACTTCGCGCCGCTGCAGGCCGAGCTCCTCCCCCGCGCCTGCAGCATGCCGGCCCCGTCCCTGCGCCGGACCGCGCAGCTCCGCGAGGCGCCGGCCCGCACCCCGACGGTCCGCCTGAACGGCCAGGCCGCGGGCTACATCCGCGACGAGGATGCGCCGTCCCGGACCCGGATAACCGCCCTGGCCACCGAGCTGGACAAAGCGTTCCCGAGCTGGGGCGCGCTGGCCACCGAGCTCGCCGCGGGCAGCGGCCCCCGGTGGGGCGAGCAGTTCCAGTTCACCGCCCACGACGCCCACCTCGACGGCTGCGCCGAGTACGCCCACGCCCACCTCCACGTCGACTGGCAGGTCGACGCCCCTGGCACGCCCGGCCCGGGTCATGGGCGCCGCGTCCGCCCCAAGGGCGACAAGGCCCGCGCCATCCCGGTCCCCCGGGTGTCCATCACCGGCTACCGGCTCCGCGACGCCGTGCGCGCCCGGGTCGAGGTCGCGCTGGCCGAGCAAGCGGACGGTCAGAATCCGGAGGCGCTCCTCTTCCCGGCGAAGGAGGGCGGGATGCACTGGTACACGGGCTTCAACAGCGACTACCTGCTCCCCGCGATGGAGGCCGCCGGTTGGCAGGTCGAGCACTGGATCGAGGAGTATCCGAAGTGGGACGCGCGCACCCGGACCTACCGGGCCGTGACCGTCCAGCGCCGCAAGGCCCGACTTCCCTGGCACTCCCTGAGGCACCGGTTCGCCCGCACGTGCGTCGACATCCTGCACATGCCCGAGGGTGAACTCATGGCAGTCGGCGGCTGGGAGAACATCGGCACCGTGCAGACCCGGTACTACCGCAGCGGACGGGAGAACATGGAGCGCGGACTGAGCTACTTCGACTGATCGCTCGAGCGTCTGTCAGCAGCCCGTTCCAGGATCGCAATGTGGGCAAACGGCCACCGCTGTCGGCGCATCCGGTTACGCACCGCCATCCTCACCACCGATATGTCAGGGCGTCGCCGCGGGGGCCGCCTCCACGGTGGCCGTGGCCAGCGCGTCGAACGGGGCAGGTGCACCGGGACACCCGACTCAGGAACCGCCGCACAAACCCGTTGACCGGGCGGCGACACTGCCACCGTGCCCGTCTCGCTCACCTCTCTCACCGCCGACCTCGCCGCGACCTACACCGAGGTCCTCCGCCGCAACGCCTCCCACCTGAACCTGACCCCCTCTGAGCGCGACCGCACCCCCGAGGAGCACGCCGCGGCCTGGGCCGACCCAGCCGAGGGCAACATCCGGTTCGCCGTGCTGCTCGACGGCCGCCTCATCGGCCGCGTCGACCTGGACCCGGTGAACCCGCCGAAGTACTCCATCGGCTACTGGATCGACGCCGACCACACCGGCCGCGGGCACGCCACCACGGCCGTCGCCCTCGCGGTCGAACACGCCCTCGACGAGCTCGGCGCCACCGACGTCTACGCAGGCGTCACCCACGGCAACCACACCAGCGTCGCCGTCCTGCACCGCAACGGCTTCACCCGTGTCGCCGACCTGGGCACCTACGAGCGGTTCCACCTGCCGCTGGACGGCGGGCCACCCCGCAACCCGTGAGACGTGCACGACCACGACCGGGAGCGAAGCCGCTGGGAACGCCCAGCAGGGCCCGGCAAGCCGCCCACGCCCGACGTACGCAGGCAGAACGGAGTACTTAGCTCCCGCCGGTGCGCCGATGACTGCGGTAGACGCGGTCCGGCAACGGTGGCGGTGGTGGCAGGTGCCGCTTCGCGGCGACGTCGACCAGCGCCTGGTGCACGTCGGCGCGGGCGAGCTCTCGTAGCGCGTCCACGTCGGTGCGCACCGGCATCCCGGCCAGGGTCCGCACCATGGTGACCTGCTGGTCCTGCCCGCGCTTGCGCACACCGGCCCGCGCCGGCGCGTAGTGAATGCGGGGGTGCTCGACGACGACCTGCAGGTACAGCACCCCGAACGGGGACCCCTCCCACCACGCGGCGTGCTCGGCGTCGCGCGCCAGCAGGTCCGCCACCCGGGCCACCTCCTGCTCGTAGGCGCCGGTGCCGAAGGCGTCCAGGCGGTCGACGACCAGCCACCCGGACCCGGCCAGGATCGGCGGCCCCGCGTCCTCGACGACCACCGGCACCGCGGCCCCTGGGCCCACCGGGGTGTCGATGCGCAACGGCACCATCGGCTCGTCGGTGGTCAGGTCGACCTGCAGCCGGCCCGAGCTCTGCCCGAACAGGCCAGACCAGGGCACCAGGGACACCCGCTCCGAGCCGTCCCAGCGCAGCGTGGCCGCGCTGCGAGCAACCCCCTGCAGGGTGCTGAACGCGACGGCCGGCTCGGTGCGCGCCACGACCTCATCCCGGCCGGTGGCGGCCCACACCTCCAGCTGCACCCGCCCGTACCCGTCCGGGGCGATGCGGTACACACCGGGCGCCTTGTGCCGCCGGTTGGGGCTGAGCTTCCACGCCGACGCCCACCACAGCCGCAAACCCTGCTCGGCCACCTGGGCGCGCAGCGCCTCCAGCGGCGCCAGCGGCAGCTCGAAGATCGCCCGCGAGCGGGCCAGGAACGCGGCCTTGTCCACGTCGGCGTCCCACGCCCGGTCCGGGAACCCGGTCGCCGGGTAGGCCTCCACCTCACGCAGCATCGGCATGTCTCACGCTCGCCTTCAGGCCGGTGGGGCCAGCTTCACGACCCGGTGTCTGTTCTTCCTCCTGGTCGTGCAGATGTCGGCCGCCGTCAAGGTCTGGAACAGGGCCCGGTGCGCGTCGTCATCCGGGACGTCGAACGTGGTCTGGGAATGGGTGGTCAAGTTGTTGTAGGGCGGCCCGAGCTCGGTCAGCGTGGCCACGATGTCATCCGCCGTGGGCGGCGGGGTGGCCATGACCAGCAGCCGGACCGTGAGGTCTGGCGCTGTCGCCTGACCGGTGGCCGCGACCCGGCGGACCTGGTCCAGCGGCAGCGGAACTCCGTGGTCCACGGCGAAGTCGGCCGCGGCGATGAGCGCGGGGCCGTCGTCGTCGGGCACGAACTGCTCCAGGTCCTCCAACACCAGCCGGCCGACCTTGTCGCGAACGTGCGGGCTACGGAACAGGTCCGCGACCATCGCCTCGACCAGGTCGGCGGTGAGGAACTCCTCGATGTGGTCGGACGCGAGGATTGCCGGCCCCATGGCCTCCCACCCGGCTTCGTGGAAGTGGCTGAAGGAGGTCGCGTCGTCGGCGACCAGGCGGTGCTGGAGGAGGAGCGCGAACAGGTGACTCGGCTCCGGGGTGAGGTTCGCCGCTGTGAGGGGTCCCTCGAGGTTGAGACTGCGGACCAGGGTGACCCGGTCCGCGGGTTCCCGGATGGTGTCGCCCGCGTTGAGGAGCGCGACGGCGGCGGCCACCTTGTCCGGTTGCCTGTCGGCGGCGGCTTCGTCCTCGTCGGTGTCGATCTGGCCGGCCTCGAGGAGCAGGGCGGCCAGGTGTGCGTCGATCGTCCCGACCTCGGCCCGGTAAGCCTCGAGGTTGGCCAGGGAGGGGCGGAAGAGCTTGGCTGCGGCGAGGGCCGGCCACGACGATGTCGGAACCTCGTCCAGACGCTGCAAGGCACTCTCCGTCGCCGCGCCGTCCGCCAGCTGCCGAACCTGGTCCGGGTTCCAGTCGTCGGCCACCTCCGACAGCACCGCGGTGAGGGTCTCGGTCGTGCGAACCGCGTGCGGGGTCTCGTCGTCCAGTTCGACTGCGGACAGGTACTCCGAGGGGTTGGCGAGGCAGTACTGGTACACGGTCTTGTTGGCGCGCACCCGGTCGAGGCTCACGTCACCCGTGAGGTCGAGAGCGGCCCGCAGGTTGGGGGCTGTGAGGCGGTAGAGGTTCCGGTCGACGACCTGCTCCCGGAGCGTCTCGTGCACCGCTTCGAGGTCAGGAACGGACACGTCGGCCTGCTCGAGGAGGGTCGCGACCGTGCGAGTGACGGACTCGTCGTGGGCCTCGGTGAAGGCGGACATGCTCGGGTAGTGCTCGACCAGGAACTCGCTGACCTGGAGACCGAGGTCGTACGGCGCTTCGGGGTCGCCGGCCAGGAGCGCGGCGTTGACGAGCTCGGGGCGCACGTCGTCGGGGACGCTCTCGCTGGCAACGAGGTACGGGAAGACCTTGCGCCAGCGGCGACCGCTCAGCTGCGCCGCCAGTCGGGTGCGCTGCTCACCCGAGGTGAGGTAGGCCGTCACGAACTCCTGGGCCGGATCGTCGAAGTCGGCGATCAGGTGGTCGACGATGTTCGTTGCGCGCTCATCGGAGGTCGCGAGCAGGTGGTCGAGCACGGCGATGTTGTAGGCGCTGATGGTCTGGGTGAAGTCCTCGCTCGCCTCGTCCAGCAGGTTGGCGACGGATGCGGGGCTGGTGAACCGGTAGTCGATGTCCATGGTGTGGGTCTGCACGGTCTGCACGATGAACGTGGCGACGTCGACCCCGGTGAAGTGACCGTAGAACAGGGCCGCGTAGAGGGGGAAGTTCCGGTCGAGGTAGCCGCGTTTGACCAGGTCCCGGGCGAGGTCCGACTTCATGGTCGCGTCGATGATCTGGGTGAACGTCTGGTCGGTTTCGTCCACCCTGAAGGTGAACCCCCCCGCAGCGGCCAGGTCGTGGAAGTCGGCACCGCGGAGGAACGCGATGTCCGCATCGAGCTCTGCGAGCTCGGCCCGGGCGGCTTCGTCGCCCAAGGTGTCCCACCGGTTCTTGGTCAATGCCTCCGGAAAGAGAGCACCGAGAGCGTCTTCCCCCAACGTCATGACCCGCTGGGGACCGGCTCCCGGGTGGCTCTGGGCGAGGATCACGACCTCGGCGGCTTCAGCAGCTTCGGCCCAGAACTCGGTTGATGCCAGTTCGTCGGGGTCGTACCTCGTGGAGCTCACGGAGAACCGAAGTTGGTAGCCCGGCCAGTTGGAGCCAGCGAGCGCAGCCTGCCCGAGGGCTCGAAGGCGGTCGCCGACTTTCCGCGCGACGGGGGCAATGGATCGAGCCCGTACCCGGCCAGCGGCAAGGTCACGCTTCCTCTTCTCCCGCTCGGCGACCGCTGCGCGCACCAGGTCGCGGCGGTGAGTGTAGAGGCTGTCCAGGTCGCTGCCGCGGCGTGCGATCTGCTCGAAGTCCCTCAGGTGGAAGTTCTTGTAGGCCACCAGGGCGAAGAGCTTGCTCGCGTTCAGCTCGGGCGCGGGACTGTCCGACTCCAGCAGGCGCTCGGCGAACACCAGGTACTCGTTGCGCATGTTCATCAGCAGGCGCATGTCGGTGGTGTGCCGCGCGACCAGGTCGACCAGGCGGCGGTCCACCGTCGTCACGCCGGCCTTGTCCAGCAGCTCGGTGAGCAGCTCGCGCGCGTTGCGGTGGGAGATGAATGGGACGACCGGAATGACCAGGTCGAAGAACTTGGTCCGGTTCGCCCGGACGGTCTCCGCCACCGCGGCGTCGGAGGCCTTCTCCTTGGTGTCGGCGCCCAGCTGCTCGAACAGGCTGTCCCGCACCGCGTACACGAACCGGAGGGGCGTGTCCTTCTTCAGGCGCTCCGGGGTGTGGTTGAGCAGGGTGTTGAGCTCGCGCAGCGCCTCGAAGATTTGCGGGTCGTCGAAGCGGTCCAGGTCTTCGAGGATGACGATGTCGTAGGGCTCGGCGTTGAAGAAGTGGACGATCTCGTCCAGGTATTCGTCGAAGTAGGTGGCCGTCTTGGTCGACAGCTTGACCGACGCCCCCGCCGCGGACAGGTCGGATACGAAGAAGCGGTCGTAGGTCACCAGACGCGTCACCGCGAGAGGCACGACCATCAGGCTGCCCACGAGCCCCCAGAGGCCCACCCGGACGGGCCACGGCTGACCGGCCCCGGCCCAGGCCGGTGACGGCAGCCACCCCAGCAGTCCGAGCAGGAGCCCGAGCAAGCCCACCGCGGTGGCGGATTCACCGACCGCGCGCAACCTGGACAAGGGGCGGATGCGCCGAAAGCGCGAGTGCCGCACTGTGCGAGCGGTCGCGCTGTAGAGCAGCTGCTTGACGAGCTCCTTCTGGATGCGGTTTGTCAGGGTCACGCCCTCGGCGCTCGGTGCGAGCGTGGAGATGGCCAGGCGGAGCGTGGTGGCCTTGTGGTTCTGTTCGAACCCGTCCAGGACGCTGGACTTCCCGGTCCCGTACCGCCCGGTGAGTGCAATGTTGAGGTTCTCCTGCCCCCCGAGCGCCTCCTCCAGCCGCTGGACGTAGGCGCGGTGCTGGGCCTCCTCGAAGTGAGGTGCCAACGACCGCAGCGACACTTCGGACAGCGGGCCTGACGCGCCCGATTCGGTGGGCGCCGCTGACGCCGGCAACGCCGAAGAACCGGCCACGCTCGGCCCGTCCGGGGCCAGAGGGACGTCGACCTCGTGGCGAGCCTTGCCCTCGGGCGTCAACGACGCCTCTCCCCCTGCCCCTGTCACTGCTCTGCCCTCCACAGATGTCATGAGCGTGACTGTCCGCGCCGGCGTCGCGTCATCACGAGGTTTCGACCTTAGCCGCGCGATGGTCCGCTCATCTGCTCATCTGGCCTTTAGCGGTGCCGTCGTGAGCCCGGCGCGGCCCCGCGGCAGACCCGGCTCAGTCCACCGCCGGGACGATGGACAGGATGGTGCCGGACTGGCGCCAGTGCTCGAGGGCCGAGTGTTGCGGGTCGTCGAAGACTACGTAGGAGTGGGCGCCGACCCGCGGCCAGGCGCCCACGGACCGGATGGGGTGGTCGACCCCGTCGTGCGGCATAGCCGCGGCCGGGGTGCGCGGGTGCCGGGCGTAGGTGCGCGCGTCCATGTCCCACACGTGGGTGGAGCCGCGGGTGTGCACCACCCACCGCCCGCTCATCCCTGGACCCAGCTCGTCCACCGTCTCTCCGGCCCCGACCGGGCGTGCCTGCGGTGCGGGGCCAGCGCTGCCGTCTGCGGTCATGGCCTAAGCGTGGCACCGGCCGCCGACATGCCCCGGCCAGCGCCGCGCAGGGACGCACCCAAGCCCCTACGTTCCTGCGTGCGCGCCTGGCAGAAACGTCTACATTCCTGCGTGTTTCACCCGCAGGAATGTAGACGTTTCTGCCCGTGGCACGTCGCGCCGATGCCGCGGGTGCGGCGCGTGTGATCCACCTTGGCAGACCTGGCGGCGGGCAGCATGGCCGCGCTCGACGTGAGCTAAGTCCGCGCTGCGGTCCCGGCGGCTGCGCACCCGAGCCCGGCGCACCCGCCGCAGCCGGCGCACCAGCCCCGGGGCGTAGGCCAGCGCCTCACGGGTGTCGATCAGGGCGTTCAGGCGCTGGTAGTACGCGGTGACGCCTAGGCCGCACCGGTCCCGGATGGCCTCCTCCTTGGCGCCGGTGCCCGCCGGGGACACCGCGACCGCCTCGAAGTCGAGGATGGCGCGGTCCCGTTCGCTCAGCCCGCTCACACCCACCCAGCGTGCGCCAGGTGCGGGCCGCGGCACTAGGCGGCCCTTGACTGCCCGGCCCAAGGTCACCCGGGCGTGAGCGGCGTCCCGAGGGTGTCGTGCGGCTCAGGCGTCCGGCTCGGGGTGGGAGCCGAGCGCCTCCTCCAGGGTCCGCAACGCCGTCTGGCGGAACGTCACCAGGACCCTCACCGCGCCGCTGGTGGTGAGGAACAGCTCGGTGCGCAGCACCTGCGCCGGGGCGGCGAACCCTGGCCGGCCCGCGAGCAGCCGCGCCCCGGGGTACACGCGGGCCGGGTCGAACTGGTCCATCTCGACGAGGGTCCAGTTGTTGCCGTCGTCGTCTTCGGCGTTGAGGTCCGCCTCGAGCAGGGTCTCCTCGGGGGCGTCGGGGGCGTCGACCATGAGCCACGCCGGCGGGTGGTCCGGGTCGGTCACACGCAGATCCCACCTCTGCCAGTACTCGGCTCGCGCCCAGGCCCGGGCCTCGGCCAGCTGTTCCTCGAGCCGGGCCGGCCGCTCGGCAGGGCCTGGCTGCTCGGCTCCCGAGGCGGCGACCGTCTCGTCGGCTGGTGCCTCGTGGTCACCCGGGGAACTGCCACGTTCGTCCGGGGTGTGGGGCTCGCTCATGCCCCTCATGGTGCCGCCAGGGTGCGACCGTCTGTCCCGTTGGCAGCACGCCATGCGCTACTGGACCGTTTACGCACGCCCCGCGCTACCGTTTACGCACGCTCTACGCTCCCGTTTACGCATGGCGCCGGGCACCCTCCCGGGGGCTGCCGTGCGGTTCGGACTCCCCCACGGCCCGGCCGGGACGATTGCCGCTAGAGCAAGAACGCGGCGTTTAGAGCACGCTAGAGCAGGCGCCGGTGCAGCCTCCCCCGTCAGCTCGCCACGCAATCGGCGCGGGCGCTGGCACCACCCCGCCGGCGTGACGTGCGGTCTCAGCCGGCGCGGGTGAAGGTGGCCCGGCCCGCGGTCAGGTTCACGTCCGTGGTGCGGTACCCGGCCTGCACCCAGGCCGGACATGGGAGTGCGCCCCGGACTCCTCGTTGGCCCGCCAGGCGCGGTGCGCGCAGGCGCTGGGCGGCACCCCGGACACGCAGATCACCCCGGCTCTGTAACTAGCCGGCGCGGCCAGACCATCACGAACATGTCAGGGTTCGGGCGGCCGTCTTCGCGTCGTGTTCACCAGGACCTCGACGTTGTCGCTCCACTGCTCGGCCGACCCGACGCCCCGAGGTAGGGCTCTTACCTCCTGGTCCGTGATGGCGTCCTCGACCACGCGGACGGCGTCCTCGACCACGCGGACGGCGTCCTCGCGTACGCCGCGGTAGGGCCGGTCCCAGAACGGCTCGACCGGGTCCTCCACGGTCGGCAGCCCGACCTCGCTCTGGAGCCGACCCAACACCATGAGCGCCTCGACGAGGCGCGCCTCCCGCGTGCGCCAGTCGGCCGCCGCCACGCACGCATGCAGGGGGTCGAGCACCGCACGCCCCCGGGGCAGCCGGGCGACGCTCGTGCCGAGCCACTTGGCGTAGGGCGGCCACGTGCGCTCGAGCAGGTGAGCCAGGTGCATCACAACCCCTGCGAGCCGCGCCGCCACGACCCGCGACCCGAGCTCGTCACCGCGCTCGCCCGTCCGGCCGATGAACGGCAGCTCCTGCGCGAGACGTGCCCAGTCCGTCGCGACGACGTGACGCCACACGTCGTCGGGATACCACTCGAGCCGTCTGCGTATGCCGGCGAGCTCGCCCGCGTCGTCGGCGAACACCTCGCCCGCGGTGACCTCGAGAACGGCCTGACCCGTGAGCGACAGCCACTCCTCGACCCCGAGATCCCGGGTGGGGTCCACGCCGAGCCGGGACACGGCGAGCCCGCGCGCCGTCTCGACCTGCACGCGATGCCGCACGACCGGGTCCCACGTAGTAGCGAACCGCACCGGATGACCGGCGTAGGACTCGGGCAGGCGCTCGGACAGATGCGCGTCGACGTCATCGGCGAGGGCTGCCGGGACGAGGAGGTTGAGGCGCAGCCCCCAGTCGTGGTCGCGCGACATCTCGTCGTCGAGGCCGAGCACGTCGGACCCGCTCCCCAGTCGCGCCGCCGCACAGGCCATCTCGGGCCAACGCTGGCGCACGACGGGCTCGACGACATGGTGAAAGTACGCGCGCGACAGCTCGGTTCCGCTGATAGTCACGGCCTGATCGTGCCAGCCCCGGGCCGCAGGTGACGTCTGCCGCCGCGCCCGTTCGCTGGCATCACGAGCCCGGAGTCGGTCGATGACGTCGACGACCGGTGCCGTTCGACGCTTCGGCGGACGGGGTCAGACGGTGGGCTCCTTCCGGTCCTCCAGACCGGAGGCACCGATGGGCTGCAGTTCTTCGACATGCTCGAGTGGGCAGCGCAGGATCGCCAGCGAGCGGGCAAAATGCCCGGCGACCGCGTACGGGACCAGGATCGCGGCGAAGCACAGCGCCGCGACGGTGGCGCCGAACGCGTGCGCGAGCCAACCGGCCAGGAGCATGCCGACCCAGGTCAGCGACTGGGCGCAGAACGCCGACGCCGCGCCGATGCGCCCGGCCAGCGCGTCCGGGACCAGCCGAGCGGTGTACGACTCCCACACCGTGACCATGGGCACCGAGGCGAAGGTGAAGACCGCGGTGGCCAGGCCGATCTGCCACGGCGCCGGCAGCACGGCGGCGAGGCCGAGACTGGCCACGTAGATCCAGCCGCCGGCCCGGAATGCGCGCAGCGCCCGGACGCGGCGCAGGATCGCCCCGGCCAGCAGCGCCCCGAGGATGCCACCGGCGAGGACCCCGGCGTTGGTGACACCGATCAGCTGAGGCGAGGCGCCGCGCTCGGCGAGCAGCGCCACCAGCAGCAGCATGAAGCTGTTGCCGACCAGGTTAGTGACCGCGACCCAGCCGGTGGTGAACCGCAGGAAGTCGTGGTGCCCGATGACCCGGAACCCGTCCCGGATGTCGGCGAGCACGCTCGGCGACGGCGGTGCGTCCTCACCGGTCTGCCGGTCGGGTCCCAGCGGGCGCCGGATCAAGGCGGCGCCGATCGCGGCGAAGAAGAACGACACGGCGTCGACTCCGAACGGCAGCCACCGCGCCGCCGAGAACAACAGCGCGGCCAGCGGCGAACCGGCGAGCTGCGCCCCCATCGCCAGACCCTGCTCCTGGGCCGCGCGGGCGGCAAACTGCTCCTTGGGCACGATCCGGCGCAGCGCCGGCAGTACCGCCCCGTAGCGCACCCCGTTGACCAGCCCGGACAACAGTGCCAGCACCGCGAGCAGGTTGACGCGCACCGGGCCGCTGAGCAGCGAGACCGTGACCACGCCCATCAGGACGGCCTGCAGCACCGGGGCCGCCACCAGCACCGCCTTGCGCGACCGCCGATCCGCCAGCGCCCCACCCCAGAGCAGGGTAATCAGCCCGCCGATACGCCCCGCCGCCGCGATGATCCCGGCGTCGAGCACCGACCCGGTGATGAACACCGCCAGCAGCGGGAACGCCATCACCGACAGGTTGCTGCCCAACAGCGACACCGCATTGCCGCTCCACCAGCACATGTAGTCCCCGTTGCGCCACAGCGACGACGAGCCCGGCACTTCGGCAGGCCCGGTCGCTGCCGGCTGCTCGCCGGGGATGTCAACCGGGGTCCGATCTGATGCCATCAGCGACTCCTCTGACGTTTGGGTTCAGTCGTCGGCGGCTCGTCGGTGTGCGCGCAGAGCGGGCACCAGATAGGCCGGGTCAGGGCCGGGGCCGGGGGTGTGGTCGGTGAGCAGATGCGGCGAGGATCCGCTCGTAGACGTCGTAGAGGAGGGCGGCCTGGGCGCCCGTTGTTGTCGAACGTCCCCCCGTTCAGTCGGCCCGGGTGAACGTGACCCGGCCAGCGGTCAGGTTCACGTCGGTGGTGCGGTACCCGGCGTGCAGCCAGGACCGGGCGTGGGAGTGCGTCCCGGACTCCTCGTTGGCCCACCAGGCGCGGTGCACGTAGGCGCTGGGCGGCAGCCCGCCGGGCACGACCCCGGCCACCTCGGCGAAGGTCAGCGTCACCTGGGCCAGCCGCTGGTGCCTTAGGAAGTCGCGCAGCTCGTCGTACTTGCCCATGCCGGCCATCATGGCGCCCCGGCCGGCCGGCCGCGCCCCGACGCGGCCACCCACGGCGGCACCCGCAGCCCCTGACCCGAGGGCGCGAGCACCGGGCGTCGGCCGGTGCGCCCGGCCAGGCTGACCAGGACCGCCACGGACAACATCCCCGGCCCCGCGCTCGGCCTGACGCAGGCTCTGCGCGCTGACGCCGAGCGCCCGCCGCCAGCGCGACCCCGGTCAGCGGCGGGTCCAGCTCGTGCTGGCGGTCCCCCCCACAGCTCGGCCTCCCCGTGCAGCCTCACCGCGCCACTCTGGGCTGCACGGTGCGCTCCACGCTGGACCGTCGGCGCCGGGGGGGCTGACGCCTCCGCTCGGCTTCGCAAGGGCTGACTGCGCCGGCTTCCCCGCCACGGACTGTCACGGGCGTCGTCCAGATCGGACGGCGAAGGGCACGGGAAGAGCTATTCCCGTCCCCTTCCGGACGGACCGGTTCAGCCGGTCGGAAGGCACTTACCGTGAATGACATGACCACCGCGGGGTCCCCCGCGACCCCCGACCCCCAGCAGCCGCGGCCGGACGCCACCCCCGCCGCACCGGGCGGGCCGAGCGCGTTCGCCGTGTTCCGGGCCGCCGCCGCGCACCGACGCAGCCAGCACACCCGCGACCACGGCCGACCGGAGGCCTGGGCCGACCCGGACCCGGCTGCGATCCTGGCCCTGCCGGCGGGCCGCCACCCGGTGGACCGGGTGCTGGCCCGGCAGAAGGCAGGACGGTCCCGGGCCAACTTCCGGTACAAGCTCGCCGGGGCTCACGCCCGCCTGGCCGGAATGCCCGGCCGCAGCGTGACTGGCACCGACCCGCACTCCTTCCCCTGGCACCACCTCGACGCCGACGCGGCCGCGGAATACCGCCGCGAGGTGTACCGGGCGTACCCCAAGCAGAGCTCCCGCAACGACGCCGTCTCGGTGGTGCGCCGCGTGGTGACCCAGTGCCACCGGGTCGGCCTGATCAGCGCCCTGCGGCGTGACGAGTTGCTGGAGGAGCTGTACACCGTCGCTCCCGGCCCCTCGACCAAGCGGCGCCGACTGGCCCCCAGCGAGGTCGCCGCCCTTCTCGCGGCCTGTGAGGACCAGCCCACCCCCAAGGGCGCCGCCCGGGACACCGCCATCGTCGCCCTGCTGCGCACCACCGGGATGCGCGTCGGTGAGCTCGCCGGCCTCGACCTGGCCGACTGGGAGCGTGCCGACCAGACCATGTGCCTGCGCGACACGAAGAATGGTCGGGACCACCTGGTCTTTCTCCACCCTGACGCCGTGCCGTACCTGGATCGGTGGCTTGGCATCCGAGGTCACGCCCCCGGAGCCCTGTTCACCCCCCTGCCCGGCCACGGCCTGCGCCACCTGAACCCCAACTACATCCAGCAGCGGATCCAGCTGCATGCCCGCACCGTCGGGATCCCCCCGTTCGGCTGCCACGACTTCCGGCGGACCTTCGCCACCGAGCTGCTCCGCTCCCACGACGTGGCCCTGGTCGGCAAACTGCTCAACCACACCAAGCTGTCCAGCACGCTGATCTACGACCTGGCCGACGAGGACGAGCAGCGCGCCGCGGTCGCCAGCCTGGACCTGCCGTCCGTCGCCGGGCGACCGGTGGAACTGCCGCACGTGGACGGCGCGGCATGAGCGCCGCGCCGCTGCACACGGTCACGGCCGAGGAGGCCGAGGTGCTGGAGCTGCGGTCCCAGGCCCTGGCGGCGTTCAAGGCCCGCTACCGGCACAACCCCGAGAGCCAGCGCGCCATGGTCGGCGCGCTGCGCCGCCTGGCCACCGGCTTCACCGACGGGACCTGCAACGAGCGAACCTTCCCGTGGGAGCTGGTCGTGGACGCCGACCTCAGCGAGCAGATGTGGGGCACCGTCGCCGAGCGCTACGCGGCCAAGACCGCCACCAAGGACGCCTCGGCGCTGCGCGTGATGCTCGACTGCTGCCGCCGGGTCGGGTTGCTGACCTACGACGAGTACCGCAGCGCCACCGCCTTCGAGGCCAAGGGCGGCCAGCAGCGTCCCCCCGCCGGCCGCTTCCTGTCCGAGGCGGACATCGAGGGGATCGTGCGTACCGCCGCCAGCGGCAGCGGCGGCGACGTCACCCGCCTGCGCGACACCGCCCTCCTCCTGGCCGGCGCCAGCTCCGGGGCCCGGGCCCACGAGATCACCGGCGTCCGGCTGCACGACATCCACCTCGACCAGGCCCGGATCTGGCTCGAGCGCACCAAGAGCGGCCGCCAGCGCAACGCGTGGCTCCACCCCGCCGCCGTACAGGCCCTCCGGGCCTGGCTCGAGGTGCGCGGCAGCCAGCCCGGGTTCCTGTTCGTGCCCCTATCCCGCACGGGTCGACCCCTGCTGGAGCACGGCGCCTTGAGTACCCACCAGGCCCGCAAGATCATCCGCGCCCGGGCGCTGGAGGCCGGGTACGACGGGGTCGGCGCCCACGACCTGCGCCGCTTCGTCATCAGCACCCTGCTGGAAACCACCGATCTCGCGCTGGTCGCCAAGGTCGTCGGCCACACGAACCCAGCCACCACCGCCAGCTACGACCGGCGTCCCTTGGCCCGGCAGCGCGCCGCGGTGGAGACGTTGGTCTTGCCCAGGCTCTACGGGTAACCCACCCCTTCCGGCCTACCAACGGCACGTTGGCTCGCAGGTCCACTGGCTCAGCCCCGTAGGGCGTGTTTGGGCGGACCGCGTGCCGATGTCGGGGATCGATGTCACAGTGGCGCGGTGATCGTCCAGACCAGGATCGTGGGGGACAGCTCCGGACTCGATGACCACGACGTGGCCGTCCCGGCCGACGTCGTGACCATGCGCCAACTGCTCGGGGTGCTGGTGCGCCACGAGCTCGCGGCATACGACTCCCGACGCGAGGCCAACCGGGCCCTTCGAGTGCTGACCCCTGCTGACCTCGCCCGCGGTGTTGGGAGCGGCCGCTACGGCCGCGAGGTCAAGGCAGCACGCACCGCACCGACATACGAGGTCGCGCTGGCGCGCGCGATCGAGGCCTTCGACGACGGGCTCTACTTCGCCTTCCTCGACGGCTGCCAGGTCGAGGACCTCGACTCGCCTCTCCCCGTCCGCCCCGACTCGACGCTGCGCCTCGTGCGGCTCGTCGCGCTGGCCGGGGGCTGAACCGTGCTGTCGGGGGAACAGGCTGCCGTCGAGCTGCGCAAGTACGCCGCGTCAGACGCCGACTGGCGCAAGGGAGTTCGGGTCCGCAAGCGGATTGCGCCGTCGTTGGCGTCGCGCATCGCGGCGGCGATGGGCGACCGTCGGCAGCCGTGGGAGCCCCTTGCCGCCGAGCTCGACCAGCTGTCAGAGGGCAAGCGGGCCAAGGTGCTCGGGGCGCTCAGCCCCGAGATGGGAGCCGACCTATCCCGGTGGTGGGAGTGGTCCCGCTCGGCGCCGTACCAGCGCGGCTGGGACCGCCGTGCCTACCGCTCTCCCGACCCGGAGCACTCGCGCCCGGGCCGGTGGCACGAGCTGGGGCGGCTGCTCGTCCACGGCTGCCGGTACCCCCAACCGCTCACCTGGCAGGCGTCGTGGCTGCTGCATGCGGGCGGCGTCGTCCCGCTCGGTGGCGTGCTGGCCTCCGCCATCGACGCGGGCAACCGTGAGATCGCGGCGATCCTGCGCGACAGCCTCCAGGCCCGGCACCCGGTCAGCGGTCCCAGCGCCCAGGCGTACGCCGCCCTGCTCGCGGCGGCCGACCCGGCCGGCTGGGAGGTGGTCGAGGCGCTGCTCGTCTCCGCGCAACGCGCCGAGGGGGTTCGTCAGGCGATCCTCGAGGCCGCAGATGTGGCGCACCCGCAGGCGTTCACCCGCCTGCTGGGGCGCGTCGTGGAACTGGACCTGACCCGCTTCGCCGGGACCGTACGAGCCGTCGGCGTCTGGTTCGGCGACGAGCTCGACGTCCGGCGGGGGCGTCAGCTCTCCGACGCGCTGCACACCACCCTCGGCTTCCTGCAGAGGCGGCCCTCCGCGGCAGACCTGCGCGAGGCCAATGCGGCAACGGCCTACCTCGGCCTGTGGACCCTTGCTCTCCGCGACGCCCCCGCGACGGTGCCGGTCGCTGCCGCGCTGCTCGACCACCCCGACCAGGCACACCGCCTAGCCGCCGCCCGCCTGCTCACCGACCTGGCGCTGCCGTCCGCGGGCGAGGAGCTGGTTTGTGCGCTGGAGGACCCCGCGATCCCGGTGTACGCCGCAGCGGTCGCCGCCTGGCCAACGTCGACGCACGGCAAGGAGTCCGCAGGCGAGCTGCCCCCACGCGTCCGGGCCGCCCTGACCAAGCGGGTCGAGACCCTGGGCAAGACCCGCGACGTGGAGACCGGGATCCTCGGCCGCCGGGTCCAGAAGATCGGCGCCGCGCTAGCGGCCGACGTCATCATCGCCCACACCCCGGGGGACCGCCTCGACCCCCTGATGGTCGCGGCCGCGTCCTCGGACGGCCGATACGACGCGGTCCGCCGCTACGCCGCCGACCCGGTGGGCAACCGGGCGCTGCTCTTCGGCTTCCTCACCGACCTGTCCACACACGTCCGTGGTCTAGCCGCCAACGCCTTGTCCGGACTGCCGGCGATCACCCCCGAGGAGGCAGCCCTTCTGGAGCAGGCGCTGACCCGCAAGTCGGCCGACCTACGCACCACCGCACTCACCCTTCTGCAGAAGCAGGACACCGCCGGTGTGGCCGCCTCGGCGGCGCGCCTCGCCGGCGGCACCGCCGAGCAGCAGCGAGCCGCCGCGGAGCTGGGTCTGCTCACCGGCCAGGCGACCGCGCCCGAGGCACCGCCCTCCTTGGAGATCCCGCCGGCCGTCCGGTTCAGTCCGGCCGACCGCACCCCCGCCGTGCGGCCGGAGCCGCCCCCCGCGCACGTCTGGGAGCGTTATCACCGGGGTTGTGCACTCGTGTGGAGCTCGCTCGGCGCCTGGCTCGACGAGCACGCGGACACGGAGGTGCACACCAACAACGGCGTCGAGCTGCTCGCCAACGTGCGGTGGATCGGCCAGTCCCGCGACGGCGCCCTACCCCTGGCAGAACTCCTGGAGCCGTGGTGGGAGCGAACCCGCCACCAGTTGACCGACGGCGGTGTCGAGCTGGCGTTGCTGAGCCTCATGGGCCAAGGCCAGGGCGACTGGGTGCGCCATCTCAACCGCCTCGTCATCGGGCCGGCCCGGGACGCAGTCCGCAGCCCCCAGCTGAACTCGCTGCGCGGCCAGGTCATCGGCCAGGTCGCGGCCCACGCGTGGCGGCCGAGCTGGGCCACCCCGGTCCTGGACCTGCTCGACACCGCAGCGGCCGCCCTGCCGCCCGAGGGGCTGATGGGCCCGCCCGAAGTGATGGCGAAACGCGGTCGACGACTGGAGCGCGACCAGTGGGGGAACATCATCGGCGGCGACGACCGGGTGAGCACCTTCGGTGCGCTGTTCCGCGGCCTGGACGACCGACTCGACCCGGCGACCCTGTCCGACGCGCACCTGTCCCGGCTTTGGCGGACCCTGCGCTTCCTCGACGAGCCGGAGGGCACCTTCGACACGTGGGACGGCCCGACCCTCGAGGTCGCGATCACGCATGGGTACGGTCAGGTGCAGGACGAGCGTGCCCATGTCCCGGATCGACCGGACCGGATGGTCCCGAAGGCCCGGATCATCACGGCCGCGTACGAGCGCGGCATCGCCACCCGTGCCGACCTGGTCGACGCCTTGGTCGTGCACCCCCGCCGAGGACGCCACCTCGGCATCGTGGGCCCCCGCCATGGCGACGTGACCGGCGCGCTCACCGCCCCGAGGCCCGAGCGCTGGGCGGCTGGCGAACGCGCCCAGTCCGTCGTGGAGGAGGTGCGCAGCGCCGTCATCGGACACGAGGTGCGCCGCGGCGACCTGCCCACACCGCTGTCGCCGACCGCACGGGCACTCCGCTCGGCGTACGGCGCAGCGAGCCTCGTGAACGTGCTGGCCGCCCTCGGCAAGAGACCGTTCGCCCGCGGCTACGCCTGGAACGACTCCCGCGAGAGCGGGCTCTCGCACCTCGTGCGCATCCACCAGCCCCGGCCCGATGACACACCCGAGGGGCTGGGCCGACTCGTGAAGGCAGCCAGGATCTCTGACAGGCGCCTCGTCGAGACCGCGGTCTACGCGCCCCAGTGGTCCGGCCTCATCGAGCAACACCTCGGCTGGCCGGGCCTGGAGTCCGCAGTGTGGTGGGTGCATGCACACACCAAGGACGACAGCTGGAGCGTGGATGCGCAGATCCGTTCCCAGTGGGCCAACGAGGTCAGCCAGCGGACCCCGCTCGACAGCACCGACCTGGTCCGTGGCGGCGTCGATGTCGAGTGGTTCCGGGGCATGCTCGAGACCCTCGGGCCGGCGCGCTTCGACCCAGTTCTCGCTGCCGCGAAGTACGCCTCCTCCTCCGGCGGCCACAAGCGGGCGGAGCTCTTCGCCGCGGCCCTCCGCGGCGACGTCGACGCGGACGCCCTGTCGGCCCGGGTCCGCGACAAGCGCCACCAGGACTCCGTCCGTGCCCTCGGGCTCGTACCGCTCCCGGACCAGGGCGCCGAGGAGGCGCTGCTGGTCCGCTACGAGACGCTGCGCGCGTTCGTCGCATCCGACCGGACGGCCGGGTCGCAACGGCGGGCGTCGGAGTCGACCGCGGTCGAGGTGGGTCTGGAGAACCTCGCCCGCGGGGCCGGCTACCGCGACCCACAGCGGCTCGTGTGGGCGATGGAGGCAGCCGCCGTCCGCGACCTTGCCGACGGGCCGGTCACCGCCACCGACGGAGACCTCCTCGTCAGCCTCAGCCTGGACAGCGCCGGTGCACCGCAGCTGACCGCCGAACGCGCGGGCAAGCCCTTGAAGTCCGTGCCGGCTAAAAGCGCCAAGGTGCCAGAAGTCGCGGCCCTGAAGGAGCGCGCCACCCGGCTGCGTCAGCAGTCGCGCCGGATGCGGGCGTCGCTGGAGGCCTCGTGCGTTCTGGGCGACCCGTTCGAGCAGGGCGAGCTCGCCGATCTGCTCCGGCACCCCGTACTGGCCCCGATGCTCCGCGACCTCGTGATGGTCAGCGCCGAGGGCGTGGCGGGCTTCGCCAGCGACCAACCCACGGTGCTGCTGGGACCGGACGGAACGTCCCGCGAAGCGATCGGCGGCGCCCTGCGGGTGGCCCACCCGCTGGACCTGCTCGGCACGGGCGAGTGGCCGGACTTCCAGCACGCGGTGATGGCCCAGCAGCGGACGCAGCCGTTCAAGCAGGTCTTCCGCGAGCTGTACACGCTCTCGGCCGGCGAGCGCGACGAGGCAGGCACCACCTCACGCCGGTACGCCGGTCACCAGATCGAGCGCCATCGGGGCGCGGGACTCTTCGCCTCCCACGGCTGGGTGGCGGACTTCGAGGTGGGCTTCTCGCGCACGTTCCACCAGGAGAAGCTGACCGCCTGGTGCCACGTGCTCGACGGCTGGGGCTCGCCGACCGAGGTCGAGGACGCGACCGTCACTGATATCACCTTCCACCCGGCCGGATCCTGGCAGCCCCTCCCCCTCGCCGAGGTGCCCGCGCGGATCTTCTCCGAGGTGATGCGCGACCTCGACCTGGTCGTCTCGGTCGCCCACGCCAGCGGCGTCGACCCTGAGACGTCGGAGTCGTCGGTGCAGATGCGCGCCCGATTGGTCGACGAGACCGCCTCCCTGCTCAGCCTGGGCAACGTCGAGGTGGGCGGACACCACGCCCGCGTAAAGGGCACGCTCGGCACCTACTCGGTGCACCTCGGCTCTGGCCTCGTTCACCGCATCCCCGGAAACGCCGTCTGCATCGTGCCGGTCGGCGCCCAGCACCGCGGCCGGGTCTTCCTGCCCTTCGCCGACGACGACCCGCGCACCGCCGAGGTGGTCGCGAAGGTGGTCCTGCTGGCCCGCGACCACTCCATCAAGGACCCGACCATCCTCGAGCAGCTCGTGCGCTAGCGAGTCGCTCGAGGCTGGAGGAACCATCGAGGGGTCCGGCTTCCACTACATGCTTCGGACAGGGTGGCGCGGCGCCCGGGTGAGTGGGCAACCGAGGTGACGCCGAGTTCCGGCGGGGAGGTGCCATGCCGACGTCAAAGCGCGCTGTCCCTGTGGTCGGTGGAGGCGGTGGGGAGACAGCATGCCCACCGCCGCTCCCCCAATATTTCCCCCAGCGTCGTCCCGACCGAGCGCCCACTGGACGCCTATGCGCGATCGCAAGTACCTTCGATCAAGCCTCTGACCTGCATAAACACGGAGGCATGCTCCAAAGGATGTGGTGGTTGTGCATGTACTTCGACATCTGATCGGAGCGCAGCGGAGATGAGATGTCGAACGAAGGCTCAGTGACATCTGATCGGAGCGCAGCGGAGATGAGATGTCGAACGACGGCTCAGTGACATCTGACAGTCCCCGGTCCAGCCGGCCACAGAGGCAGGCTGACCTGCAGTGATGCGACGGCAGGCTCCCAAGGGAGCCTGCCGTCGCACTTGTGGTCGCATCACCGGTGTGTCACCCGCGCCCAGGGGTGGGCGAGGTCGTGGGTGGTTGGGCCTGCGCGTCCGCCCTTCTCGGGCTCGTGGTCGCGGTCGCTCAGGCGTCCTGAGCGACGGTAGCCTCGCGCTGCCGGGCACCGTCCGCCATCTGCGCCGCGATGGGGGCGCCGAGCCACTCGGCCGGGATGCCGAAGCCCTCGACCAGGGCCAGGGCGTCCGGCCGGAGCTCGGCGCACAGGGCGTTGACGGCGGCGGTCACCGCCTTGGCCCGGGCGGGGGTCAGCCGCCCGTGCTCGAGGAACCACGCCTTGTCCTGCTCGATGGTGGACAGGGCGTAGAGGTCACAGACCCGGGACAGCGTCTCGCGGGCCGCCGGGTCGGTGCAGGCCTCGATGCCGGCGACAAAGGCTTCGAGTATCACCCGGTCGACGTGCGCCCGGGCTGCCCGCAGCACGTGGTCCTGGGCGGCGTTGAACACCGCGAACGCGTCCGCGTCGGGAGCCCCGGCCCGGCGCAGCCGTCGCGCCAGGCCCTCAAGCACGTGCTTCTCCCGGTCCTCGAACAACCGCAGGTGCAGGGCCCGGTCGCGCAGGTCGGCCTCCCGGGTGCGCGGGCCGGCGCCGCCGATCCGCTCGAGCAGGGGCCTGGTGGCGGTGCGCTCGAGGACGCTGCCGGCAATCTGGCCCGCAGCGAAGCGGACCATTCCCAGGGTGTCCAGGTCGCCGAAGGTGTCGCGGTACTCGGTGAGCAGCCCCTTGGCCACCAGCTGAAGCAGCACCGTGTTGTCGCCCTCGAAAGTGGTGAACACGTCGGTGTCCGCCTTCAGCGCCGGCAACCGGTTCTCCGCCAGGTAGCCGGCCCCGCCGCAGGCCTCGCGGCAGGCCTGGATGGTCGAGGTGGCGTGCCACGTGACCACCGCCTTGATCCCGGCGACGCGGGACTCCAGCTCGCGCTGGGCGACCTCGTCCGGCTCGGCGGCGGTGTGCACCTCGTGCAGGGAGGCGACCAGCTCGTTCTGGGCGAACTGCAGCGCATAGCTGGTGGCCAGCGCGGGCAGCAGCTTGCGCTGGTGCGTGCGGTAGTCGAGCAGGAGGACCTCCTCGTCGCTGCCGGGAGCGGCGAACTGGCGCCGCTGCACGGCATACCGGATGGCGATGGCCAGCGCGGTCTTGGTGGCGCTGCCCGCGGCGCCGGCCACGCTCACCCGGCCGCGCACCAGGGTGCCGAGCATGGTGAAGAAGCGGCGGCTCTCGTTCTCGATCGGGCTGGAGTAGGTGCCGTCCTCGGCGACGTCGCCGAACCGGTTGAGCAGCGCCGTGCGCGGCACGCGGACGTGGTCGAAGGCCAGTGTGCCGTTGTCGACGCCATGGAGGCCGGCCTTGGCACCGCAGTCGCCGATCGCGACGCCGGGGCAGGCGCGGCCGGCCTCGTCGCGGATGGGCACGAGCAGCGCGTGCACCCCGTGGCTGCGGCCTCCGGTCACGAGCTGGGCGAAGACCACCGCGAGGCGCCCGTCCCGGGCCGCGCCTCCGATGTAGGCCTTGACCGCCCCCTCGTGCGGGGTGTCCACGACGAACTCACCGGTGCCGGGGTCGTAGGTGGCGGTGGTGTGCAGGTGCTGCACGTCGCTGCCGTGCCCGACCTCGGTCATCGCGAAGCAGCCGGGCAGCGCGAAGGAGATGACGTCCTCCAGGTAGCGCTCGTGATGCTCCCTGGTGCCCAGGTTGACGATGGCGCCGCCGAAGAGCCCCCAGTGCACGCCGGCCTTGACCAGCAGCGACAGGTCCCCGTGCGCGAGCATCTCGAACGCCGTCACCGACGCGCCGACGTCGTTCCTGCCGCCGTACTCCGCCGGGAAGCCGTTGCGCGGGTGCCCCGTGCCGGCCAGGAGGCGCATCTGCTCGAACACCCTCGCCCGGTGCGCCTCCTGGTCGAGCGTCGGGTCGGTCAGCAGGTCCTCGGGTGCGAACCGCTCCCGCGCCTCCTGGCGGACCTGGGCCCAGCGGCCGTCGAGCGCGGCGCGCAGCGTGGCACCGAGCGGAGTCAGGTCGGTCATCGGCTCTCCTCGGGGACGTCGGGTCGGTCAGGGGGCCGCAGGGCCCCGGCGAGGCCGCCCCAGGCCAGGTCGGTGACCTGCCGGGCAAGCACCTCACGAGGCTCGCGGCCCGGCTGCGCGACCCAGTGGTCGGCGGCGGCCCGGACCAGGCCGATCAGGCTGTGCGCCCAGGTGCCGGCGGCGCGGTCGTCGCGCCCCTCCCGGCGCAGGCGCGCGGCCAGGACGGCGGTGACCTGATCGGCGATCCGGGAGGTCATCCCTGCCACCGGGTCGTCGGACACCGGGGTGTCCAGCAGCGGGCGGGTCACCACGAAGCGGTAGACCTCGGGGTCGCGCTCGACCAGCATGAGGTAGCTGTCGACAGCGGCAGCTACCAGCGCACGGGGGTCGTCACCGGCGCCGGGCGTGGCCAGCGCCGAGCCGAGGTCGCGCAGGATGAGGTCGTCCACGGCGGCCACCACGGCACGGTAGAGCCCGGCGCGGTCGGTGAAGTGCCGGTAGATGACGGTCTTGCTCGTGCCGGCCTGCGCGGCGATCTGGTCCATGCCCACCCCCGCCCCGTGCCGGCGGATGGCCTTCATCGTCGCCTCCACCAGCTCGGCACGCCGGGCCCGGCGGTGCTCTGCCCATCGGGTGTCACGCCCGTCGGCGCGGGTGCTGGGGCTCATGCCGGGACAGTATCGCGTACTCGACGTACCTGCTACTTTCGGTATCCGGAACGTGCATGGCTTCCCATACCACCCGCGACAGCAGGAGGAACTCTTGGTCCCGCAGCCTCCCCACCCGGTCTACGTGGTCGGCGCCAACCGCATCCCGTTCGCCCGCGCGAACGGGCCCTACGCCCACGCGTCGAACCAGGACATGCTCACCACCGTCATCGACGGCCTGGTCGCGCGCTGCGGCCTCGCCGGCGAGCAGGTCGGCGAGGTCGCCGCCGGCGCGGTGCTCAAGCACAGCCGTGACTTCAACCTGACCCGCGAGGCGGTCCTGGGGTCCCACCTGTCGCCGTGGACGCCCGCCTACGACGTGCAGCAGGCCTGCGGCACCGGCCTGGAGACCGCGATCCTCGTCGCCAACAAGATCGCTCTCGGCCAGATCGAGTGCGGCATCGCCGGGGGCGCCGACACCGCCAGCGACGCACCGATCGCGGTCAACGAGGGGCTGCGCCGGACGCTGCTGGAGGTCAACCGGGCCCGCAGCCTCGGCGACCGGGTCAAGGCCCTGGCCGGCCTGCGCCCCGGACAGGTCGTCCCCGAGATCCCGCGCAACGCCGAGCCCCGCACCGGCCTTGCCATGGGTGAGCACCAGGCCCTGACCACGGTCGACTGGGGCATCACCCGCGAGGCCCAGGACGAGCTCGCCGCGGCCAGCCACCACAAGCTCGCCGCCGCCTATGACCGCGGCTTCTTCGACGACCTGCTGACCCCCTACCTCGGCCTCACCCGGGACCAGAATCTGCGCGCCAACACGTCGGTGGAGAAGCTCGCCGCGCTGCAGCCGGTCTTCGGTGAGGGCGAGGGTGCCACCATGACGGCGGGCAACTCCACCCCGCTGACCGACGGCGCTTCCGCGGTGCTGCTCGCGACCCAGGAGTGGGCCGAGGCCCACGGTCTGCCCCTGCTGGCCCGGTTCGTCGACGCCACCACGGCCGCGGTCGACTACGTGCACGGCGACGAGGGCCTGCTCATGGCCCCCGCGTATGCCGTGCCCCGCCTCCTCGCGCGAAACGGCCTGAGCCTGCAGGACTTCGACTTCTACGAGATCCACGAGGCCTTCGCCTCGACCGTGCTGTGCACGCTGAAGGCCTGGGAGGACGAGGAGTTCTGCCACAACCGGCTCGGGCTCGACGCACCGCTGGGGGCGATCGACCGCAGCCGGCTCAACGTCAACGGCTCCTCGCTGGCCGCCGGTCATCCGTTCGCCGCGACGGGCGGCCGAATCGTGGCCACGTTGGCGAAACTGTTGTCCGAGAAGGGATCTGGCCGCGGCCTGGTGTCCATCTGCGCCGCCGGTGGCCAGGGCGTGGTGGCGATCCTGGAGGCCGCGGCATGAGCGACCGGTACCTCGACCTCGTCAACAGCGGCGTCGGCCGCACTCTCGCGGCTCGGCTCGGTTTGCCCCGCCCCACTCCCCTGCGCCGGTATGCCGTGGGCCAGGCAGCGCTGACAGGTCCCGCCCTGGTCGTGGGGGCCGGCGACGCGCCGCTGCTGCCCGGCGTGCGAGCGGTCCTGCGGCACGCGGGGATCGACGTCGTTGGCCCCGACGCCGGGTCGACCTGCGCGCTGGGCGCGGTCGTCCTCGATGCCAGCGCGGCCCGCGCGGTCGGCGACCTCGAGGCGGCCCGCGCCGCCCTGGTGGCCGGCCTGAAACAGCTCGGGCCATGGGGCCGGGTGCTGCTGCTGGGGACCCCGCCTGCGCAGCTCACCGCGCCGGCCGAGGCTGCCACCCAGCACGCACTCGAGGGCATCGTCCGCAGCGTCGCCAAGGAGCTTCGCGACGGCGCCACCGCCAACCTCCTGCTCGTCGCCGAGGGCGGGGAGACGGCGCTGGCCGCACCCGTGCGCTTCTTCCTCTCCGCCCGCTCGGCCTACGTCGACGGACAGGTGCTGCAGGTCGGTCCTGGTGCCCCGGAGGGCGCGGGCGACCTCGACCATCCCCTGGACGGCAAGGTGGCCGTGGTGACCGGCGCCGGCCGGGGCATCGGCGCCGCCATCGCCGAGGTCCTGGCCCGGGACGGCGCCACCGTGGTCTGCGTCGACGTCCCGGCGGCGGGCGAATCCCTGGCGGCCGTGGCCAACCGGGTCGGGGGCACCGCACTGCAGCTGGACATCACCACCCCGGACGCCGGTGAGCGGATCGCCGCCCACGTCGCCCAGCGGCACGGGCAGCGGCTCGACGTCCTCGTGCACAACGCCGGCATCACCCGCGACAAGCTGCTGGTCAACACCGACGCCGAGCGCTGGGCCAGCGTGTTGGCGGTCAACCTCGAGGCCCAGCTGCGGATCAACGACGTGCTGCTCGACGCCACACGGGAGGGCGCCCTGGCCGACGGCGGCCGCGTCATCAGCGTGTCCTCGACCAGCGGGATCGCCGGCAACCGGGGTCAGGCCAACTACGCCGCGAGCAAGGCCGGCGTGATCGGGCTGGTCCAGGCCCTCTCGGCTCAGGTCACCGGGCGGGGCATCACCGTCAACGCCGTCGCGCCGGGCTTCATCGAGACCGAGATGACCGCCCGGATGCCCATCGGCACCCGCGAGGTGGGGCGGCGGATCAACAGCCTGGGCCAGGGCGGCAGGCCGGTCGACGTCGCGGAAGCGATCGCGTTCCTCGCGCACCCGGACAACACCGGGGTCACCGGCCAGGTGCTGCGCGTGTGCGGCCAGAGCATGATCGGGGCCTGAGCCATGGCCGAGGACACCAGGATCCTGTCCCTGAGCCGGCCCCCCAGCCTGGCCGTGCTCTTCGCCCGGGCGGCGCTGACCGCGCGGGGGCGCGGCGGCACCCTGCCCGAGCTGGAGGTGCTGCGGGCCGGGGTGCGGGTCGACCGGAGCCACCTCGCGGCATACGACCGGGTCTGCGGGTTCACCCTGCACGACACGCTGCCCGCGACCTACCCGCACGTGCTGGTCTTCCCGCTGCAGGTCGCCCTCATGGCCGAGCCCGGTTTCCCGCTGGCGCTCCCCGGCCTGGTGCACGTGCGCCAGCGCATCGCGCAGTACCGGCCCGTCGACGCCGGGGAGGCGCTGGACCTGCGCGCGACGGCGACCGGCCTGCGCCCCCACCCCAGGGGCGCGCAGGTCGACCTCGTCGGAGAGGCCCGGTCCGGCGATGAGCTGGTCTGGGAAGGCCACAGCACGTACCTGTCCCGCGGCGCCACGGCGCCACCCGGTGACGCCGCCCCCGAGGCGCCCCTGGACGTCGACGTGGACAGCCTCAGGCACCCCACCGCCAGATGGCGGGTCCCAGCGGACCAGGGCCGGCGCTACGCGGCGGTCAGCGGGGACGTCAACCCGATCCACCTGAACCCGTTGGCCGCCAAGGCGTTCGGCTTCCCGCGGGCCATCGCCCACGGCATGTGGACGATGGCCCATACCTTGGCCTCCGTCGACGCGCGGCTGCCGGAGCGGTATGCCGCGGACGTCGTCTTCCGGGCGCCGGTGCTGCTGCCCTCGACGGTCGACCTGCTGACCTCCCCGGTCGGGCCTGGGGGCTGGGACCTGGTGGTGCGCTCGGCCGACCTGGAGCATCTGCGCGGGACCGTGCGCCCGGGTGAGCCCGGACGCCGCGGTCCCGCCCGCAGCGCGCTCACACCATCAGGCGCAGCTCGGCAAACTGCGAGATGGCCACGCTGAGCATGCCAGCGGCCATCAGCCACGCGAACAGGTTGTGCGTGGCCCAGCCCAGGACCACGCTCACGACGCAGACAACGACGGCAGCGACGAACAAGACGAGCCGGGCGGATCCGCCCACGGCGACCAGCGTGGCACGGCGCGCCGTCAGCGGGACGCCTCGGGGGCGGGTCCGGTAGCGCCGCGCCCTCGGCCACCACGACCGCCTCTGAGCCGATCGCGCGGACCGCGTCGGCGCCGGCGCAGCCCCGAACGTTCACAGCCGCCCGACCAGCTGACGGTGCATCAGGACGCTGGCCGCGAGCCACAGCGCGGGCACCCCAGGGCCAGCAGCGGACCCACCAGCAGGCCGGTGCCGGCGGCCCGCACCCGGGCGTGCTCCCGGCCGCGCCACCGCACGACCAGCGCGACGACCACGACCACGTCAAGCACCGCCATCGCCCGGATCGCGATCGCGAACAGCTGCGGCCAGTCGTTGGCCGGGGCGACCGGGTCGCCCACGAGCGCGCGGTCCACGGCCGCGGCTCCGACCACCAGCCCGCCGAGCAGCCACGGCCAGCGTGCGTGCACAGGCGGGTCCAGCGTGTGCGCCCCGGGAAGCAGCGGCCCCTGAAGTCGCCGGCGGCGCCAGTGCCGCCTGCCGGATCGGTCCATCGCCCCGGTCCCTCCCGCAGATCGAGCAGTACCGTGACCCGCGGCAGCCGCGGCGTGCGGCCGCGAGCCACAGCGGCGGTGAATCCATCGTCCCCGCCCGCGCTCCCGAGAGGCTCCCCCGTACGACGCAGCACGACTCATCCCCCATGCCGGCTGCGGCCCGCCCCCACCCTGCTTCCTTCCATGTCGGGACGTTCGGCGATGGTGCCGCGGTTGACCGCGCCGGACCATCAGTCATGACCCAGTTCCACCCGCCCCTGACGACGCAGGTCCGCCACGGGCTGCACCCCGAGCTGCACGAGATCGCCGCCCAGCTGCATCGGGACTTCGACGACCTCATCGGGGCGGAGGTCGTCGACCGGGTCCTCGACGAGGTGGCGGCTCGTTTCGTGGATGCACGGGTGCGTACGTTCCTGCCCCTGCTGGTCCACCGCTACGCCAGGAGCGACCTGCGGGCGGTCTCCAAGAGCGGTCCCGGGGCCGATCCGGTGCGATCCCGGGCTGGTGGTCCTCCCCCGACGGACTGAGGTCATCCGCCGGGGATGATGACCCCTGTCTCGGCTCCCCAGAGGCTCATGTGGTGGAAGTGTGCGCAAACGCGCGCTTTGCCCAGCATCGTGGCGTTCGTTCGGTCGTGTTGCGGGCACCGGTGACCGACCTGGAGACGACATGCGTGAGCCCGACCGCACGACCCTGCCGTTGACCACGCCGCCGTTCGAGGGAAGGGCGAACCGCACTCTTCGCGGTTCCACACCCGACTGGGACCTGATCCGTCACCCGGAGCCCCCGCAGGGCGCGCCGAACGTGCTGCTGGTGCTGATCGACGACGCCGGGTTCGGGAACCCGAGCACCTTCGGGGGACCGATACAGACGCCGAACTACACCCGGCTCGCCGAAGCCGGGCTGCGCTACAACCGGTTCCACGTCACCGCACTGTGCTCCCCCACCCGGGCCGCGCTGCTGACCGCGCGGAACAACCACGCCGTCGGCTTCGGCTCCGTCGGTGAGTTCTCCAGCGGGTTCCCCGGCTACACCGCCATGGTGCCGCTGGAGTGTGCCCCGCTGCCGCGCATCCTGCGCGACAACGGCTACAGCACGGCCGCCTTCGGCAAGTGGCACCTCACCCCGGACGGTCAGCAGGGACCCGCCGGCCCGCTGGGGCGCTGGCCGACCGGATGGGGCTTCGACTACTTCTACGGCTTCCTCGGGGGCGACTCCGGGCAGTGGGACCCCTGCCTGGCCGAGAACCAGAAGATCATCGGGACCCCGGCGGACTACGGCGACGAGGAGCACCCTTACTACCTGCCGGATGCGATGGCCGACAGGACGATCGAGTGGCTGCACGGGGTGCGCGGCCAGGACGCTCGCAAGCCGTTCTTCGTCTACTTCTCCACCGGATGCAGCCACGCCCCTCACCACGTCGCCTCCGAGTGGGCTGACCGGTACAAGGGGCAGTTCGACCAGGGGTGGGACCGGTTGCGCGAAGAGGTCTTTGCGCGCCAGAAGGAGCTCGGCGTCGTTCCCGAGGATGCCGAGCTCACGGCACGGGACGAGGCCTTCCCGGCATGGGACGACGTTCCCCCACGGCTCAAGGCCTTCTACGCACGCCAGATGGAGGTCTACGCCGGGTACTCGGAGAACGCCGACCACAACGTCGGCCGGGTCATCGACGCGATCGAGGAGCTGGGCGAGCTCGACAACACCCTGGTCATCTGGATCTGGGGGGACAACGGCGCCAGCATGGAGGGCACCATCACCGGCTCGTTCAACGAGATGACGATGCAGAACGGCATCCCGCTCACCGACGAGATGCAGCTGCAGCTCTCCGAACGCTACGGCGGCGAGGAGTCCTGGGGTGCCCCGATCATGGACCCGCACTACTCGGCGGCCTGGGCGTGGGCGGGGAACACCCCGTTCAAGTGGGGCAAGCAGGTCGGCTCTCACCTGGGCGGCACCCGCAACCCGATGGTCATCCACTGGCCGGAGCACATCGTCGACCCGGGCGGCCTGCGCTCCCAGTTCACCCACGTCACCGATGTCGGTGCGACGATCCTCGACATCGCCGGCATCCCCGCCCCGTCCCGGGTGGACGGGATCGAGCAGGAACCGCTGCACGGCTTCACCTTCGCCGACTCGCTGCTCGACGCGTCCGCGCCCGACCGGCACACCCAGCAGTACTTCGAGACGATCGGCAACCGGGCCATGTACAAGGACGGCGGGTGGCTGGCGATGAAGACGCCCCGCATCCCGTGGGTGCTCACCCCCGAGGCGCTGCGGCCCTACGCACCGGACGTGTGGGACCCCGACGGCGACCCGGCCGAGCTGTACTACCTGCCCGACGACTTCACGCAGGCCCACGACCTGGCCGCCGACCACCCGGACAAGGTCCAGGAGCTCAGGAAGCTGTTCTGGAAGGAGGCCGAGCGCTACAAGGTGCTCCCGCTGCTGGCCACCCTGTCGGCGTTCTTCGGCATCACCCCGCCGCTCGAGGCGACCGGCAAGATCGAGTTCCGCGGTGATGTGCAGAACGTCGCGCCCGGCATGATCCCCCGCATCTACAACCGTTCCTACGCGATCAGCGCAGACCTCGTCATACCGCCCGACGGCGCCGAAGGCGTCATCGTCGCCGAGGCCGACCACCTCGGCGGGTTCTCGCTGTTCGTCGACGGCGGCCGGCTGACCCACACCTACTCGATGATGGGCGTGTTCGTCTATCGCCAGCAGGCCGACGTCCCCCTGCCGACGGGCGAGGTGAGCGTGCGCATGGAGTTCGCCGCCGACGCGGCCAAGCCGGCGACCGGTGGGCAGGTCACCCTGTTCATGAACGACACCCCGGTGGGCGGCGGGAGGATGGAGCACACGGTGCCGATGAGGTTCTCCGCCTATGCCGGGATGGACATCGGCCGCGACAACGGCGGCGTGGTCGACCTGAGCTATGCGGACCGGCGTCCGTTCGCCTTCACCGGCACGATCAAGAAGGTCGCCTTCGACGTCAAGCCGCACCGCAGGGCCAGGGACGAGCAAGCCATCCACACGGTCGCGCACCACGCCCACGCAGCACATGGACTCTCATCATGAACCCCACTGCCGGACTCAAGGTCCTCTCACTGCCGATCGACCAGGAGACGACTGACGTCCTGATCAGCAGCTACCTGTCCCACGACGCGGCCCGCGACGACTACCACGCCGCGCTGACCTGCGGCGCCTACCTGCACGGCGCGATCCTCGTCGCCAAGGACCTGTCCGGCAAGGTCACGGTGCAACAGTCAGACCACATGGTCCGCGAAGGGGCCCAGGGGCTGGGCACCCTGGGGTTCATCACCGGGCTGATGGTCTTCCCGCTGGTGCCGCTCACCACCGGCTTCGCCGCCGTGATGGGCGGCTTCCTGGGCGAGGCATTGCACCTGCTCACCGAGAGCAAGGTCAAGGGCCAGGCGGCGGCGATGATCCCCCTGGGCTGCGCTGCGCTCATCCTCGCCTACCCACGCTCCTCAGCGAGCGTGGTGGCGCCGGTGGTGACGAGAAGCCTCACCAAGGCCACGGCCGAAGCGCACGGCCACCACGTCCAGGCGCTCAGGGGCGCACTCGCCGGGGCCCAGCAGCAGATGGCCGCGACCGCCAGCTAGCAGGTCACCGCGAGCCAGCCGTGGAAGAGCTGCTGGCCGGGCGAACAGGAACACCCGTGGATGAACGACGACCCGCCGCGCCGCCTGCCTGCTGTGCGGCCTCCCGCGGCGGCAGCGCGGCAGCAGCACCGCCCGGCCCGAGGCAGCACATCGTCACCAGGGGACCCACCGGTCCGGACCCGACGCTGGTTGATCTGCCCGGCGGGTCGTTCCTGATGGGTGGCAACGACCCGGACGGGTTCCCCGCCGACGGTGAGGGCCCGGTTCGCGTCGTCACGTTGGCACCGTTCCGGATCGACCGGTACGCCACGTCCAACCAGAGGTTCGCCGAGTTCGTGGACGCCACGGGCTACCGCACCGACGCCGAACGGTACGGCTGGTCGTTCGTCTTCGCCGGACTTCTCCCCGAGGGCCATCCGCCCACGAGCGCGGTGGCGGACGCGCCCTGGTGGCGGCAGGTCCACGGTGCACACTGGCGGCACCCGGAGGGCCCCGCCTCATCGCTGGACGGGCGGATGGACCATCCCGTGGTGCACGTCTCCTGGAACGACGCTGCCGCATACTGCCAGTGGGCCGGGCGGCGACTCCCCACGGAGGCCGAGTGGGAGTATGCCGCCCGCGGCGGCCTGGTGGGCGCACGCTTTGCGTGGGGCGACGAGCTGGCCCCTGACGGCCGCTGGAAGTGCAACATCTGGCAGGGCACCTTCCCCGCCGAGAACACCCTGGCCGACGGATTCCTCGGCACGGCACCGGTCGACGCCTTCGACCCCAACGGCTTCGGCCTCCACAACGTCGCAGGCAACGTCTGGGAGTGGTGCGCCGACTGGTTCAGCGCCACCCACCCGGGCACCCCGGCGACCAACCCCCAGGGTCCGCCCAGCGGCGGGTCCAGGGTCATCCGCGGTGGCTCCTACCTGTGCCACCGCTCCTACTGCAACCGCTACCGCGTCGCGGCCCGGACCGCGAACACCCCCGACAGCTCAACAGGCAACACCGGATTCCGCTGCGCCGCCGACTGGTCAAGGGCTGTTCGCGAAGGGGCGATCGACCACCTCCCGGTCCGGCGGCCTCAGGGCTTGTAGTTGCTGAAGGGACCGCCGACGCGGTCGTAGGTGTTGCCGAGCTCGTCCTGGGTGATCCGGACGGCACCGTTGTCCGGGGTGAGGACGAGGTCCTGTTCCAGCTCGACGGCGCGGAAGCTCCATCCGGGCGCGGGGGTCAGGCGGTCTCCGAGGTTCTTGAGGCTGTCGTAGGTCTGGGTCGGGTCGAGGATCAGGCTGGCGGACTTCATCACCCACGAGTCTCCGTCGGGGTCGTCGAGGATGAAGGCCGGGGAGCCCTTGTTGATCCCGAGCTGGGTGTCCCGCTTGCCGTGGACCGACTTGTAGGCGACGCTCTCGTGCTTGCGCATCTCCTTCGGCACGTCCAGCCACATGACCCACCGCGCGTGCAGCCCGTTGAAGTCGCGCTCCTTGCCGACCATGACCTCGACCCAGTCCAGGGTCCAGAGCCTGGGCCCGTTCTTGTACGCGCTGATCTCGTCGTACTGCTTCTTGAGTGCCTCGACGTCGACCTGGTCCACGAGTGCCTGGGGGCTGGTGTCCCCACCTCCCGTGGGGTCGTTCAGCCCGATGGTGTTGTAGACCGCAGCCACGAGGTGGCCGGTGAGGGCGTGGCCACCGATCAGGAAGATCTCGGTGTAGCGATGGCCCCGGACGTTGTCGAAGCGTTGGAGCTTTGCGTCGACGTCGTCGTGGGGCAGTTTCGCGGACAGTTTCATCATGTGCTCTTCTCTTCGTGTCAGGTCACTCGGGTGATCCCGGGGCACTTCCAGGTGGCGTCGACCACCTCGGTCCGGGGTCGGTACAGACGCAGGATCACGAACCACGCATGGTGGGCCGAGGTGGGCAGCCAGTTCGCTTCGTGGCCCTCTGGCTGTTGGGGTTGGAGGTAGATCGTCAGGCCGCCGTGGTGGTCCCGCCTGAGCCCGGGGGTGCGGTCGCCCACCGAGTACCGGTGCGAGCGGTTCGGGATGAGGTTCATGTCCTCGCTGGTGTACGCGGAGAGGGACCAGAAGGCGTCGACCGGCGGCGCCTGGTCGGCGTCGAAGTGCAGCTCGTACGTGCCTTGGGGTGTGAGCCTGGTGCCGTTGGCGTCGTCGAAGTTGACGAGGTAGACGGCCTCGGCGGGGTCGTTGGCGGTGATGCCTGCCATGGACTGGTCCGCGGCGCGGCTCAGGAAGTCGTCACCGAAACGGCCCTCGCGCGCTGGCGGGTAGCGCCAGCCGTTGACGGTGGTGGCCCAGTCCCCGCTGAGGAACTGCTGCTTGAGCATCTCCATGCCGACCAGGGCGGCCCTGGTGAGCCCCTGCTTGACCGTCGTGGGCTGGTGCTCGACGTTCAGGCCGGGTCCGATGCCGATGCGGGCGAGCTGGCCCAGCACCACGGCGTGGTGCGCCGGTGGTGGGTTCTCGGTCAGCATCGCGTTGAGCGACTTCCACGGCGACAGCAGGTCGGTCTTCGGCGCCGGGGCGTAGACGTTGCGCCGCTGCGACCTGGCGCCGGGCTTGCCCCACCTGCTGAGCGGGGTGAGGCGGTACTTGGCCTGGAGGTCCTTGGCGGCCGGGACGTCGGAGGGGCCGTCGACCAGGGTGCGCCCGAGGATCAGGACCCAAGGGGTCGGTGAGGGCTGGGTGGGCTTGACCCCCGTAGGCAGGTCGCCGCGCCAGCCTGGCCCGATGAGCGCGTAGTTGCCGCCCTGCGCACCCGTGGTGCGCTGGCCGACGTAGTCAACGTTGTCCGAGGTGAAAGCCATGATCTCGAACGTGAAGTACCGCTCGCCCATGTCGGGGTGGGACAGGATGACCGGGCCGTCTCGCAGGTCGACCCACGCCAGTGAGTACAACGTGTCCGTGTTCGGGCACCCCCCGTCCCGGTAGGCCTCGTCGAGCAGCCGCGCCGCATGCCAGAAGTGGTTCACCGCGGCGTACGGGACCACGTCCGGGTTGCGTGGCTGGGTGACCCAGTCGTGACGTAGCTGGGCGTTGTAGATGTAGGGGAAGCCGTAGATGAACGCCTGCAGCCCGGCGGTGTAGGCGTACTCGGCGCGCCAGTCACGGACGTGGCCGGTGAGGATCGGACCGACCGCCTGACGCACCATGGGTACTGCCAGCGGCAGCTTCCGGGCCCGAGCTGCCAGGGCTTCCGGGTGCCGCACCGTTCCCCACGCGGCACGACCGCCTTCCACGACGCGGGCCGTGACGGCGGGCAGGTCGCGGCGCAGATGCCACGCCGTGGCGTCGAGGAGACGCTGCGCCTGCTCGGCTCTTCCGGTGTCCCGACGCGCGGGAACCACGTGGGGTTTGCCGCCGTTCGATGCGGGCCGTAACCCTGGCGCCGACGTTGACATGTCCGATCCCTTCTTGGCGTGCCTCTGCTCCACTACGGGAGAGGCCATGACCAAGCCACTCTCCGAGTCGGAGCCGGCGGCGTCGTCACCCCTGTGGGGTGGTCGGCACATTTCGGTTCAATCCGGTGCGATCGCGCGAAAGCAGGGCTGTGCGGGTCAGGGGCTGTTCACCTGGAGGGATGCCGCGGCGCATTCGCGCGTCCCAAGGCTGAGGGTTCATCGCGGCTGGGAGGCCCTGCCAGTACCTGTCACGACAGGGCCTGCCGCACCGGGCAGCAGGGCGGTTCCCTTGTTGCTGTCACCACCGCAGCCCGGCCCTCGACGGCCACCGCCCCCACTCGAACGGGTCCCACCTTGACCATCACGCAGCACGCACCCGGCATCGCCGGTCAGCCCGGGGCCCCCGCCCCCGGTCCCGCCCACCCGCGGGCGATACTGGCGGTCATCCTGGTCAGCTACTTCATGATCCTGCTCGACAACTCGATCATCTTCACCGCGCTGCCCACCATCGGCCGCGCGATGCACCTGTCCGCCAGCGGGCTGTCGTGGGTGCAGGACGCCTACACCCTGGTCTTCGGCGGGCTGCTGCTCCTGGGGGCCCGGCTCGGTGACCTGCTTGGCCGCCGACGGGTCTTCGTCGCCGGGCTGGCCGTGTTCGCCACGGCCTCGCTGCTCGTCGGGGCCGCCCCCACCGGCTGGTTCCTCGTCGCCGCGCGGGCGCTGCAGGGCGTTGGCGCCGCCATCGTCGCCCCGTCCTCGCTGTCCCTGCTGACCGCCAGCTTCCCCGAGGGACGCGAGCGGACCCGCGCGGTGGCCTGGTACGGCGCCGCCGCCGGCATCGGTGCCAGCCTCGGCCTGGTCATCGGCGGTGCGCTCACCAGTGCCGTCTCGTGGCGCGCCGGCTTCGTCATCAACCTGCCGATCGGCGTGGCGATGATCGCGCTGGCGCCCCGGGTCCTTCCGGAGACGCCGGGCAGCACCGGGCGCTTCGACGTCGTCGGCGCCCTGACCGCCACCCTGGGGATGGGCGCCCTCGTCTTCGGCATCATCGGCTCCGCCGACGCCGGCTGGGGTTCACCGACCACCGTCGCGTCCGTCCTCACGGGCGCACTCCTGCTCGCCACCTTGGTCGTCAACGAGGCCCGCGCGGCGCAGCCGATCATGCCGCTGGGCCTGTTCGCCAGCCGGGTGCGCACCGGCGCCTACCTGGCCCGCCTGCTCTACCTCGGCGCGATGATCGGGTTCTTCTTCTTCACGACGCAGTTCCTCCAGGGCGTCCTGGGCTTCAGCGCCCTCGAGGCCGGCATCGGCTTCTTCCCGATGACGGTCGTCAACTTCGCCGTCGCCATGGCGATCCCGCGGCTCGGCCGACGCTTCTCCACCGCGACCCTGCTCGCCACCGGTGTCGCCCTGACCCTGGTGGGCATGGCCTGGCTCAGCCGGGTCGGCGCCACCAGCAGCTACCTGTCGGCGGTGGCGCTGCCCATGGTCCTCATCGGTGCCGGGCAGGGCCTGGCGTTCGCACCACTCACATCCGCCGGCGTCAGCGGTGTCACCGCCGACCAGGCGGGGGCCGCCTCCGGTCTGGTCAACACCGCCCACCAGCTCGGCATGGCACTCGGGCTCGCCCTCCTGGTCGCCGTCTCCGCCCGGGCCGGCAGCGGCCTGGTCGACCGGGCCGCAGCCCTCGCCGGCCAGGTCTCGACCGCCCTGACCGCGGGCACCTGCCTGCTGGCGCTGTGCCTCGTGGCCACCCTGGCCCTCATCGTCCGGAGGGAACGCAGCGCATGACCACCTGGGATCCCACCGATGCCGCCAGGGTCACCGCACCCCAGGAGGTGCAGGTGGTCGCCGGCGGCACGGCATACGACGTGACCTTCACCGAGGCGGCGGCCGCCGACCTGCCCACGGTCGACGCGGCCTACCGGAGCAAGTACGCCCACTACGCCTCGATCGTGGACCACCTCCTCGAGGACGGACCGCGCTCGGCAACCCTGCAGGTCCTCCCGGCCTGACCCCACCCACCACCGAACACGACCACAGGACAGGAGCTGCCCCCATGCGCGGCACGATCATCCACGGCCCCCGCGACATCCGGTTCGAGGAGCGGGAGGACCCCACCATCGTCGACCCCACCGACGCCATCGTGCGGACCGTCGCCACCTGCGTCTGCGGGTCGGACCTGTGGCGCTACCGGGGCATCGCCGAGGTGCCGAGGCCCACGCCCATCGGCCACGAGTACGTCGGGGTCGTCGAGGCCGTTGGCGAGGACGTCACCACGGTGCGGCCCGGGGACTTCGTCGTCGGCGGGTTCCTCACCAGCGACAACACCTGCCCCCTCTGCCAGGCCGGCGCCCACGCCAACTGCGTGAACGGCACCGGGTACGACGGCTGCCAGGCCGAGCTCATCCGCGTGCAGAACGCCGACGGCACCCTGCTGGCCACCCCCGAGCACCCGGACGAGGACCTGGTGCCGAGCATCCTGGCCCTGTCGGACGTCATGTGCACCGGCTGGCACGCCGCGGTCTGCGCGGAGGTGCGCCCCGGCAGCACCGTGGTCGTCGTGGGCGACGGCGCGGTCGGCCTGTCCGGTGTCCTCGCCGCCTCCCAGCTCGGCGCCGGGCGGGTGATCGCGATGAGCCGTCACGCCGACCGGCAGGCCATCGCCCGCGAGCTCGGGGCCACCGACGTGGTGCCCGAGCGCGGCGACGAGGGGGTCGAACGGGTCAGGGAGCTGACGGGCGGCTTCGGCGCCGACTCCGTGCTGGAGTGCGTCGGCACCCACGACTCGGTCGTCCAGGCGCTGCGCTCGGCCCGCCCCGGCGGGATGGTCGGCTGGGTCGGCGTGCCGCACGTCGCGGACCTGCCGCAGGAGGCCATGTTCTGGAAGAACGTCGGGCTGCGCGGCGGTCCGGCGCCCGCCCGCGCGTACCTGCCCGACCTGCTCCAGCGCGTGTGGGACCGCCAGATCGAGCCCGGCAGGGTCTTCGACCTCACCCTCCCGCTCGAGCAGGTCGCCGAGGGGTATGCCGCGATGGACGAGCGCCGGTCGATCAAGACGCTGCTGCGCCCCTGAGCGTGTGGACGCACCGGCCAGCGGCGGGCATATCGTGGTCCCAGGCCGCACACCGCACCTCCCTGGACCATGTCCCCCACCATCGGCCGCGCCCGTTCCGCACTGGTTGCTGCGTCGGCCGCCGCACTCCTGGCCGCGTGCGGGCCGGCGCCCCAACGCATGGCCGCGCTCCCCGCGAGCCGTGCCCCGACTCACGCGGCCTCCCCGGTCACCCCCGCTGCCCTTCCGGCCGCGCGCCCCGCTCCACCGGCCCGGATCCGGGCCGCCGCCGGCACCGCGTTCTCTGTGGTGCGAGACCCACGCGAGCAGGTCTCGAGCACCAGCTGGGTGGTCGCCAGCATCAGGGGCGACACCGTCGCCGCCACCCTCGTCATGGGGCACCCGCTCGTGGCCTCGAGCCCTGCGGTGGCCCCGGTCCTGGCCGACTGCGACCGCCAGATGCGCGAGCAGGCAGCCAGCGACCTGGGCACCTCGGTCGCCGTCCCGTTCGTCCTGACGCTGGCGCCGCGGGCCACCACCGGCGCCCGCGTCAGCGTGTACGTCCGGCACACCCTCGCCGCCGGCCTCTACCTCGCGGTGCTGGACACGCCGGTGCCGACGCGCGGGCCACCGCCGTGCCCGGCGGTCGCCGCGACCGACGTTCCCGTCGCCAGCCGTATCGCGCCCGGGCACGTCCGCCGGACGTGGTACCTCTGGGCGGTCTTCCCCAGCACCATCACCGCCTCCCAGCCCAACCCGGACGTGGGGGCCAGCGCGGCCGGTCTGCCGGTGCCCCGGGTGCTGGTCGACGGGATCGCCACCGGGTTCGCGCCCGCCCACACCCCGACAGGTGACGGCACGGTCGTCTGCCACGGCCTCACGACGACCTACTGGCTCACCTACCTGCCCAGCGTCTTCGCCACGAGGATGCTCGACCCGTGCCGGGCGGTCGGCTGACGCCGGGCGTCCGCCCGCGGGGTGGTGTGTCACCCGGCAGTCGTAAGGTCCGGTGTCACACCGTGACGCCCGGGTGACCGCCCGGCATACCGAGCCGCTCAGGTGGCGGTGGCCCCCTGCGCCGCGCGCCGGGCGGCAACGTCGCCCCCGGACCCGCGCAGCAACCACGCCACGCCGACCGCGAACAGCGCGCCGGCCAGCGGTCCCACCACGTAGGTCCAGAAGTCCGTCCACGTCCCGCCCACCAGGGCCGGTCCGAAGGTGCGCGCGGGGTTCATCGAGGCCCCGCTGATGGGGCTGGCCCACAGGCCGGCGAGCGCGATGTAGGCGCCGACCGCGATCGCCGACAGGGTGCCGACGTTCTGCGCGCCGGAGGCAGTGCCGAGGATCGTGCTGAGCAGCCCGAAGGTCAGCAGCGCCTCGATGAGCGTTGCCTGCCACATGCTGATGCCCGGCCCGGGCACGGTCGCCCCGAGCTGCCCGACGTTGCCGAACATCGCCCGCAGCACCAGGCAAGCAGCGGTCGCCCCGACGAGCTGCGCGGCGATGTATCCCGGCACGCGGCCCCACGGGAAGTCGCGCCGCAGCGCGAACCCCAGGGAGACCGCGGGGTTGAGGTGCGCCCCGCCGACGGCGCCCATGAACAGGATCATCGCCAGCACCATCAGCCCGGGCGCGATCACCGCTGCGGTGCGCGAGATCTGGCCATGGCTGACCGCGTTGACGACCCCGCCGCCGGCGGCGACAAGGACGAGCAGGAAGGTGCCGAGCAGCTCGCTGAACAAGCGCCGCCACTCCTGCGAGGAGTCGTAGAACTGCGCGACGAGGTCCAGGTCGCGGGTGATGAAGGAACGGGCGGCGGCGCGCTCGCCGACGGACAGGCCGCCCTGCGCGGCTCCAGGTGACGACCCGCTCTGGAGCGCTGACTTCTGCTGTGCCACGACGTACCTCCCGGGAGTGGCGGACGACCCCTCAAGCCTTGGTCCGTCCGGCCCCACCCGCCTCATCCGCGCGGGGTGAGCAGCCGCCGGGCCGCCGTCCGCACACTGGCAGCACAGGCGTGCCGGGGTCCCGTGACCGAGCGGGCGGGGTGGTTCCACCCGGGCGCCGGAGCGAGGAGGTGGCGGCGGTGACCGTCGAGGCCCGGAAGAGTGAGCTGACCTCGCCGGCCGGGGGGCCGTGGTACGCCCGGCCCGCGACCGAGGTGACCGCTGCGCTGCACGTCGACCCGGCGACGGGGTTGAGCGCCGCGACCGCCGCGCAGCTGCTGTCCGACCACGGGCCGAATGCCCTGCCCGAGGAGAAGCCCGAGCCCGGCTGGAAGCGGTTCCTGGACCAGTACCGCAGCTACATGCAGATCATCCTCGTGGTGGCGGCGCTGGTGTCCCTGCTCATCCAGGAGTGGAGCACCGGCATCCTGCTGATCGTGCTGACCCTCGTCAACGCCGTCGGCGGCCTGCGCCAGGAGGGCAAGGCCGAGAGCGCGATGAACGCGCTGAAGTCGATGATGAAGGCTACCGCCCGCGTGCGGCGCGACGGCGCCGACGCGGAGGTGCCGGCCGAGCAGCTCGTCGTCGGCGACGTGGTCCTGCTCGCCGCCGGTGACCAGGTGCCCGCGGACGGGCGGATCATCGCCGCCAGTGCCCTGCAGATCGACGAGTCCGCGCTGACCGGCGAGAGCGTCCCGTCCGCCAAGGACACCACCGTGCTGACCGGGCACGACCTCAGCCCCGGCGAGCAGTCGAACATGGCGTTCATGAACACGCCGGTCACCCACGGCAGCGGCGCGATCGTGGTCACCGGCACCGGCGCCGAAACCGAGCTGGGCAAGATCTCGGGGATGCTCACGGCGACCGAGGCCGAGCAGTCCCCGCTCACCCGCGAGCTCAACCGGCTGACGCTGTGGATCGCCGCCGCGGCCGGGCTGACCATGGTCGTGATGTTCGTCCTCGGCCACGCCCGGGGGCAGGCGTGGGACGCGCTGTTCGTCGCCGCCGTCTCGCTGGCCATCGCGGCGATCCCCGAGGCGCTGCCGACGGTCACCCAGGTGATCCTGTCCCTGGGCAGCATCGACCTGGCCAAGCGCAGCGCGATCGTCAAGGACCTGCCCTCGGTGGAGACCCTGGGCTACACCTCGGCGATCAACTCGGACAAGACCGGCACCCTGACGATGAACCAGATGACGGTGGTCGAGGTGGTCGACCCCACCGACCGCTACACCGTCACCGGGACCGGCTACAGCCTCGAGGGCAGCATCCACCACGCCGCCGGGGCCACGGACACGATCGAGGCGGCGGTGCTGCCCTACGTCATCGCCAACGACGCGAAGCTCGTCGAGGGCAAGGTCGTCGGCGACCCCACCGAGGGCGCGCTGCTGGTGCTCGGGCACAAGGCCGGCCTCGACGTGGAGGCCAGCCACGAGCGGCTGCCGCGGCTGGCCGCGCTGCCGTTCGACCCGGGATACAAGCTCATGGCCACGTTCAACCGCGCCCCCGACGCCGACGGCCGCGAGGTCGTGCGCTGCTTCGTCAAGGGGGCCGCCCCCGCCGTGCTCTCGCGCGCGGCGACCGCGCTCTCGGGCGGGCGGACCGTGCCGTGGGACGCCGCCCTCGGCAAGTCGGCCGTGGAGCACATGGAGCGGATGGAGCGGGCGGGACGGCGCGTCATGGCCGCGGCCACCCGCGACCTCGACCCGGCCACGTTCGACAAGGACGGCGACCTGCTCGGCTACGTCGAGCAGCTGCAGGTGACCAGCCTGGTCGGCATGGTCGACCCGCCGCGTGAACAGTCGAAGGCCGCCGTCGCCGCCGCCCAGTCCGCGCACATCCGCGTGCGGATGGTGACCGGGGACGACGTCACCACCGGCGCCGCGATCGCGACCCAGCTCGGCATCCCCGGCGAGGCGGTCCTCGGCGCGGACTTCGCGGCCCTGTCGGAGGCCGAGCGGCTGGAGCGGATCGACACGATCGGCGTGGTCGGCCGGGTCGCCCCGGAGCACAAGGTCCTGCTGGCCAACACGCTCAAGGCCCGCGGCGACGTCGTCGCGATGACCGGGGACGGGGTCAACGACGCCCCCGCGATCAAGGCCGCCGACATCGGCATCGCGATGGGCAGCGGCACCGACGTGGCCAAGAACGCCGGCCGGATGATCCTCACCGACGACGACTTCGCGACCATCGTCTTCGCGGTCGAGCAGGGTCGGAAGATCTACGACAACCTCGCGAAGTACATCCGCTTCGTGCTCCTGCTGCTGGTCGCCTTCGTCCTGACCTTCCTGGGCGCCACGCTGTTCAACATCGCGGGCGGTGAGCCGTTCACCCCGGCGCAGGTGCTGTGGGTGCACTTCTTCGTCAACGCGCCGTTCGGCTTCGCCCTGGGCTTCGACCTCGAGACCCCGGGCCTGATGGCCCGCCGACCGCTCCCCCGCGGCCAGTCGGTGCTGACGACGCGGCTGGTCGCGACGGTGAGCCTGGTCGGCCTCGTCATCACCATCGGCCTGCTCAGCCTGATCCACTGGGGCGGCGCGCACTTCGGCAGCCCGCAGGTCGGGCAGTCGATCGCGTTCACCTCCTTCGCCCTGTGCCTCATCGTCGCCGCGTTCGAGTGCCGCAGCGAGACCGCCACCGCCCTCAGCGCGAGCAGCTTCGACAGCAAGCAGATGAACTGGGCCGCCCTCGGCGAGCTGGTCCTCGCGGTGATGACCACCCAGATGGACATGCTCCGCCGGCTGCTGGGCACCACCGAGATCTCCATGCGCGAGTTCGCCTGGGCCCTGGTGCCGGCGCTGGCGCTGCTCCTGTTGTGGGAGCTGGGCAAGGTTCCCCTCCGCCGCGGCGCCCTGTCCGGCGTCGCGGGCACCGACTGACCGGCACCGGGACCGGCGGGAAAGGACGGCAGCCATGGCGCACGACGACCGGGGCAGGCGGATCGCCGAGGCGATCGCGCCGTTGCGGGTGCCCCCGGGCACGCGGGTGGACCTGGAGGAGGACTACGACCCGCGATACAAGGCGGACTTCGTCAAGAAGAAGGATGGCGCCGAGCTGCTGCGCACGGGGGTCGAGCTGCTCGCGGAGTACCAGGAGCGGCTGGCCGCCCAGGACACCTGGGGTGTCCTGGTGTGCCTGCAGGCGCTGGACGCCGCGGGCAAGGACGGCACCATCCGGCACGTCATGAGCGGGGTGAACCCGCAGGGGGTGCGGGTCCGCGGCTTCAAGGTCCCCTCGACCGAGGAGCTCGACCACGACTACCTGTGGCGCTACGCCCGTGAGCTGCCCCCGCGCGGCGACATCGGCATCTTCAACCGCTCCCACTACGAGGAGGTGCTCGTCGTCCGGGTGCACCCTGAGCTGCTCGACCGGCAGCAGCTGCCGCCGGAGGCGAAGGGGAAGGGCGTCTGGGACCGGCGCTACCGCGAGATCAACGACTGGGAGCACTACCTCGTCGACAACGGGTTCAGGGTGGTCAAGCTCTTCCTCAACCTCTCCCGGGAGGAGCAGCGGGTGCGCTTCCTGCGCCGCATCGACCTGCCCGACCACAACTGGAAGTTCTCCCCCGCCGACGCCCGGGAGCGGCTGCGCTGGGACGACTACCAGGAGGCGTTCTCGGAGATGCTCTCGGCGACGAGCACCGAGTGGGCGCCGTGGTACGTCATCCCCGCCGACCGCAAGTGGTTCGCTCGGCTGGCCACGGCCGCCGTCCTGGTCGACACCCTCATGGACATCGACCCGCAGTACCCCACCGTCAGCACCGACACCCGAGCCGAGATGCTGCAGGAGAAGGCCGCGCTGGAGGCCGAGGCCCCCAAGGGCACCGAGCCCGACCCGTTCGAGGCGGAGGCGCTGCGCGAGGAGGAGGGCGGGGACGGCACGCAGAAACGCCGCAAGAAGAAGGGCAAGAAGGGGAAGCACCGGAAGGACCGCTCGTGACCTCCGGTGCCGCGAGCCCGGCCCACCGCGGCGGTATGACGGGTGCCCGCCCCGGCGCGGACGCACCGCGGTCCCGAGGTCAGGTCTGGCTGGCCCGCGGCGCCCTCGCCTCCGTGGCCCTGGCGGCGCTCAGCCTGGTCGCGTTCGCCATCAAGGACGCGCTCTGGCTGCTGGTCACCGCCGCGCTCGGCGTCATGCTCGTCGTCGCCTCGGCGTGGTGGTTCCTGACCCGCCGCGGCCTGCAGCGCTGGGTCGCCCTCGGGCTGGTGGTGCTCGTGCCCGTGGTCCTCGCGGTCCTGTTCGTCCGCGGTCACCTGCTCTGGGTCGCGCTGCTGGCGCTCGGCCTGCTGCTCGTCGCCGGGGCCTGTGGCCGCGAGGCCCTGGCCCGCGACCGGGTGCCGGCCACCATGCCCGAGCACGTCGTGCCGCCGCCACTGCGCGCGTTCATCGTCATGAACCCGCGCTCCGGCGGGGGCAAGGTGGAGCGGTTCAACCTCAAGGCGCGGGCCGAGGAGCTCGGCGCGACCGTGGTCCTGCTGGAGGGACCGGGCACCGTGGACGTCGAGGCGCTCGCCCGGGACGCGGTGGCCGCCGGGGCGGACCTGCTCGGGGTCGCCGGCGGCGACGGCACCCAGGCCCTGGTCGCCGGGGTGGCGGCCGAGCACGGGCTGCCGTTCCTGGTCATCAGCGCCGGGACGCGCAACCACTTCGCCCTCGACCTCGGCCTCGACCGGGAAGACCCCTCGACCTGCCTGGCGGCGCTGACCGACGACGGCGTGGAGCTGCACGTGGACCTCGGCGAGGTCGCTGGACGCACCTTCGTCAACAACGCCTCCTTCGGGGCCTACGCCGAGGTGGTGCAGAGCCCGGCGTACCGCGACGACAAGCGCGGCACGACCCTGGAGATGCTGCCGGACCTGCTGACCGGCCAGGGTGGCGCCCGGCTGACCGCACGGACCGACGGGGTCAGCGTCGAGGGTCCCCAGGCGGTGCTGGTCAGCGTCAACCCCTACGAGATGACCGACCTGGCCGGCATGGGCCGCCGCGCCCGCCTGGACACCGGCCGGCTCGGGGTGGTCGCGGTGAGCGTGGACAACGCCCGGCAGGCAGTCGGCCTGCTGCGGCTGGCCCACGACCGGGGCGTCACCCGGGTCGAGGCACCGCAAGTGGTCGTCACCGCGGACACCCCGGAGGTGCCGGTCGGCGTCGACGGCGAGGCGCTCGTGCTGCCCACCCCGGTGACGTGCACGATCCGGCCCCAGGCACTGCGGGTGCGGGTGCCGCGGTCCCGCCCGGGCGTGCCGCCACCGGCCCCCGCGCTCAACTGGGTCCGGCTGCGCCACCTCGCGTTCGGGGGCCACCGGTGAGCCGGCGCGCGCCCCGCCCCGGTGCGCGGGCCGGGCGCGGGCGACGTCACGCGGCGCCGGCCTCCGACGTGGGCCACCGGGCCCTGGCCGAGCTCGCCGCCCTGGACCAGGCCGTCCACGACACCGTTGCCGGGACCCCCACCCCCACGCTGGACCATGCCCTGGGCCGGGTCTCCAACGCCGCCAACTACTCGCGCCTGTGGGTCGGCACGGCCGCGGTGCTCAGCCTGCTGGGGCGCCGTGGCCGGCGGGCGGCCGTCGTGGGCCTGGCGGCCGTCGGGGCCACCTCGGCCACGGCGAACCTGGTCGTCAAGCCGCTCCTGCGCCGGGGGCGGCCGGTGCGGGTGGAGGCCGAGCGCGGCCACCGGGTGAAGATGCCCACCTCGGGCTCGTTCCCCTCCGGCCACACCGCCTCGGCGTTCGCGTTCTCCTCGGCCGCCGGCGCGGAGCTCCCGGTCCTGGCCCTGCCGCTGCGCCTGGCGGCCACCACGGTCGGCTGGTCCCGGGTCCAGTCCGGCGTGCACTTCCCCGGCGACGTCGTCGCCGGGGCGCTGCTGGGGGCGAGCATCGGCAGCTGGACCCATCGCCTCGCGGCGCGCCGCCGCGCGGCCCGGGAGGGATGATGAGTGCCATGGGGACCCACGCGGGGGCCACCTCGACCGCCGCGACCACGACCGACACCGCCGCCACCGCGACCACCGCGGCGGGGCCGCAACCGCGCACGCGCCCACCCGCCATACCCCTCGTGCAGGTGTGGTGGAGCAGGGTGGCGCCGCTGGACGCGGTCGCGCAATGGCTGGACGAGAGGGACCTGACCCGGGTCGTCGCCCTGCACCGTGCGGACGACCGGGCCCGCTCCGCGACCGGTCGCGCGCTGTTGCGCCTGGTCGCCAGCCGGCTGATGGAGGTCCCGCCCGAGGCGGTCCGGGTGCGGGTGCTGTGCCCGCTGTGCGGCAGCGACCGCCACGGCCGCCCGGTGGTCACCGCTGTGGACGACGTGCGCCCGCCGCAGGTGAGCGTCGCGCATGCCGGCGACCGGGTGGTGGTGGCGCTGGCCACGTGCGGTCCGGTCGGCGTCGACGTGGAACGGGTGTCGGCGACCCCGGACGGGGTGGCCGACGTGGCCTGGTCGGCGGCCGAGCGCGCGGCGCTGGACCTGCAGCCCGAGGGGCGCAGCCCGCACGCCCGTGCCCGGGTGTGGGTGCGCAAGGAGGCCGCGCTCAAGGCCACGGGCTACGGCCTCGCGGTGGCGCCGTCCTCGCTCACGGTCACGACCGGGCCCGGTGACGCCCGGGTCCTGGCGTGGGCGGGCCACGAGGACTGGGCTGGATGCCTGGGGCTCACGGACCTCGACGTCGGCCCCGGGTATGCCGGGTGCCTGGCCGTGCGGTGTGACCCTGCCGCCGCGCCGCAGGTGCTGCTCGACCGGGTCAGCGACGCGCAGCTGCGCCGGGACCGCCACTGACCGGCAGCTGGGGCAGCGCCGACTCGTCCAGCCAGGCCCGGAACAGCCCGTGCAGCGGCAGCTCGGTGTGCCGGGACGCGCAGTCCACGAAGTCCTGCGTGGTGACCACGCCGTGCCGGTGGGTGGCGGCCCAGTCGCGCAGCACGTCGAAGAACGCCTCGTCGCCGATGAGGACCCGCAGGGCGTGCAGGGTCAGCGCGCCCCGCTTGTAGACCCGGTCGTCGAACATCAGCGCCGGCCCGGGGTCGGCCAGGACCAGGTCCTGGGGCAGCCGCGCGAGCCGGGCGTGGTGCTGCACCGCGAGCGCCTGCGCCGACGGGCCGCCGCGGTGCTCCGACCACAGCCACTCGGCGTAGCAGGCAAACCCCTCGTGCAGCCAGATGTGCTGCCAGGTCCCGATGGTGACGCTGTTGCCGAACCACTGGTGGGCCAGCTCGTGGGCCACCAGGCGCTGCTGGCCCTCGTGGCCGTCGAGGTGGTTGGCCCCGAACACCGACAGCCCCTGGGCCTCCACCGGGATCTCCAGGTCGTCGTCGGTGACGACCACGGCGTAGGCCGGGAACGGGTAGGGCCCGAACAGCTGGGTGAACAGCTGCACCATCTCGGGCTGACGCCGGAAGTCGTTCAGCAGCAAGGACTTCAGCCGCGCCGGGACCAGCGCCCGCTGGGGCACCGGGCCTCCGGCCAGCTCGACGAGGTCGTAGCGGCCCACCTGCACGGTGGCCAGGTAGGTCGACATCGGCTCGGCCTGCTCGAACACCCAGCGCCGCCGGCTGGCCAGCCTGGACTGCCCGACGAGGGTGCCGTTGGCCAGGACCTCGTAGGTGGCGTCGGTGGTCACCGTGAACCGGTAGCTCGCCTTGTCGCCCGGCTGGTCGTTGCACGGGAACCACGACGGCGCACCGTCGGGCTGGCTGGCGACGATGACCCCGTCGGTGAGCTCCTCCCAGCCGACCTCACCCCACGGCGAGCGCAGCGGCCGCGGGTTGCCGGAGTAGATCACCTCGACCACGAAGACCGCGCCGGCGGGCAGCGCCTCGGCCGGGGTGACGTGCAGCTTGCCGCCCCGGTGCACGTATCGCGCGGGCCGGCGGCCGTCGACGCTCACCCGGGCGACGCGCAGGGCCCCGAGGTCGAGGCTGAACCGGGACAGCGACTGGGTGGCCACGAGGGAGAGGCGCGCCCGCCCGGCGAGGTGGTTGCTCACCACGCGGTAGTCCAGGTCGAGCTCGTAGCGGCTGGCGTGGTAGCCGCCGTTGCCGTGGGTGGGCAGGTACGGGTCGCCGGCGGTCGCGGCGCCCGGGCCGGGCCCGCTGGGGGCGGCCCTCACCGGGAGCCGGCCTTCTGCCGAACAGCGGCGCCCGCGGGGGCCTGCCGGTCGGGCCACGGCTCGACCGGGTTGCCCCGCCACCGGGTGTGCGCCGGGAGCGCCTCACCGCGCAGGACCAGGGAGGCCGGCCCCACCGTGGTGGCCGCCCCGATGGAGGCTGCCGGCAGCACCACCCCGTGCGGCCCGAGCGTGGCGCCCTCCTCCAGGGTGACCCGGTCCATGCTCATGATCCGATCATGGAACAGGTGCGTCTGCAGCACGCACCCCCGGTTGACGGTCGCGCCCGCGCCGATGCCGACGAGGTCGGCCTCGGGAAGCCAGTAGCTCTCGCACCAGCTGCCCGGCCCGATGCGGGCTCCCAGGGCGCGCAGCCACACGGCGAGCGCGGGAGTCCCGGTGGCGGCGCGGGCGAACCACGGCGCGGCGAGCACCTCCACGAACGTGTCGGCCAGCTCGGTGCGCCACACGAACGCGCTCCACAACGGGTGCTCCCCCACGACGAACCGCCCGACCAGCACCCACTTGGCCAGGCTGCTCACCCCGGCGGCGAGCCCTCCGGCCACCAGCAGCAGCAGCCCGCTGACCAGCCCGGCGACGACCCAGCCGGACCGTGTGACCACCGCCTGCAGGGACGCCACCACCAGGACGCCGAGGGCGACCGTGCACATCACCGGCACGACGCGCAGCACCTCGACGGCCCCGCGGGCGAGCTTGAGCCGGCGGGGCGGGTTGAAGGTGCGCGTCTCGTCGCCGGAGGCCGGGGGCCGGCGCAGCCGCACCGGCGGGCTGCCGAGCCAGGAGGTGCCCGCCTTGGCCCGGGCGGGGGTGGTCGACAGGACCGCGACCAGCCCGCGCTTGGGCACCCTGAGGCCGGGCCCGGTCATGCCGGAGTTGCCGAGGAACGCCCGCTTGCCGACCTTGGCCCGCTCGACCCGCAGCCAGCCGCCGACCAGCTCGTAGGAGCCGATCATCGTGTCGTCGGCGAGGAACGCGCCGTCCCCGATGGTGGTCATGCTCGGCAGCATCAGCACCGTCGAGGCCTCCACGCCCCGCCCGATGCGGGCGCCGAGGGCCCGCAGCCACCACGGCGTGGCCAGGCTGGCGTAGAGCGGGAAGAGCAGGCTGCGGGACTCGTCCATGAGCCGCTCGGTGGCCCACACCTGCCAGCCGACCCGGCTGTGCACCGGGTGGTGCCCCTCGGACAGGCCCAGGGCGAGCAGGCGGACGCCGACCAGCACCAGCAGCGCCAGCGCGACCACCATCACGAGCGTGGCGACCGGCACCCAGGCCAGCGCGGCGACGACCGCGCCGCCGACGGTGACGGTGCCGTGCACCGCCCGCCCCAGGACGAGCGCGCCGCACGCGACGGCCACCAGCGGCAGGGTCGCCAGCGCCAGCGCCGTCAGGCCGTAGACCACCGGCCACACCCGGGAGCGTGGCGCCCGCCGGCCCGGGCTGTCGGCGTGGGCGACGCCCGCGAACGCCGCGGGGGACCCGGCCCAGCGCTCGGCCGGCGGGACGTTGCCGAGCACCGCGGACCCGGCCCCGACCTCGGCCCCCTGACCCACCCGGGAGCCGGGCCCGAGGGTGCAGCGTGCCCCGACGGTGGCGCCCGCGCCGACCTTGACGCGTCCCACGTGCAGCACGTCGCCGTCGAGCCAGTGCCCGGACAGGTCCACCTCCGGCTCGACGGCGCAGCCCTGGCCCAGGGTGAGCAGCCCGGTGACCGGCGGCAGGGCGTGCAGGTCCACGTCCGCGCCGACCCTGGCCCCCAGGGCCCGCGCATACAGGCTGGTCCACGGGGCGCACGAGAGGTTCTCCGCCCCGGCCGCGGCCACGACGGCCTCGGCGCACCACAGTCGCAGGTGCACCGACCCGCCGCGCGGGTAGGAGCCCGGTCGCAGCCCGCGCAGCAACAGCCGGGCGGCCAGCACCGACAGGCCGATCCGCCCCGGTGGGGTGAACAGCAGCACCCATCCGGCCAGGACCCACCACCACGACACCGGGGTGGCCCACGGCGCGCCGGACCCGGCGAGCAGGTTGTCCACCAGGGCCAGGACGGTGAGCCAGCGCAGCCCCACCACCGTCGCCGTCACGACCGACGCCAGCGCCTGCACCACGCCGGCCGAGCGAGGGACCGGCGCCACCGTCCGGCTCGTCGCGCTGACCGGCGGGGAGAACTCCTCCAGCACCTGGGCCAGCGCCCCGAGGCGGGGGTTCTCGTAGACGTCGGCGACGGTCACCTCCGGGTAGCGGGCCCGCAGCGCCGAGACCAGCTGCGCCGCCGACAGGCTGCCTCCGCCATCGGCGAAGAAGTCGTCCTCAGGCCCGCGGACCCCGACGCCGAGCACGGCGGTCCACTGCTCGGCGAGCCAGGCTGCGGTGCCGGTGAGCCCGGCCGCGCCGGGGGCCACGTCCGGCTCCAGGGGCCAGGGCAGGGCGTGCCGGTCCACCTTCCCCGAGATCCGGGTGGGCAGCGTGGGCACGACCGCGAGCAGGGGCACGAGGGCGGCCGGCAGGCTCGCGGAGAGCCGCTCGCGGGCGGCCTGCTGGTCGAACGCCGCCCCGGGGGCGACGGTGAGGTAGCCGACCAGGACCGGCGTGCCGGCCGGCGTGGTGCGCACCGCCGCAGCCGCCGCGGTCACCCCCGGCAGGTCCTGCAGGGCGGCGTCCACCTCGCCGAGCTCGATCCGGCGGCCCCCGACCTTGACCTGGTCATCGGCGCGGCCCACGAAGACCAGCCCCTCCGGCTCGTGCCGCACGAGGTCGCCGCTGCGGTAGGCCCGGTCCCAGCCCAGGGCGGGGCTCGGCGCGAACTTCTCGCGGTCCTTGGCCGCGTCGAGGTAGCGGGCCAGGCCGACGCCGCCGATGACGAGCTCGCCGGTGCCGCCGACCGGCACCCGGTGGCCGTCGGTGTCGACCACGGCCAGGTCCCACCCGTCCAGCGGCAGGCCGATCCGCACCGGGCCCTGGCCGCTCAGCCGGGCGGCGCAGGCGACCACGGTCGCCTCGGTCGGCCCGTAGGTGTTCCACACCTCCCGGCCCGGCTCGACCAGCCGTGCGGCCAGCTCGGGCGGACACGCCTCACCGCCGAAGATCAGCAGCCGTATGCCGCGCAGCTCCTCCGGCTGCCACAGCGAGGCCAGCGTCGGGACGGTCGAGATGACGGTGATGCCCTGCGCCACGAGCCACGGGCCGAGGTCCATGCCGCTGCGCACGAGCGCCCTCGGGGCGGGGACGAGGCAGGCGCCGTGCCGCCACGCCAGCCACATCTCCTCGCACGAGGCGTCGAAGGCCACCGACAGCCCGGCCAGGACCCGGTCGCCGGGCCCCAGCGGTGCTCCCGGCAGGAACAGCCGCGCCTCGGCGTCGACGAACGCCGCGGCGGACCGGTGCGTGACCGCGACGCCCTTGGGGGTGCCGGTCGAGCCCGAGGTGAAGATGACCCAGGCGTCGTCCTGCGGGGTGGGCGTGGCCCGCGCGGTCCGGCTGGGCGTGCGGCGGACCACGTCGCCGCCGGCCCCGACGACCGCGGCGACCCCGGCCTCGGCGAAGACGAGCCGGGCCCGCTCGTCGGGGTCGTCGGCATCGACCGGGACGTAGGCGGCGCCGACGGTGAGGATCGCCAGGATCGCGACGTAGAGGTCGACCGTGCCCGAGGGCACCCGGACCCCCACCGTGTCGCCGGCCCCGACGCCCTCGGCGGCCAGCCGCGCCGCCTGGACGTCCACGGCCTCCAGCAGCTGCCAGTAGGTCAGGGTCACGTGGCCGTCGTCGATGGCCGGGGCGCCGCGGTGTCGGTCCCGTGTGGCCAGGAGCACGTCGACCAGGGTCCGCGGTGGCGCGGCCAGCGCCCCCCGCGAGAGCCCGTCGTCGTGCACGCTGGCGTCCTCGCCGGGGTTGCGCACGTCCACGTCGGAGTCCTCGTCGTCGGGCCGCCCAGGTGCTCGCCCCGGGCCGGTCGCTGCACGGACAGCGCCACTGTCGGCCCGCCCGCGCTGCCTGCGCAAGGGCCGAACCGCCCGGGCTCGCAGGTCGGCAGGTGCGTGCCGCATCGGTCGTCGGAACGGCTGAGGCGGAAGCGGCCGGGAAGGCTGATGATGAGCCATGGCTCCTTCCGTCCACGCCGAGGTCGAGCGGAAGTACGACGTGGACGCGCACGTCGCGCTGCCGGACCGGCGGGCGCTCGCGCAGCTGCCGGGCGTGGCGGTCGTGGAGGGGCCGGCCGAGGAGCGCCTCGAGGCGACCTACGTCGACACGGCCGGGCTGGACCTGGCGGCCCACAAGGTCACGCTGCGCCGGCGCACGGGCGGCCACGACGCCGGCTGGACCCTGAAGCTGCCGGTGACGCGGGAGGAACGCCAGGAGGTCCACGTCCCCCTGGGCCCGGCGGACGAGCCGGTCCCAGAGGAGCTGCTGGACCGGGTCCGCGCCCACGTGCGCGACCACCCCGTCACGCCGCTGGTGCGCATCAGCACCATCCGCCAGGTGCACCGCCTCATCGGCGACGGTGGTGCGCTGCTCGCCTGGCTCGTCGACGACCAGGTGACGGCCACGCCGCTGCGCGCGGAGTCCGGGACCAGCTCGTGGCGCGAGTGGGAGGTCGAGCTCACCGACAACGGGGGTCGGGAGCTGTGGGACGCCCTGGACGAGGTGGTCGGCGCGGCCGGGGCGACCCGGTCGGGCAGCGGCAGCAAGCTGGCCCGCTCGCTGGGCGAGGGTGCCCCCGAGCCGCCGCCCCCGGCCCGGCTCTCGCGGCGGTCCCCCGCCGGCGACGTGCTGCGCCTGGCCCTGACCACGCAGGTGGAGGCGCTCAAGACCCAGGACGCCGCGGTCCGCCGCGGTGCGGGTGACTCGGTGCACCAGCTGCGGATCGCCAGCCGGCGGCTGCGCTCCACCCTGGCCACCTACCGCCCGCTGCTGCGCGACCCCGATGCGGCCCAGTCGGTCCGCGACGAGCTGCAGTGGCTCGGCCTGGGGCTCAACACCGCCCGGGACACGCAGGTGATGCAGGCGCGCCTGGCCAGCCTGCTCGAGCAGGAGCCCGAGCACCTGGTCGTGGGTCCGGTCGGGGAGCGCATCGCCGCGGAGCTCACCGAGCGCTTCGTCGCCGGGCTGCGGGAGGGGCTCACGCTGCTGGACCAGGAGCGCTACTTCCGGCTGCTGGACGCCCTCGACGCCCTCGTGGGCGCCCCGCTCACCGCCCGCGCGGACAAGCCGGCCGGCAAGGTCATCGACACCCTGCTGGAGCGCAACCGCCGGCGGCTGCTCCGGGCCGCCCGCCGCGCGGAACGGGCCGGCGACCGCGAGCAGCGGGACCTGGCGCTGCACGAGGTGCGCAAGGCCGCCAAGCGGCTGCGCTACGCCGCCGAGACCGCCGGGCCCGCGCTGGGCAAGCCGATGACGAAGCTGGCCCGCCGGGCCAAGGCGCTGCAGGACGTGCTCGGCGAGCACCAGGACGGGGTCGTCTGCCGGGCCCTGCTGCTCGACCTGGCCGCCTCGGCCACCGCCCACGGGGAGAGCGCCTTCACCTACGGGCGCCTGCACGCGCACGAGGAGGCGCTGACCGCGACCCAGGAGACGGCATACCGGCAGGCGCTGGCGGCGCTGGGCTGAGCGCGGCCCCCGGCCCGGGCCGGGTCAGGCCGCCGGGGCCGGCGGCTCCGGGTCGGCCGCCGCGGGCGTCCGGTGCTCACTGGCCCACCCCTGGTAGGCCGCGACGGCCGTCGGCAGGGTCGGGTAGAGGTGTTCCTCCCCCACGCTCTGGGCCAGCCCGAACGCCCGCAGCTCCTCGCGCAGGTCCTGCTTGACCCGCGCCATCGCGAACACCACCCCGCGGCGCTCCATCTCGGCGCGCAGCTGCTCCACGGCGTCCAGCGCGGTGATATCGACCTCGACGTTGGCCTCGACGTTGAGCACGAACCAGCGCAGGTCGACCGCCGCGTCCGCCGCCTCCAGCGCCCGGGTCTTGAAGTCCTCGGCGTTGGCGAAGAACAGCGGCGAGTCGTAGCGGTAGACGACCAGGCCGGGGATGGTCGTGGCCGTCGGGTAGTCGTCGACGTCGTGCATCCCGGCCAGCCCCTCGACCTGCCCCAGCACCGCGTCGTGCGGGCGGGCGACCCGACGCAACAGGTCGGCCGCCGAGACCGCCACGGCGATGAGCACGCCGTAGAGGATGTCGAAGACCAGCACGCCGACGAACGTGACCAGCGCCAGGACCAGCTCGCTGCGCCGGAACCGCGCGATGCGGCGGAACTCGGGCAGGTCAACCAGCCGCGTCGCGGCGTAGATGATCAGCGCGCCCAGCGCGGCGTTGGGGAAGCTGGCCAGCACTCCCCCGCCGACGAGGAGCACCAACAGCACCCCGGCCAGCGCCACCAGGGTGTAGAGCTGGGTCCGGCTCCCCGCGGTGTCGCCGAGGGCGGTGCGGCTGCCGCTGCTGCTCACCGGGAAGCCTTGCATCAGACCGGCCCCCACGTTCGCGGCGCCCAGCGCCAGCAGCTCCTGGTTGGCGTCCACCTCGTAGCCGCCGCGGTCGGCGAAGGCCCGCGCGGTCAACACGTTGTCGGTGTAGCCGACCACCGCGACGCCGACCGCAGCCAGCAGCAGCGCCTGCAGGTCACCGGCCTGCAGGTCCGGCAGCTGGGGCCGCGGCAGGCCGCCGGGGATCTCGCCGACCACCGTGATGCCGTAGGCGCTGAGGTCGAACACCGGCACCGCCAGCGCGGCCAGCAGCACGGCGATCAGCGGCCCCGGCAGCCGCGGGAAGCGTTGCAGCACAAAGAGCAGGGCCAGCACGGCGACCGACAGGAGGACCGTGGGCCACTTCACCTGGTCGAGCCCGCCCAGGAACGAGCGCAGCTGCTGGACCATCGTGTCGCCCTCGACCGGGATGCCGGTCACCTTCTCCAGCTGGCCGACGATCATGATCATCGCGACCCCGGCCATGTACCCCACGAGCACCGGCTTGGAGAGCAGGTCGGCGACGAACCCCAGCCGCGCCAGCCACGCCAGCACGCAGAACGCCCCCACCACCATCGCCAGCCCGGCGGCCAGCACGGCATACCGCGCGGGGTTGCCCCCGGCCAGGGGGGCGACCACGGTCGCGGCCATCAGCGCGGTGGTCGACTCCGGGCCCACCGACAGCTGGCGGCTGGAGCCGAACAGCACGTAGGCGGCCATCGCAGGCACGATCGCCCACAGGCCCGCGACGGGCGGCAGCCCCGCGACGCCGGCGTACGCCATCACCTGCGGGATCAGGTATGCCGCGACGGTCACCCCCGCGAGCACGTCGCCGCGCAGCCAGACACGCTGGTAGCCCCGGAGGTCGACGATCCCGGGGAGGACGGAGGCGACGCCGCCGCGCGATGCCACGCTCCCAGCGTGCCCACCGGCCGAGGGTGGTGGATCATCCGGGCTGGATGACGACGGGTGGCGGCGCCCACGCCGACCATGGCGGGATGACGAGCGCAGCAGCCCGGCCGGCGGTGGCCGCCGCGGGATCAGTGGTCCTCCCCCTCGCGCTGGCGCAGTTCGTCTGCAGCTACGCCGGCAGCAACATGAACGTCGCGATCACCACCATCGCCGACGACATCGGCACCACGGTCGTCGGGATGCAGACGACGATCACGCTGTTCACGCTGACCATGGCGTCGCTGATGATCCCGGGCAGCAAGCTCACCGACATCTGGGGCCGCAAGGTCTGCTTCATGTGGGGACTGGCGATTTACGGCACCGGGGCCCTGCTGGCCTCGCTGGCCCAGGGCCTGCCGTTGATGATCTTCGGCTACTCGCTGCTGGAGGGTGTGGGCTCCGCGCTGCTCATCCCGCCGATCTACATCCTGGTCACTGTCCTGTTCACCGACACCAAGACCCGGGCCAAGTACTTCGGCATGATCAGCGGCGCAGCGGGGCTGGGCGCCGCCGCCGGACCCCTCATCGGTGGCCTGATCACCAGTGCCATCAGCTGGCGGGCCTCGTTCATCCTGCAGGTGCTCATCGTGGCCGTCGTGGCGATCCTGGCCCGCAAGATCGACGACCCCCCGCGTGTGGGTGCGGCCCCGCACTTCGACCTCGGCGGCGCCGTCCTGTCCGCCGCGGGCCTGTTCTTCGTCGTCTACGGCATCCTGCAGTCCTCGACCTACGGCTGGTTCAGCTCGCGCCAGGACTTCACCATCGGCAGCACCGTGATCATCCCCAAGGGCGGGATCTCGCCGGTGTGGCTGTTCATCGCGATCGGCGCGATCTTCCTGGCCTGGTTCTTCCTGCACATCCGCTCGACGGAGAAGAAGGGCCACGACCCGCTCGTGGCGATCCGGCTCTTCCACAACAAGACCTCCAACCTGGGCCTGGTGACCCAGAACATCCAGTGGCTGACGATGCAGGGCTCCTTCTTCGTCATCTCGGTCTTCATGCAGGACGTGCGCCACTACAGTGCGGTCCAGACCGGGCTCATGCTCACCCCGACCACCATCGGGGTGCTGCTGCTGGCCGCAGCCGCAGAACGGCTGGCCAAGCGGCGCTCGCAGCGGTTCCTGATCCGCCGCGGCTTCGCGGCCACCGTGATCGGGCTGCTCCTGGTCCTGGCGTTCGGGCGCGCGGACTCCAGCGTCTGGTCGTTCGTGCCCGGCCTGTTCATCGTCGGCGCCGGCATCGGCGTCATGCTCACGTCGTCGGTCAACGTGGTGCAGTCGGCGTTCCCGGAGAAGGACCAGGGCGACATCTCCGGGGTCTCGCGCAGCGTGTCGAACCTCGGGTCCTCGCTCGGCGTGGCCCTGGCCGGCTCGGTGCTCGCCGCCGAGGTCCTCCCGGGCAACCGGGACTTCGCCCTGTCACTGATCATCATGATCGTCATCGCGGCCATCGGCTTCGTCACGGCGATCCTCATCCCCAAGGGCCACGCGACCGCGGCCCCGGCCGAGTCCGCGCAACCGGCGACTCCCTGAGTCCCCGGTCACCGGGGCGGTCAGCGCGATGAGCTTCACGGCCGTGGTGGACGACCTGGTCAGGGCGTTCGAGGTCGTCGCCGCCGCCGTACTCGCGATCGGCCTGGTCTGGTCCGCCGTCCTGTCCTGGGGGGTGTGGCGGCGCACCCGGGAGGGGCGCACGGCATACCGGCTGCTGCGCGAGTCCCTCGGTGGGGTCCTCCTGCTGGCGCTGGAGGTGCTCGTGGCGGCCGACCTGCTGCGCACGGTCGCGCTCCAGCCGAACCTGCAGGACTTGACGAACCTGGGCCTGCTGGTGCTGATCCGCACCTTCCTCAGCTTCGCGCTCGAGACCGAGATCGAGGGGGTCCCGCCGTGGCGGCGCTGGCAGGTCAGCGGCGCGACGCGGATCGCGCAGGCCCAGCGGCGCTCGCGTGACGCCGGCTAGCACCGCCGACCACCGAGGGAGCATGGTCCCTTGAGCGCCGGGGGTGCAGGCGCTTGGGTGAGGTGCATGACGACGCCGCGAACCACCGGCTCGCCCGGCAACCGGGCGGCGCGCGAGGTGTTCGCCGGCCTGCCACCCCGGTACGACCGGCTGAGCTGGCTGCTGTCGTTCGGGCAGGACCGCCGTTGGCGCCGCTCCGTCGTCGACCGGGTCGCGGGGGCGCAGCCGCGCAGCGTCCTGGATGTGGCCACCGGGCCGGCGGGGGTGGCGCTGGCCGTGGCTCGTCGCACGGGGGCCACCGTCGTCGGCGTCGACCTCAACGAGCCGATGCTGCGACGAGGTCGGCGCAACGTCGAGGCAGCCGACCGCACGGGCGAGGTGGTGCTGGTCGCCGGCCGGGCCGAGCAGCTGCCCTTCCCCGACGCGTGCTTCGACGCGGTCTGCTTCTCGTACCTCCTGCGCTACGTCGACGAGCCGGCGGAGGCCATCGCCGAGATGGCGCGCTGCCTGCGGCCGGGCGGGACGATGGCGAGCCTGGAGTTCTTCGTCCCACCGGCGGCCGGCTGGCACGCGGCGTGGCGTCTCTACGTGTCTGCGGTGCTGCCCGTGGCCGGTTGGGTGGCTGGAGGCAACGCGTGGTGGCGGGTGGGCAGGTTCCTGAGCCAGAGCATTCCCGCCCACTACCGGCAGTACCCACTCGACTGGCATGTCCGTGCCTGGGAGCAGGCCGGCTTCCGCGATGTCGGCTGGCAGCTGATGAGCCGCGGCGGTGGCCTGGTGATGTGGGGTACGAAGGGGGCCGGGCCGTGACCCGCGCGGTGGACCGGCCGGCGTTCTACGCGGGCGGGGCGGGCACGGGCGGGGTGCGGGACTGGGTGACGCTGCTGCACCCGCCGTACACCGCCTGGCACCTGTCCTACGTCGCGATCGGGGCCGCACTCGCCCCGCACTTCACGGCGTGGCGACTCGGCGGCACGCTGGCCGCGTTCTTCCTCGCGGTCGGGGTCGGGGCCCACGCGCTGGACGAGCTGGCCGGACGTCCGCTGCAGACGGGTATCCCGGCCGCTGCGTTGGTGAGCGCTGCCGGCGTGAGTATCGCCGCGGCGGTCGTGGCCGGGCTGCTGTACGGCGGGCTGCGGTTGCTGCCGTTCGTCGTGGTCGGCGCCGTGCTGGTCCTGGCTTACAACCTCGAGCTGGGCCGCGGGATCCTGCACAACGGTGTGGGTTTCGCGCTGGGCTGGGGCGCGTTCCCGGTGCTGACCGGCTACTACGCGCAGGACTTCCGACTTGGCACTGCAGCGGTGCTGGCCGCCGCGGCAGCGTTCTTCCTCTCCCTCGGGCAGCGGGCGCTGAGCCTGCCGGCGCGCACCCTCCGGCGGCGCACCCAGGCCGTGCACGGGCGCATCGTCTACCTGGACGGCGGGCAGGTCGACGTCGACAGGAACGTCCTGCTCGGGCCGCTTGAGGGCGCCCTGCGCGCGGTGGCGGGCGGCCTCGTCATGCTGGCTGCGGCGATGGTGGCGAGCCGGCTGTGAACCGGATCGAGTACCGCGGGGCATTCTGGTTCCCGGTCCGGCCCGGCGAGCTGTGGGAGGTCATCGAGCAGTTCGACCAGTTCGAGTCCTGGTGGGCCTGGCTGCAGGACTTCGGGGCGGAGGCCGACGGGCTGGTCGCCGGGAACGCCCTGCACGGCACGGTCATCCCGCCGGTCCCGTACTGGCTGCGCCTGGACATCAGGCTGGAGAGGTGCGTGCGGCCGCACGTGGTCGAGGCGACGGTCGACGGCGACGTGCGGGGCTTCGCCGCGTTCCGGCTCGAACCCGTCGACGGCGGTACCAGGGTCGAGGCGGTGTGGTGGCTGGACATGAGGAGCACCCCGTTGCGCGTCGCGGCGCTCGTGGCCTACCCGCTCATGCGCTGGGGACACGACCGGGTGGTGGAGATGGCGGTCGTGGGGTTCCGCCAGCGGGCGCTGGCAGGCGTAGGTTCGTGATCCTCTGGGACGCAGCCGGGGCACCCTCATCCTCGAGCCGGATCGGTGTTCACCGCCCCTGTTGCTCGATCAGCCTCAGCTGGGTGATGACCGCATGGGCAGCGTGAAAGACGGGAGACAGGGCGCTGCGTCCCTCGCCGAGGACGCGCTCGGACTCCTCGAAGAGGCGTGGCCCATCCGTGGTCAGCGCCCGGATCACGGTTCGCCCCTCGAGAGGCAGCGACTGGTCGGTGCTGGGCGTCATCTCGGGCAGGTGCTCGCCGAGGACGGCCAGGAGCCGGGCGTTCTCGTGCCGCACCGCGTCGTGACCTCCTCCACCGATGATCCCGAAACCCGAGCTGGTGTAGAGGCTCGTCGTCCCGTCACGCAGGCAGACGAGGGAAGCGGTGCCGTGGGGGTAGCCCGTCTCCACCAGGCACCCCCACGCTCCTGACGACCCCGTCGCCGGCCCGAGCCCGATCTCGTCAGGGTCGAGGTTCATGACCTGGCTCCGCAGGCCCAGGAACACCTCGGCAGGAGCTGGTGGCGCGTCCTGGGCAGGCGGTGCCTTCTCGCGGCGTCGGAACATGTGAGGAGGCTAGTCAGTCATCCGACCTGAGGACCGCGCATCGGCTAGATCCGGTCACCACCGGCGTTCCGCCCCGTCGCGCCGACGTGGCCGGCGTCAGGGCTGCTCCAGCGCCACGGTGTCGATGTTCCTGGCCGCCTGCGGGATGGTGGCGTCGCTGCCCGACGGCGTGGCACCGACGTACCACGCGACGCCGAGGCCGAGACCCATGGTCTCGTTGTCCCCCAGCCCGAGCCGCAGCGCGACGGCACGCGCGTTCGGCGGCCGGTGCGCCGGGTCCTTGGCCAGGCAGTCCTCGATCACCAGGGCGAGGTCCTCCGGCACGCCCTCCGGCAGGGGCGGCGGGGGTTCCTGGACGTGGCACATGGCGATGGCGAGAGGGGTCTCGCGCTCGAACGGGCGGCGCCCGGTGAGCATCTCGTGCGCCACCACACCGAGGGCGTAGAGGTCACTGGCCCCGCTGGCCGGCTGGCCCATCACCTGCTCGGGGCTGATGTAGTTCGGCGTGCCGAGGAGCTCGCCCTGCCGCGTGTGCCCGGACGCGTCCAGCGCCCTGGCGATGCCGAAGTCCGTGAGCTTCACCAACCCGTCGGGGCGAAGCATCATGTTGGCCGGCTTGACGTCGCGGTGCACGACCCGCGCCTCGTGGGCGACACCGAGGGCCAGGGCTGCCTGCCCCATGACGGAGCGGACCTCGGTGTGCGAGAGCGGGCCGCGCTCGCGCAGCACCGTGGACAGGGGCTGGCCGTCCACGAGCTCCATCACGAGGTAGGCCAGCTCGTCCTCCTCGCCGTAGTCGAAGACGGTGGCGATGTTGGCGTGCAGCAGCCGTGCCGAGTGCAGGGCCTCGTCCCGGAAGCGGAGGGCGAAGAGCTTCTCGTGCCCAATGTCCGGACGCATCACCTTCACGGCGACCCGCCGCTGCAGCACGGTGTCCATGCCGGACCAGACGTCGGCCATGCCGCCCGAGGCCAGACGGTCCCCCAAGAGGTACCGCCCGCCCATGAGGAACCCGTTGTGCAAGCGCTGCATGACCCTGCGCACCTCCGTCGAGACGAGGTGCACGTCCCACGACATGGCTGAGACCTCTGACGTAGCGTAATCCAGGCCAGGACCTTCTGCGTCCCGTCCGGGGGTGCCGCGGGGCGACCTACTCCTCGCGGCCCATGAGGTGCGATGCGACTGGCCACCAGTGGCGTTCTCCCACCAGCGGTCTGGCTTCCCCGACATCCAGCCACCCGCCGTCCACGTCGCAGTCGGGAGGCAGCTCGCAGTGCCAGACCGCGAAGTGGGCGACCGGTGTCGGCCACGGATACGCCTCCGGAACCCGCTCGTCGTTCCGCACGCTCGAACCCTACGGGCAGCGCACGGGCCAGGGCGGTGGTCATCAGGGTGACGCTGGCCGTCGGCACCGGTGAGACATACGCTCGCCGTGCGTTGGACGAGGGACACCACTCTCCGGGAGCCACGATGAGCGAACCGACGACCCACACCCTGGACGCGCCCGGCGCCCTCCTGCACTACGACGTCCGCGGCAACGACTCCAGCAACGCGCCGGTGCTGCTGCTGATCGGCTCCCCGATGACCGCCTCCGGGTTCGTCACCCTGGCCGGCCACTTCACCGACCGCACCGTCGTGACCTACGACCCGCGAGGTGCCGGGCGCAGCCGACGCACCGACGACGCCACCGAGACCACGCCCGAGGAGCATGCCGACGACCTGCACCGGCTCATCTCGGCCCTGGGCTCGGGACCGGTGGACCTCTTTGCCACTAGTGGAGGCGCCGTCAACGCGCTGGTCCTCGTGGCCCGGCACCCCGAACAGGTCCGGACCCTCGTCGCCCACGAGCCGCCGGCCGCGCAGGAGCTCCCAGACCGCGAGGAGGCCCTGGCCGCCGCCGTGGACATCCACCAGACCTACGAGCGCAGCGGCCTCGGCCCGGCCATGGCCAAGTTCATCACCCTCGTCGGCCTGCAGGGCCCGGTCCCGGCCGACTTCGCCGAGCGGCCCGCGCCCGACCCGGCCGCCTTCGGGCTGCCCAGCGAGGACGACGGCACCCGGGACGACCCCCTGGTCGGACAGAACATCGTCTCCTGCCTGCGCCACCAGCACGACTTCGACGCGCTCCGCTCAGCATCGACCCGCGTCGTCGTCGCCGCCGGCACCGGGTCCGAGGGCGAGCTGGCCCACCGGGCCGCCCTGGCCGTCGCCGAACGCCTCGGGACATCACCCGTCGCCTTCCCCAGCCACCACGCCGGGTTCCTCGGCGGCGAGCACGGCATGAGGGGTGAACCCGACGCCTTCGCGGCGACCCTGCGCCAGGTCCTGGACGCACAGGACTGAATCAGGGCCGTTGGTCCGCCTGGTCCGCGCGCGCAGCGCGGCGGGCCTCCAACCGGCGCTGGCGCGCCGACCACCACTCCTGGCCGACCACCGCCCCGCCGAGCATGACGACGCTGAAGCCGATGAACCACGACAGCAGCATGAACACGATGCCGATCGGGCCGTATCTGTCGAAGTTGTAGGTGATCGAGTCCGACAGGGACACCGCGGCGAACGCGCGCAGGCCGTAGAGGCCGACGGTGATCGTCGCGGCGCCGGTCAGCAGCGGCCGCCACCCCACCCTCCCGCCGAGCAGCAGGTGCTGCGTCCACCAGGCCCACGCGAACACGACCGGCGTCAGGCCCAGGGGCAGCAGCCACACCCGGCTGACGCCGTGCTCCGAGCTGCCCCCGAGCACCACCACCAGCGTGGCAGCCCCGAGCATCGTGGCGAGCCAGACGAGGGGACGCCACAGGTCACGCACCCCGCGGCCGGGCAGCTGCCAGGCGATCTCGTACCCCTTCTGCAGGGCCGCCGGCCACGTGTATGCGGACACCAGCGTCACCAGCGCCCCGATGTAGCTCGTGCTGGTGCGCTTGACCCCGGGTCCGCCGAACAGGAGCTGCACGTCGTGGGCCGCCTGCGCGCTCAGGCCCAGCCGCCGGGTCACGGTGGTCGCGACCCCGTGGCTGTCACCGAGCGGCACCAGCGCCGACAGGGTGATCAGCGCGGGGATGAGCAGCATCATCGCCAGGGCCGCGAGGACCATGGCCTGGTGGACCAGGTCCATCTCCAGGGCCCGCCGGCGCACCCGCCCGGCGGTGGTGGCCTCCGCCTTCTCCAGCGCGTGGTCGACGCGTTCGACCAGGGCCCGGGCACGGGCCGGCAACCGTTGCGGCACATGGGTGCTCAGCCGGGGAGTCGTCGGCACGGCACCTCCGCCGGACCCCGGCGCTGCACCCACGGCGGGAGCAGGAGGAACGGCGTCGCTGGGCGTCGGCGGCTCCCCGGACGCCGGCGGCTGGCCGGGGACGGGCTGCTGGCCGGGGACGGACGCAGCCACGCGAGTCACCCGCCGAGCAGCTTGGCCTTCGCCGCGGCGAACTCCTCGTCGTTCACGGCGCCCTGCTGGTGCAGCTGCTCGAGCTGCTGCAGCTGCGCGACCAGGTCCGTACCGCCTGACGCTGCGGCCTCGGGGGCTGGCGCCGGTGCGGGAGGCGGCGGCTCGGCATACCCCTGCTGCTGGTCCGGCGGCGCCTCCTGCGGGGGCGCGGCAGCGGCGTCCTGGGACGCCCACTTGCGCTGCTGGCGACGCTGCACCCGGCCGGCGACGGCGGAGGCGGTGCCCGCGACGACCGCGGTGCGCGCCACGCCACGGATCAGGCCCATGTCAGCCCGCCTGCTGCTGGTAGGACTCGAGCGCCTTGGACACGGTCTCGGCAGGGATCCGGACCTGGTCGACGACCCGTGCGTCGGCGCGTCGCATCGCCGTGACGAACCGCTCGGCCCAGGTGTTCTCCCAGACGATGAGGGCGGCCGAGCTGTTGTTGTCCAGGGCGGCGCCGACCTGGGCGACGTCCTCGGCGTCGAGGAGCCCGCCACCGAGCTGGCCGTCGAGGTCGGCGAACGCGGGCTGGAGGTCCGGGCCGAGGCCCGCCAGCTCGACCGAGCCCACCTCGCCGTTCTCGTCCTTGTAGACGAACAGCAGGTCCAGGACACGCACGATCCCGTCGACGACGAGCTCGCGCAGGGCAGGGGCGATCTCTCCCCGGAAGTTGTTGCCGGGGAACTCCACGATGAGCAGGTCTACGGGACCGGTTTCCATGGCTGACTCCGTTTCGTTGGCCGTGTTCCTGCATTCCACGGCCCCCGCCCGCGCGCTGAATCCCCCGCGGCGGATGAACCGCCGACCGCCCTCCAGCGACACGCTGGAGGGCATGACCGCGACCACACCCACCCCTGCCGTGTCCACCACCACCGCCCCCTCGCCGGCACCGGGGACGCCGCCCTCGCCGGGACCGCCCGCGCAGGTCGCGCCGGAGTACCTGAGCCCGGCGGACCGCTCCGCCCGCGGCAAGGACGCGCGCAAGCGGGTGCCCCTGGAGAGCCACGCCGACCCCGGCACGGGGTCGGGCCGGCTCGACCCGGTGACCCTGCTGGAGGGACAGGCCGGCAGCCGGGTGCCCGAGCTGGTGCCCGTGCGCTACGGCCGGATGCTGGTCTCGCCGTTCACGTTCTACCGCGGCGCGGCGCTGGTCATGGCAGCCGACCTCGCGAGGACACCGGCCTCCGGGTTCGACGTGCAGGCCTGCGGTGACGCGCACCTGTCCAACTTCGGCGTCTATGCGTCCCCGGAGCGGCGGATGGTCTTCGACGTCAACGACTTCGACGAGACCTACCCCGGCCCGTGGGAGTGGGACGTCAAGCGGCTCGTGGCCAGCCTCGCGGTCGCGGGCCGGGACAACGGCTTCAGCGCCAAGAAGCGTCGCATGGTGTGCGTCGACGCCACCGAGGCCTACCGCACGGCGATGCGCGAGTTCGCCGGCCAGCCCAACCTGGCCGTCTGGTACGCCAGCCTGGACGTCGACCAGTTCATGACGCAGTACAGCGACCAGATCAGCGCCAAGCAGCTCGCGCGGGCCCAGGAGAACGTCGCCAAGGCGCGCACCAAGGACAACCTGCAGGCGTTCAGCAAGCTGACCACGATGGTCGACGGGCAACGCCGGATCATCAGCGACCCGCCCGTGCTGGTGCCGATCGAGGAGCTCGTCCCCGGGGAGCCCGCGGACAACCTGTATGCCGCGCTGCGGGTCGTCATCGCCGGCTACCGCGACACCCTCCAACCGGACCGGCGCGTCCTGCTGGACCAGTTCCGCATGGTGCAGGTCGCGCGCAAGGTCGTCGGGGTGGGCAGCGTCGGCACCCGCGCCTGGGTGATCCTCATGCTCGGCCGCGACGACCGCGACCCCCTGTTCCTCCAGGCCAAGGAGGCCCAGCCGTCGGTGCTGGAGCCGTACCTGAACGGGCCGACCTACGGCAACCAGGGCTACCGCGTCGTCTCGGGCCAGCACCTCATGCAGGCCTCGTCGGACATCTTCCTCGGGACCGGGACGGTGGTGGGCATCGACGCGCAGAACCGCGACTTCTACGTACGCCAGCTGCGCGACGGCAAGGGATCGGCCGACGTGGAGCGGATGGTCCCCTCCGGGATGCGCGCCTACGCCCAGATGTGCGGCTGGACCCTGGCCCGCGCCCACGCCCGCTCCGGGGACCGGATCGGCATCGCCGCCTACCTCGGCAGCAGCGACCGGTTCGCCCAGGCGGTGGCCGACTTCGCCGAGTCGTACGCCGACCAGAACGAGGCCGACTTCCACGCGCTGGAGGAAGCCGAGCGTGCGGGGCGGATCAAGACGATGCGCGGGATCTGACACCTTCGGACCATCTGGCCCCCCGGGCGCTGCGACCCGGGGGGTCAGATGACGTTGAGCTCCCGGGCCCGGCGGATCGCCTCGTTGCGGCGGGCCACCGACAGCTTGCGCAGGATGCTGCGGATGTGTGACTTGACCGTGTTGACCGAGACGAACATGGCCTCGGCCACCTCCTCGGTCGTCAGCAGGTCGGCGAGGTGACGCAGGACCTCGGTCTCCCGCGCGCTCAGCGCCTCGACGATGATCGGCTCCTCGGCCGTGTCGCTCGCGAGGCGTCGCCGCTGGGCCGGCGCGGGGGCCCGTGCCGGCACCGATCGGGGCGTCCCAGGACCCGCCGAACGGTTCGCCACCGGACGGGCCGGGACGGCGCCCTCCGCGAGCCAGCGGGCCGCGTCGGCGACCGTGCCCTGGGCGGCCCACAGCCGGCGCACCTCGGGCGGGGCCTCGCGGAACGGGCGGCGCAGGCCCTCGGACCGCGCCCGCCGCACCGCGCGCCGCACCGCCGCGACTGCCTGGTCACGGCTGCCGTCGGCCAGACGAGCCTGCGCCTGCACCAGCCACGCCTCGACCTGCAGGTCGACGGGCAGCTCGTCGGCGTGCTCGACCGAGGCCGGGTCAAGGCCCGTCACCGACGACCCGACGCCGGCGGCCAGTGCCGCCTTGGTGCGGAGCACCACGCCACGCACGCCTGAGGAGGAATCCGCGGCCTCCCGTTGCGCGGCCGCCGGGTCGGCCGCCGCGAGCAGCGAGGCCACCCGCTCCTGGGCGAGGAGGTCCCCCAGCCACCCGGACGGCACGTCCTCGAGGTCGGGCAGGTCGGTCACCTCCTCCGGGCGGCCGAGCGCGCGCAGCGCCCGGGACCGCACGACGACGCCGAGCACCTGCAGCACCACGCGTTCGAGCGGCTCGGCCGACTCGCTGGACGGGGGCAGCAGGGACAGCGCCGCCTCGGCCGCGCCGGCTTCGACCTGGACCCATGCGGCCGCCACCGCCAGCGCAGCCGGGCCGCCGCTCTCCTCCGCCACGGACTGCTCCTCGAGCAGCCGGTCGGTGGTGTCGACCAGCTCCCGGGCGTGCTTGAGGTGCCCGAGCACGGCCTCGGCGAGCGCGCGCCGGCCCAGGTTGGCCACGTGGTCGGCCCCCAGACCGCCCTCGACGCACGCGCCGACGGCTCGGCCAAGGGTCGCCGTGGCGGCGGTCAGGTCCCCGCAGTGCAGCTGGGCCAGGCCACGGGTGGACAGCAGCCGCGCCCGCAGGTCCGCCGGCATGGGGGCGGGCTCCTCGCCGTCGGCAACCGCGGCCCAGGCCTGCTCCAGCCGGTCGGCCCACGCGCTGGCCCCCTCGGCGTCGGCATGGGAGGCGGCAGCGGCCAGCCGCGTCGTCGCCAGCGCCACCGCGAGGTGGCTGTCCTCGCCGGCCTGCTCGGTGGCTGCGCCGAGCGCGTCGTCGCAGGCCGGCAGGTCGCCCCGGCCGAGCGCCGCGGCGGCACGCACCACGGCGACCTCCGCACCCGGCGCGCCGGCCGGCATACCGGCGACCCGCTGGAGGGGCCATCCGAGGGACGGGCGCAGCAGGTCACCCACGAGCCCCTTGCGCACGACGAGGTGGGCGACCTCCTCCCAGCAGCCGGCAGCGGCCAGGTGCGCAAGCGCCTGGTCGACGATGCCCGCGTCGGCGAACCACCGCCCGGCCCGCTCGTGCAGCCCGGGGAGCAGCTCTGGTGACTCGTAGGCCAGCTGGGCGCGCAGCAGCTCCCGGAAGAGCGGGTGCGCGTGGTAGCAGCCGGCCAGGTCCCCCGCGGCCTCCACGAGGATGTTCTGGTGGGACAGGGTCATCAGCGACATCGCCGCCCCGACGTCCCCGGTCAGCACCTCGGCGAGCTCGGCGCACACCGGGTCGATGATGCTCGTGCGCAGCAGGAAGTCACGCAGGTGCGGCGGCTGGGCGGCGAGGATCTCCCCGGTGAGGTACTCCGCCAGGTTGGCGTCCTGGGCGCCGAGCAGCCAGTCGCCGGCCTCCGGGTCGGAGTCGGGGCGGTGCTCGCGGGCCAGCGCCGCGAGCTGCAGGCCCGCGGCCCAGCCCCTGGTGCGGTCGTGCAGGGCCACCACCATCGGCTCGGTCAGGTCGATGCCTGAGCCGGAGAGCAGCTCGCGGGCCTCCTCGCGGGTGAAGGCGAGGTCGGCCATGCGGATCTGGCTCATCATCCCGGTCAGCCGGTAGCGCTGCATCGGCAGCAGCGGGTCGACCCGGCTGAGCAGCACCAGCCGGATGCGCACCGAGGCCAGGCGCAGCAGCAGGTCGAGCTGGTGCGGCACCCGGGCGTCGCTGAGCCGCTCGACCTCGTCCAGGACGAGCACCACCGGCTCGGCGCGGTTGAGCAGGTCGGTGGCCAGCTGGGTGACGAGGGCGTCGTAGTCCTGCGGCAGGCCCGGAAGGCTCGCGGTGTGCGGCAGGTCGACACCGGCGCGGGAGAGCGCCTCGATGACGAAGAACCAGAACTCCTCCGGGGAACCGGTGGCCTCGCTCAGGGTCAGCCAGACCACGCGCCAGGGGACGCCGGGGTGGTCCAGCCAGCTGGCGGCCAGGGTCGTCTTGCCGGAGCCGGCCGGCGCGCTGACCAGGGTGAGTGGGCTCTCCCGCACCGCCTCGGTCAGCTGGGCCGTCAACCGTTCGCGCAGCACCGGACGCCGCGGCAACCGGGGCGGGGAGTACATCGTGGTGAGCATGAGGAAGTCGGCGGCGGCGGGGAGCCGGACGGGCACCCCCCCGGCACCGGGCGGCCGGGGGCGGGCCAGCGTGGTGTTGGACTGGTCCGGCACGAGCTATCGCCTCCAAAAGGCCCCCGAAATCATCCGTGCACGACGATCACAGCCTCAGGCCGGAGGTCCACCGTGGGATAGGGGCCAAGGTCCGCAAGGAGGCGGGCCGGCCCGTGCTGGATGGAGGCCTGGGATGGTCCAGTCGTATGACGTCACCGTGCTGGGGCCGCTGCCCGAGCAGGTGGAGCTGGTGCTGGGGCAGTCCGTCGTCGGGGAGGTCGGTGCCACGACGGTGCTGGGCACGCGCGGGACCGACGCCACCGCGTTGTCCCAGGCGATCGGGCGGGCGTCGCGGTTCGGCCTGGAGCTGGCCGGCCTGCACCGGGACGACCGGCGCGGCGAGCTGGAGGTCAGCGGACCACTCGGCCCCGTGCTCCAGGCCGCCTTTGCCGACCTCACGGTGGCCGTCGCGCGGCGCAGCAGCGTGCTCTGCCTGCGGCTGCCCGGGCGGATGCTGGCCTCGGCGCTGCGGCTGCTGACCGAGCAGGGCGTCGACCTGCTCAGCGTCCGCGTCGCGCCCTGCTGCGGACCGGCCTGAGGCCACGACGGCGCCCGGCCCGCGACCTGCACGGTCGCGGGCTGGGGCAGGTGGCGTCCGGCTGGGCCCGGGGCCGGTCAGCCCGGGACCGGCGGGTGTCAGGCCGGGCTCGGCGGCGGCCCGGCGTGGGCGCCGGGCGGTGCGGCCGGGCCCGGTGGGCGGCCGAGGAACTCGATGACGGCCAGGACGAGCAGCACGAGCACGGCCAGGAGCACGACCACCCCGGCCGTCGGCTGGGTCCAGAAGATGAGCGCCACCGCGCCGGCCGCCACCGTGGCCACACGCAGCCATCGCTTGTGGTCCCAGACCCACGGGCCGAACCGTCCGGTGCGCAGGCCCGCGGACTCGGCACCGCCGCGCAGCCACCCGATGCCGCGCACCAGGGCGCGCCGGGTGGACACCGCGGTCACCGACCCGCCGCTCATGAACGCCGCCAGCGCGACCACCAGGCCGGCCACGAGCACCGCGCGCAGGGACGTGCGCAGGAACCGCACGACGGTGTCGAAGATCGCCGCGGCCGCGTCGTGGGGCAGCGTGCTGGGCACCGCGTCGAGGTAGAGCGGGCGGACGATGGCCAGCCCCAGCCCGAGCAGGAGCATGCCGCCGGCCACGCCCAGGCCCGAGGCCAGCGTGGCGCGCCGGTGGTTGCCGGCGACGTAGATGCCGATCGCGAGCAGCACCAGCGCGATGATGGGGAGCCACACGCCCAGCGTGTTGAGCAGGCTGTAGATCCCCTGCGCCTTGGTGACGCCCTGCGACTGGAACACGGTGAACGAGGCGTTGACGGCCGGGATGTTGCTGGCCACCGTGAAGCCCTGCGCCACGAGCCGGTTCTTCACCTCGTTGACGAACGGCCCGAGGTTGACCGTGACCTGCCCGTTCTTGGAGCTCACTGCCCCGCCCTGCTTGCCGGTCAGGACGTTGACCATCTGCTCGTGGGCGACCCGGTTGGCCTGCGTCCACGCCTGGGCGAAGGCCGGGCTGGCCACGACCTTGGCGACCTGGTCGTGCACGAACCCCTGCACACCGTTGTTGATCGGCCCCTCCAGGGCGTGCAGCCGCGTGGTCAGCTCCGGGGGCACTCCCCGGGCCTGCAGGGCGTCGAGCAGCTGCGTGGTCAGCGCGGGCACGTCCACGTGAGTGAACACCTGCCTGGTCACGGCGTCGGTCACCGCGGCCTGCACGTCGGGGTCGTGCGCCAGCGGGGCGACCGTCTCGACGTACCGGCTGGTGTCGGAGACCTCCCGGTTGGCCCAGACGGCCAGCACCGACAGCGGCGCCAGCAGCGAGCCGACCACGATGAGCAGCCCGGCGACCCAGGCACGCCATCGTCCGGGCCGAGGAGCCCGGGTGGTGTCCGCGGGCGCAGTGGCCCGGGCTGTGGCCAGCTCCTGCTCCAGCGAGGCGATGCGCGCGTTGAGCCGGGCGACCTCCTGCTCCTGTGGCGGCCGCGCCGCCGGTGCACTGGGTTCGGACACGCGGTTCCCTCCGTCGATGCAGGCCCTGCCCTCTCCCCGAGCCTCACCCCGGCCGGCCGGTCCCGCCTCCCTCAGTGCGGATGACTCGGTGCGGCCGCCTCAGAGCGGGTGGCTCGGCGCGGGTGACCCGGCCGGGGCCGCGGTGGCGGGGACCTCCCCGTCGTCCAGGCCGCGCCGGTGGCCGAGGTCGCGCAGCCAGCGGACCAGCTGGCGGTGGACAGCGTCGGCGCCGCGCAGCGGGGCGTCCTGGACCGGCCACGCGGCCGGGTGCAGCAGCACCGCCTGCGTCTGCCACCCACCGAGGCCGCCGTGGTTGCCGACCAGCTCCTCGAACGCGGCCACCTCGCCCGTGCCCGGGTCCATCGCGCTGTTGAGCACCAGGTCCCCGACGTGCTCGAGCCGGGCGTGCCGCAGCACCTCGCGCGGCGCCGCCTCCCCGAACGGGGCCAGCGGGTCGCGCCCCTCCACCCGGTCCTCCTCCAGGTATCGCGTGCCGTCGCGCCCCAGCGCGACCAGCCCGTGCGCCCGGGTCTGCACGACCACGTAGCCGATCCCGGGGTGGGCGACCAGGGCCGGCAGCAGCCCGGGCCACGCGGCCTCGACCTCCTCCCGGGTCATCCGCCCGGGGTGACCCGGGAACCACACCATCGACAGGTTGCCCGAGGCGATGACCACGACGTCGGCGGCGGCTCCCCCCTCGGGCGCCCCGGCCGGCGCCGAGGCCGCTGCTCCATCGTGGCTGCCGCCCTCGAGGTGGACCTCGTCGTCCACGGACCGGTGCCGCAGGACCCGGCGCACGGCGTGCCCGGTGGCACCGCCCTGGCTGCCCACCTGGGACAGGAAGGTGTTGGCCGGTCCGGCGGTCTCCTCCACCCCGGTGGAGGCCGTCACCGTCGGAGCGCCGCTCCCCCCGGGCGCGCCCATCAACGACCGGACCAGCTCCTCCAGGGTCTGCCCGTGCCGCTGGCGGAAGGTCGCGCCCTGGCTCTGCCCGTGGTCGGAGAGCACGACGAAGGCGTAGGGGCGCGGTGCGTGCTCGACCGCGGACTCCAGCACCCCCAGGAGCTGGTCGAGCCCGGCGAGGGAGGCCATCGACTCCGGCCGGGTCGGCCCCGCGTGGTGGGCGATCTCGTCGTAGTCCGTGAAGTCGGTGTAGACCGACGGCGTCCCCGCCATCATCTGCTCCACGATCAGCCCGGCGTTGAGGTCGCGCAGCAGCACGTTGGTCACGGCCCGCAGCAGCACGTACGAGCCGTGCCGGTCGATCCGCGGCTCCACCCCGCGCTGCCGCTGGCGCCGCGCCTGGAACTTCTCCTTGACCATCTCCGCGACGGACAGCACGAGGGACCGGCACAGCCCGTAGGGGTTGATGAAGAACGCCGCGTAGCCCCGGGAGGGACCGCGCCGCCGGGCTGCCCGGCGGGTGTCCTGCCCGCCCACCGCGCTCATCGTGAGCAGGGCGGTCGGCGCGTCACCTGTGAAGATGTTGGAGATGCTGGTGCCGCCGTCGGCCAGCAGTCCCCGTCCGTCGGTGAGCCGCTGCTGGATCACGTGGGCGTCCTTGGGCTTGCTGGCCACCATCAGCCGGCCGTGCTCCTTCTCGTACCACCGGAACGCCGGGACCTGCGCGCTGGCGCCGTGCAGCAGCCCGGCCTGGCTGGCCGGCGTGGTGGATGGAAGCTGGGCCTGCCACTCGGTCAGCGTGTGCGTGCCGGTGCGCACCCACCGGGTCATCGTGGGCAGGTCCCCGCTGCGGATCCCCCACTGCAGCAACGGCGCCGACAGCCCGTCGAGCTGGATGAACACCACGCCGGGCACCGAGGTGGCCGTCACCGACCCGGCGGCCCGCCGGGACTGGCCGAGCAGGTGCGACAGGAAGGCGGTGTCGTCACCGGCCGAGCCGACCCAGCTGATCGTCGTGGTGAGCAGCGCGAACAGCCAGGACCCCCAGAACGCCGGCCAGAAGCCCGACACGGTGATCCCCGGGCTGAGCACCAGCGCCAGGGCGAACAGCCCCACCTCGGCGAACAGCCCCGCCAGCAGCACCCCCACCCAGCCGAGCAGGAGCGCGAAGGAGGTCACCACCGGCCGCAGCAGCGCGGTCAGCACGCCGAGCAGGGCAGCGGCCACGAGCACGTCCCACCGCGTCGAGGCGTTCAGCCCCGGCACCACCCAGATGGTCAGGGACAGGACCACCCAGGCCAGGACCAGCCCCACGAGCATGCGGCGGACCTCGGTCCAGGAGGTCAGCCGCCGTCCCCTCAGCAGCCGCCAGCCGACCCGTGCGCGGGAGCTCGCGCCCCCGGTGCTGGCCTGGTTCTCGTCCATGCCGGGGCCCTGCCTTCCGGTGCGGCGGTGCAGCGGCTCCAGCATCGGCCCGCGCCGAGCCCGGCTGCCTCATCCTGCGGGGACACCTGTGCACGGGTCCGGCTCATCCGTGTGGGAGGTCGTCACCGGGCCGGCCGCCGACCGAGACTTCCGGGGACGGTCGAGAGCCAGGGAGGACGGCATGAACCCACGGACGTACGAGGTCCGGGTCAGCGGGCTGGTCCCGCCGGAGCTCGTCGAGGGCCTCGACGTGGCCGAGGTGACCGAGGAGCCGGTCCGCACGGTGATCCGCACCGCCCCCTCCGACCAGGCCGCCCTGCTGGGCCTGCTGGAGCGCCTGCGCGCCCTCGGGGTCGAGCTGCTCGAGGTGCGCCAGCTGCTGGAGGACTCCCCCTCCCCCACCCCCACCCCCTGACCCGCGACGACACAGGTATGCCGCGTCGCCTGGTGGCGACGCGGCATACCTGTTGTGCCCCAAGGGGACCCGACCGGGGTCAGGACTCCTTGAGCTCCCCGCCGTGCACAGCCAGGGCATAGATCACCAGGACGTCCAGGGCGATGATCGTGATCGACCACAGCGGGTAGGCCGCGATGTAGGCGAGGTTCACGATCGCGCTCAGGCCAGCCAGGGCCATGCCGATGATGCGGGCCCACATCTTGCCGGCGAGCACCGCGAAGCCGGCGGCGATCAGCACGACGCCGATGATGAGGTGCACCCAGCCCCACGCGGCGATGTTGACGTGGACGAGCAGGCCCTTGCTCGAGACCAGCAGGTAGTTCTGGTTGAACAGGGCGGTCAGCGCCTCGATGACCTGGAACGCCCCGACCATCATCATCATGATGCCGGCGAAGTACGCCCAGCCGACCCAGGCGGTCTGCGGGTGTTCGGAGATGGGGCCTGCCGAGGACGCGTGCTGAGGCATCCCCGCCTCCATGCTCCTCGCAGACGAGAAGTTCGACATGTCGCTCATCGCGATCCTCCGGTTGTTGCGGCTCACCGGGTCCCGGGACGGGTCTCCGTGTGCACCTCCACGCTTGCCCCGGCGCCCGGACCGCCACATCATGCGGCGCGGATGATCGGGGCCGGCGTGGCCGACCGGGTTCAGAGCCGGCTCTCGGCGCCGTGGACCGAGACGGCGTAGATGACGATGACGTCGAGGGTGATGACGGTCAGCGCCCACCACGGGTTGGCCGCGATGAACGCCAGGTTCGCCACCGCGCTGAGGAACGCCACGACGATGGCCACGGCACGCGCCCAGGTCTGCCCCGCGAGCAGGCCGTAGCCGGCGGCGATGAGCAGCAGCCCGAAGGCGAGCTGGATGATGCCCCAGCCGGTGTAGTTGATGTGCAGCGCGAGCGCCGAGCTCGCGACGGAGTAGTAGGCCTTGTTGAAGAAGGCGACCATCGCCATCATCACCTCGATCGCGCCGAGCGTGATCATCGTGAAGCTGGCGAACACCACCCAGCCGACCCACCTGGTGGGGGTCCGGGTGACGCCGGGATGCGCGTGGGCCATCTCCTGCTCCTTCCAGTGCCGGGCGGCACGCGCCGCGCGGGACGGACCTGCCGTCCCCTCCACGCTGGCGCACCGGAGCACGGGGCAGATCACTCGCCGGGGATGACGCGGCCCCCCGGCCCGGGACGGTGGCATGGACCCGAGGGGCGAGACCGTCTCGTCGCCGCAGTCAAGGGAGCAACATGAGCACGCTGATCGCCATCGGGTACCCCGACGAGACGACCGCCACGGCCGCGGGCGACAAGGCCGAGGAGCTGGCCAAGGAGCTGATCATCCAGCCGGACGCCATCGCCGTGATCCGCCGGGACAAGCAGGGCAAGTACCACGTCACCACCAACCACAACCCCGTCGCGGGCGGGACGACGTGGGGGATGTTCTGGGGCCTGCTGTTCGGGATGCTGTTCTTCGTCCCGTTCCTCGGCATGGCCCTCGGTGCCGGCCTCGGCGCCCTCATGGGCAAGGTCGAGAAGGTCGGCATCGACAAGGAGTTCGAGAAGCAGGTCAAGGACATGGTGCAGCCGGGCACGTCGGCGCTGTTCCTGGTGATCGAGCACGCGACGCCGGACAAGGCCGTCGAGGCCATGGCGCCGTTCGGCGGCAAGGTCTTGAAGTCCTCGCTGTCCAAGGACGCCGAGAAGGAGCTGCAGGAGGCCCTGCACGGCCAGGGTGCCGCCGCAGCCTCGGCCGCGACGCCGCAGACGACTGCCAGCGCCTGACCTCACCCTCCCACCCGGTGGCCGCGGCATGCGCCGCGGCCACCGTCGTGTGTCCCCGCGGCGCGCAGCCGTTCCGGCAGGCGGTTCCTCAGCCGGCGGTCCTGTCGCCGGGGCCGTGAGGCTCGCCCCCGTCCTCGGGAGCCGGCTCCTCCGCGAGCGGCAGGCCGGTGTCGCCGGCCGGTGCCCGGCCCTGCCGGCGCAGCCCCTCCTGGACCGCGCCGACCAGCACCCGGGCGATGACCCCGACGAAGACCAGGTCGCCGACCATCTGCAGGGTGGTGACGATCCTGGCCGTCTCGCTGACCGGGGTGATGTCACCGAAGCCCACCGTGGCGAAGACCGTGACGACGAAGTACAGCGCGTCCATCCGGGTCATGGACTGCGAGTAGTTGCCGGGGTTGGCCAGCTCGATGAGGAAGTGGGTCGCCGCGCAGATGGCGAGGAAGAGCGGCAGCGTGGTGCCTACTGCCTCCACCGCCCGCAGCCGGGGGTGCGGCGAGCGCAGGATGCAGCGCACCTGCCAGACGAGCAGCGCCGCGACGGCGGCCAGCAGCACGACGACCCAGAGGGTCAGGCTCACCCGCGACCCGTTCAGCGGTGCGGTGAAGTAGAGGACGAAGACGGCGGTGGCCACGGCGAGCGAACGCAGCAGCGCACCCGCGAGCAGGCGCCGGGACCCCCCGCTGCCCAACCGGACCGGGCGTGACACCGGATCCGCCGCTCAGGGCTGGGGCTGCGGGGTGCGGGGGGCCGTCGGCGGCCCGGGGGCGGTCGCCGGTGAGGGCGGCGGCGCGGACGGCGCGCCTCCCGGCTCCAGGGCCCCCACCAGGGTGGCGTGCTGCTCGCTGCTGAGCTGCCCCTCGGCATACAGCCGCTCGACGCGTTCGCGCAGGGCGGCGACCTCGTCCGGGGTGGCCGCGGACGCGCCGGCCAGGGTGCGCACCGTGCGGCGCACCTCGAAGGCGAGGACGCACTCCAGCACCCCTGTGAGGACCGCCCACAGGCCGAGCACCACCACCACGAGGCTCACCGTCACCTCCGGGCGTCGCACCACCCAGAGGCCGAGCAGGACCTCGACCGCGCCCACCGCGGCCGACAGGCCCCACGCCGGCAGCGCGTGCCGCCGGGCGACCGAGGTCACCAGGTGGAAGCCGCCGGCGAGGACCAGCCAGATGCCGGCCACCTCGGCCAGGACGAGGAACGTCGGGGCCGGCCAGGCGAGCAGCACGACCCCGGCGAGCACTTCGACGATCCCGGCCAGGACCTGCTCGCCACGACTCTCCCGGGCGTAGACGGGGCTGAACACCAGGGCCACGCCGTGGATGAGGAACAGCAGCCCGACCACCACGACCAGGCCCTTGACCGCCCAGTCGGTGACGAGGATGAGCAGGCCGACGAGGACGCTGACCAGCCCGGTCAGCAGCGGCACCCACCACAGCAGGCTGACCTGGCGCGCCGCCTGGGCCAGCACCGGGCCCTCATGCGCCACGCCCGCCTGCGCCGTGCCGACCTGCGTCATCTCCTCACCTCCCTGGGCTCCGGCTCAGGTGCCCACGGCGACCGGGGCCGGGGCCTGGGCGGACGCCCGCTCCAGCGCCTCGTCGAGAGTGATCGCCGCGTCGATCAGGGACAGGTGGGTGAACGCCTGCGGGAAGTTGCCCAGCTGCTCGCCGGACAGCCCGATCTCCTCGGCATAGAGGCCGACGTGGTTGGCGTAGGTGAGCATCTTCTCGAACACCAGCCGCGCCTCCTCGACCCGGCCGGACCGGGCCAGGGCGTCGGCGTAGTTGAAGGTGCACAGCGAGAAGGTGCCCTCGGACCCCCGCAGGCCGTCCGGGGAGGCGCTGGGGTCGTAGCGGTAGACGAGGCTGTCGGTGACCAGCTCGTCCCTCATCGCATCGAGGGTCGAGAGCCACATCGGGTCCTTCGGCGCCACGAAGCCCTCACGCGACATCCGCAGCAGCGAGGAGTCCAGGACGCGGTCCTCGTAGTGCTGTACGAAGGCCTGCCGCTCGGGGTTCCAGCCGCGCTCCATGACCTGCGCGTAGATCGCGTCCCGCGCCTCGCGCCAGCGCTCCACCGGGGCGGGTCGCCCGTGCCGCGAGGCCAGGCGCAGGCCGCGGTCGAAGGCCACCCAGCTCATCAGCCGGCCGTAGGTGAAGTCCTTGCGCCCACCCCGGGTCTCCCAGATGCCCTCCTCGGGCTGGTCCCAGTTGTCGCACAGCCAGTTGAGCATCTCGCTGACGGCCAGCCAGCCGGCGTGCCCGGCCTGCAGACCCCGCTCGTCGCCCAGGGAGATGCTGTCCATGGCCTCGCCGTAGATGTCGAGCTGCAGCTGACCCGCGGCGTCGTTGCCCACCCGCGCGGGGAAGGACCCCCGGTAGCCCGACCAGTGCTCCAGCACGTCCTCCTTGAGGTCAGAGGAACCGTCCACGCGATACATGATGTTGAGCGGGCCGGTGTCACTGCCCACGTGCTCCCTCACCCGGTCCGCCAGCCACCGCCCCAGGCCAGTTGCCTCGTCGGTGTAGCCCAGGCGCAGGAGGGAGAACACCGAGAAGGACGCGTCGCGCACCCACGTGTAGCGGTAGTCCCAGTTGCGCTCGCCGCCGACCTGCTCGGGCAGCCCCATGGTGGGGGCGGCCACGAGGCCACCGGTGGGCGCGTAGGTCATCAGCTTCAGCGTGACGGCCGAGCGCATGATCTCCTCGCGCCAGCGCCCGGTGTAGGTCGATCGCGCCACCCACGCCTTCCAGTACGTGACGGTGTCGTCGAACAGCCTCCGGATCTCGTGGACCGGGATCTCCTGGGCCGGCCCGTGCGCGCCGGTCTCCAGCACGACACCGCGGATCTGCCCGGCCTGGAGCGTCACCTTCATCGTCAGGTCGCCCTCGTGCTCGCTCACCTGGCCGAGCCGCTCGTCCTCGGGCTCGCGCACGATGTGGACCGCCACGTTCGCGCCGTGGCTGCGGAACACCGCGCCGTTCTCCGACAGCTCGACCGTGTGGGACGCGCGCCCGTAGTCGAACCGCGGTGACAGCTCGATGTCGAACGACATGTGTCCCCGCACGCAGCGGATCATCCGCACGAGCCGGTGCCGGTCGGTGGCCGCCGCCCCGCTGATCGGCATGAAGTCGGCGACCTCACCCACGCCCTCCTCGCTGAGGAAGCGGGTGACCAGCACGGCCGTGTCGGGGAAGTACATCTGCTTGGTCTCATACCCGGTCCCGGCAGGGCGGATCCGGAAGCGGCCGCCCTTCTCGGCGTCGAGCAGTGCCCCGAAGATGCTGGGCGAGTCGAAGCGTGGCGCGCAGAACCAGTCGATCGACCCGTCGGTGGCGACCAGCGCGCTGGTCTGCAGGTCACCGATCAGGCCGTGGTCGGCGATGCGGGGGTAGTCCGGCTGCTCGGGCATGACGTTCTCGATTCCTCTTCGGGTATGCCTCGGGTCCCCGCCATCATGTGAGCCGCGCACCGGCGCGGGCCTCACCCGTCCCGGATGAACCCCCACCCGGCTCGGGGCGCCTACCGTGCCGCCAGACGGCGCTCGGCGGCGGGAGGCACCATGGCGGGCACGGAGGCGCACCACCCCGTGGAGACGACGAAGGGCACGGGGGTGCGCTTCCTCGGGCACGCCACGTTCGAGCTCGACCTGGGCGCCGCCACCGTGCTCACCGACCCGCTGCTGCGCCAGCGGGTGACGTTTCTGCGCCGGCTCGCGCCTCCGCCCCGGCCGCCCTCGCCCACGCCGACCGCCGTGGTGGTGTCGCACCTGCACCACGACCACTGCGACCTGAGGTCCCTGGCGCTGCTGGCCCCGTCGACCCCGGTCGTGGTGCCTGCGGGTGGCGCGGACCTGCTGCGGCGACACGGGTTCGACGCCGTGGTGCCGCTGGCGGCCGGGCAGTCCTGGCGGGCCGGCGGGCTCACCGTGACGGCCACGCCGGCCCGGCACAGCGGCCGCCGGGAGCCGTGGGGCCCGAGCGCCGGTGCGGTCGGCTACCTGCTCGAGACGCCCGGTCACCGGGTCTACTTCGCCGGCGACACCGACCTGTTCGCCCAGATGGAGGGCCTGGGCGCGCCGCTGGACCTCGCGCTGGTCCCGGTCGGCGGCTGGGGTCCCCGGCTCGGGCCGGGCCACCTGGACCCGGTGCGCGCGGCGGAGGCGGTGGCCCGGCTGCGCCCCCGCGTCGTGGTGCCGATGCACTACGGGAGCTTCGGGCCGCTCGGCTACCGGCCGTCCGTGGCCACGCGGCGGGCGCCCGCGCAGGAGTTCGCCCGGGAGGTGCATCGCCGCTCCCCCGCGACCCACGTGCGCGTGCTGGCCCCCGGGTCCGGACGCACCTGGGTGGCCTGACTCAGCGCCGGGCGGGCACCTGGGCGGTCCAGTCGTAGACCACCGACGTGCGCAGCAGCAGGTCCTGCACCGAGCGGTTCTGCCGGCTCAGCGCCACCCAGAAGAGCAGGATGGGGAACAGCACGCACAGCACCGCCCGCACCAGGGCCAGGCCGGCGCCCGGCAGGCGACCGTGCCGGTTGACGACCCGAAGCCCCAGCAACCGGTCCCCCACGGTCTGCCCGGTGGTCATCCACCCGAACGCCAGGTATGCCGTGAGCAGGCAGAGCAGGGCCGTCAGCAACCAGCCCTGGCCGGGGTCGGGGAAGTGAAAGTCCCTGGGACGCAACAGGAACAGCACGGCCGCCCACACGGCATACAGGACCAGGACCCCGACGCAGGCGACGAGCAGGTCGACGACCGCTGCGGTGCACCGCGTCACCACGCCGGCTCGGCGTCCCTGCGCGGCGCGGGCCGGCGCGGGGACGAGGATCCGCGTGACGGCGGAACGGTCGGGCACCCCGGGGCTCCTCACGTGGCGCCCCGCTCAGTGCCCGTTCCCGTTGTCGCCCGGCGGTCCCGTCGACGGCTCAGCCGGCGGTCCGGACGGCGAGCCGGTCGACGGCCCAGCCGGCGGTCCGGACGGCGCCGGACCCGGTGGCTGCTCGGGCACGGCCGGCTGCTGTCCCGGCGCCTCAGGGTCGCGCCCCTGTCGGCGCAGCATCTTGTCGACGACGTTGGCGACCCGCTCGTCCGCGCCGATCCCGTGCCAGCGCACCTCGCGCAGCGCCTCGGAGGCCATCGACCCCGACGAGCTCTGGATGATCGCCGGCAGGTCCAGCCCCTCGGCGACCACCTCCGCGAGCGCGACCAGGTCCAGCCGCGACACGACCGCGTCGAGGTCCAGCCGCGAGGCGATCTCGTCGATGTCCACCTTGTCCACGATCGGGCCCAGGTCCAGCTTGGCCGCGATGCCGTTGACGTCGACCCGGTCCAGGATCGGGCCCAGGTCCAGCCGGGAGGCGATCTCGTCGATGTCCACCCGGTCGAGGATCGCGTCCATGTCCACCCGGGCCACGGCGGCGTCGAGGTCGACCGTGGCCACCAGGGCGTCGAGGTCGACGTGGTCCTTGACCAGGTCGGTGACGTCCACGTAGCCCATCGCCTGGTCGACCAGGCGCGGGGCGACCCGGCGGCCGAGGGCGTCCAGCCTCAGGGCGGTGGCCTCCCGCTCGGCCCGCCCCCTCTCGGCCAGGTCCCGCAGCCACCGGGCCGGCCGTTCCCGCACCGCCGCCGGCGGCGCGAGCATCGCGGCGACCGGGCGCACCGCCAGGCCGACCGCCGTGGTGACCCGCCGGGAGCCGTCGAGCGCCGCGGCGCCCAGTCCCACGGCCACGTCCGTGACCCGCGGCGACGGGTCGGCCGCCGCCCGGTGCTCCTGCTCGGCCACGGCCCGCAGCACGCCCACCACCACGCTGTTGAGCAGCCGCGCGCGTGCTCGCGCCCGCTCCGTCCCCGACTCGTTCTCGTCCATCCGCGCCGTCCTCGGGTAGGTCTGCCGTCACGGTAGGTCGATGCCCCGGCCGGCACCTCATCCCCGCAGCGTGATCCGGGGTGAGGCCCGCGCTGCCTAGCGTGGGCCGCGGGCGAGCGAGGAGGACGGCATGCGGCGGCACGTGGTGGTCATCGGCGCGGGCGCCGCCGGGACGATGGTCGCCCACCGGCTGCGCCGCCGGCTCGACGCCGCCACCTGGGCGGTCACCGTCATCGACCGCGACGACCAGCACGCCTACCGCCCCGGCTTCGCGCTCGTGGCGTTCGGGACGTGGCCACCGTCGGCGGTCGTCCGCTCCCGGCACGCCTTCCTGCCCGACGGCGTTGACCTGGTCCTCGCCGAGGCCCGCCAGGTGGACGCCGACGCCTCGGTGGTGCTGCTCGCCGACGGGCGCCGGATCGCCTACGACCACCTTGTCCTCGCCACCGGCGCGGTCCCCCGCCCGGACCTGGTCCCGGGGATGACCGGGCCGCAGTGGCAGCGCAGCGTCGTCGACGTCAGCAGCCTCGAGGGGGCCACCGCGCTGCGGGAGGCGCTGCCGACGCTGCGGCAGGGGCGCCTGGTGGTGCACCTCGCCGAGCTGCCCGTCACCGCACCGGGCACGGCGCTGGAGCTCACCCTGCTCGCGGACGCCTGGCTGCGCCGGCGGGGGCTGCGCGACGGGGTGGAGCTGGTCCACGCCAGCCCGCTGCCCGAGCCCTCGGCCGGGGCGGCCGGCCTGCTGGGCCGGCACGGCGTGGTCGTCGAGGCCGGCTTCCGGGTGGAGCGGCTCGACGGTGACCGTCAGCTGCTGGTCGGGCACGACGGGCGGGAGCTGCCCTTCGACCTGCTGGTGACCGTGCCCCCGCACCGGGGCGCCGGCGTGGTGACCCGCTCCGGGCTCGGTGACGAGCTCGGCTACGTGCCCGTCGACCGGCACACCCTGCAGTCCCGGGCGTTCGCCAACCTCTACGCCGTCGGCGACGCCACCGACCTGCCCACGGCGCGGACCACCCGCACCGCCTGGCTCACCGCGCGCGTGGTGGGGCGCACGCTGCCCGACCACGCCGCCGGCCGCGCACCGTCGGCGTCCCTCGACCGGCGATCACGCGCGCTGCCGCTCGGGCCGGTCGACGACGGCCTGACGGACCGGGTCGCCGGTGCCCGGGGTGGCGCGCCGGGCCGGGCCGCTGCCCGCTGGCTCTACTGGCACGTCGCGCTCCCGGGGCGCCCGCTGCCGCTTCCGGTCCACACCGCCGCGGTGCCGACCGGGCTGCGCCGCCACGCCCCCGCCTGAGGGCGCCCGGTCACCAGTAGCCGGGGCGGCGGTGCAGGTTCTCGACCAGCCAGGCCTCGAGCTGGGCCAGGGCGTCGAGCAGGGTCGACACCGGGTACGTCGCGACCGGGAAGAGCTCGACGAGGTTCTCGATCTCGGCGGTCGAGCCGTGCACCGTGATCGCGCAGGCCCGTCCCACGACGTGCGGGCCGCTGCTGCGCTGGGCACCCCCGGCGACGGCTGCGGCCAGCTGGCGGCGCAGCTCCCGGGCCCGGTCGGGGTCCGGGCCGACGTCCCAGCCGACGAAGCTGATGATGACCTCGTCCCGCGGGGTCGCGTCGACCAGGAGCGAACCCTGGGCACTCCAGGCGAAGTCCAGCTGCACCAGCCGTGTCCTCCTCGGGCGTCCGCGCGGCCGGCCGACCGCGTGCGGCCAACGGTAGCCACCCGTCGTGGCCGACCCGAACCCGCCCGGCGCTCCGCCGCCAGCCCGACCGTCGGCGGGTTCCCGGCGGGACGACGCTGCGGCACCATGCGGGGACACCGACCAGGAGGAGCAGCCATGCCGCAGTACAAGGTCGTCGAGCTCCGCGAGGGGCTCATGGGCAGCAAGATGTCGGGGGCCAAGCTGGAGAAGGTGCTCAACGAGCACGGTGCGCAGGGCTGGACGCTGCGCGACATCACCGCGGTGGAGGTCAAGGGACGGGTCGGCCCGGGGGGCGTTGAGGGCGTGCTGGTGACCTTCGAGCGTCCCTGACCCGCCCGGTATACCGAGCCCGCACCTCCCGCGGCCAGGCCCTGGCCGCCTCCGGGTCACCGGCCCCTGCGGGCCTCACCCGGCGTCACCCCCGGCTCGGCCCGACCGCTCCACCAGAGAGCGTGCCCGGGACCGTCCGCGAGGACGACGGCGGCCTCACCCGGCGCCCCTACGGTGCGTCCATGAGAGCCACACCCGTCCTCGTCGCGCTCGCCCTCACCGGGGCCACCGCGGCGCTCGCCGCCCCGGCCGAGGCCGCGACCGGCTACCGCGTCAAGGTCACGTGCAGCGTGCCCTCCAGCCAGCCGGAGCGCCAGCTGGCCCCCAACTCCTGCTTCAACTACCTGCCCGATGGCACGCAGACGTTCACCGCGAAGGTGACCAACAGCAGCGGCAAGGCCGTCGCCGGGGCCGTCGTGCAGTGGAGCGACAACGCCAGCAACGCCGCCTTCCGCTCCAGGAACAACCCGTGCACCACCGGCAAGAACGGCACCTGCTCCGACGAGATCGTGGTCACCAAGCCCAAGGCCAGCGAGAAGATCACCGTCACGGCCACGTCGAACGGGGCATCGGGGACCGGCTACCTCAGCTTCCGCACCGGGGGCTGACCCGGGCGGCCGCGCGGGCAGCTACTCCGGCTCGCCGTGCAGCTCGGCGTCGGTCGGCTCGGCCTTGCCCGGGGTGCGCGCCAGCTCCTGGACCCGGAACCGCCGTCCGGTGACGCTGTCCGCGTCGATCCGCACGAACCGCGGCTTGGGCAGGCTGTGCCACGGGAACAGCGGCAGCTCCACCGCCTCGAGCACCTCGTAGAGCCTGGTCACCTCGATCGCACGGCCCTTGACCACCACGCTCCAGGCGTTGCCGGTCACCGGGTCGTAGCCGTCGACCTCGAAGGCCACGACGCGACCGACCGCGGCCGCCAGCTTGGTCCCCGCCGCCGTGCGGAAGACCAGGCTGCCGCGGTCGACGATGTGGTTCACCGGGAAGATCTCGGGGTGGTCGTCGACGATGACGGCCATCCGGCCCACGACCGCCTCGCGCAACAGGCCCCAACACTCCGAGGAGCTCAGCTCCACGGCGGGCACGGCGTCACCTGTTCCCATGTCCTCATCGTCGGCTCGACGTGGCCGGCTCGCTCAGTGCCGAAGGTCCTCGCGCCCCGGGACCTCCGGGGCGGTTGATCGCCCCGCGGTGGCTGAACCTCGCCGCCCGCCGGTGCACCTGGTGGCTGACGTCGCGGGCGCGCGGCACGACCGGCGGGGGCCGGTGGTCGGCGTAGAACACCCGCTTGCCGCCCTCGATGAGCGCCAGGTAGGCGAGGACCATGACGGCCACGACCGCCAGGAAGTCGGGCGGCGGCACCGTGAACCCCAGCAGGTGCGACACCGGGCTCACCGTGATGAGCACCCCGACCACGACCACGCTGAGGGCGGCCACCATGAGCGGCCAGCTGGGACGGCTGCGCCAGAACGGGATCCGCCGGGTGCGGATGGCGAAGATGACCAGCGTCTGCGTGGCCAGCGACTCGATGAACCAGCCGGTCCGGAACAGCGCGGGCCCGGCGTGGAAGGCCCCGAGCAGCACCGCGAAGGTCATGAAGTCGAACAGCGAGCTGAGCGGCCCGAAGAACACCATGAACCGCCGGATGAACGCCACGTCCCAGTGCGACGGCGCGAGCACCCGCTCGGGGTCGACCCGGTCGGTGGGGATGGCCAGCTGGCTGGAGTCGTAGAGCAGGTTGTTGAGCAGGATCTGCGAGGGCAGCATCGGCAGGAACGGCAGCACCGCCGAGGCGGCCGCGGCGCTGAACATGTTGCCGAAGTTGCTCGAGGTGCCCATCAGGACGTACTTGATGGTGTTGGCGAAGATCCGGCGCCCGCCGACGACACCGTCGGCGATGACCCCGAGGTCCTTCTCCAGCAGGATGATGTCGGCCGCCTCACGGGCCACGTCGGTCGCCCCGTCCACGGACAGCCCCACGTCGGCGCTGTGCAGGGCGAGCGCGTCGTTGACCCCGTCGCCGAGGAACCCCACGACGCGGCCGTCCTGCCGCAGCAACCGGATCAGCCGCGCCTTGTCCTCCGGGGAGACCCGCGCATACACGTCCACCGCGCGCACCCGCTCGATGAGGGTCGCGTCGTCCATCACCGCCATCTGCGCCCCGGTGAGCGTGCCGCTGGCGTCCACCCCCACCTGGGAGCACACGGTCGCGGCGACGACCGCGTTGTCACCGGTGGCGACCTTGACCCTGACGCCGAGGTCGGCGAGGCGCTCCAGCGTCTCGTGCGCACTGGCCTTGGGCTGGTCCAGCAGGACGAGGAAGCCGCGCAGCTCCAGCCCCGCCTCGTCCGCCGCCGTCAGCGCGACTCCCTCACCCGCCGCACGGGTCGCCACCGCGATCACCCGGTATGCCGCGGCGAACCGGGCCTGCAGCGTCACCTCAGCCGCGGCCGGCACCGCGACGCACCGGGCCAGCACGGACTCGGGGGCCCCCTTGGTGACCAGCAGCCGGGAGCCGTCCGGCGCCCGGACCAGGGCCGAGGTGAGCCGACGCTCGTGGTCGAAGGGCAACATCTCCAGCCGGGTGTAGCCCGTCGGCCCCTCCACGGCCGCCTCCCACAGAGCCGTGTCCAGGGGGTTGCCGGCAGAGGCGGCCAGCGAGGCGGTGTCGGTCCAGGTGTCCCCCTCGACGTCCGTCGCGAGCAGCCCCAGCGCCAGCACCTCGGGTGAGGTCACCCCGCCCGGGTCGACCGCCTCGACCAGGCTGACCCGCCCGTCGGTGAGGGTGCCGGTCTTGTCGGTGACCAGCAGGTCCATGTCGCCGAGGTCCTCGATGCACACGAGCCGCTTGACCAGCACCTTGCTGCGGGCGAGCTGGCGCGACCCCACCGCCAGGCTGGTGCTGACCACGGCCGGGAGCAGCTGCGGGGTGATCCCGATGGCGATGGCCAGGGAGAACAGCAGGGACTCCAGCAGCGACCGGTGCAGCAGCAGGTTGGTGAGCAGGATGAGCGCGGTCAGCGCGGCGGCGACCTGGAGCAGCAATGTGGAGAACTGGCGCAGGCCCACCTGGAAGTCGGTCTCCGGCTGGCGCTCGCCGAGGGCCAGGGCGATCCGGCCGAACTCCGCCCGGGCCCCGGTGGCCACGACGACCCCCGTGGCGGTCCCGCCACTGACCACCGTGCCCATCAGCGCACAGCAGCTCAGGTCGGCGACGCCCGCGCCGGGCCCGACCGGGGCGAGGCCCTTGTCCACCGTGGAGGACTCGCCGGTCAGCACCGACTCGTCGCAGTCCAGGCTCGCCACCTCCAGCAGGCGGATGTCCGCCGGCACGACCACGCCGGCGGCGAGGCGGACCACGTCGCCGGGGACGACGTCCTTGACGTCCACCCGCGCCGGGTGGCCGTCGCGCAGGACGGCCACGGTGTGGCGCATGAGGTCGTGCAGGCTGGCTGCGGCGCGCTCCGCGCGGTACTCGTTGACGAAGCCCAGCGCCACGCTGGCGAGCAGGATGACGCCGATGATGATGGCGTCGGAGGTGTTGCCGATGGTGGCCGAGATGGCCGCCGTCACCGCGAGCAGCAGCAGGACCGGGCTGCGCAGCTGGCGGCCCAGGACGCCCAGCGCCCGCGCGTGGTGCGAGCGGACCGCATTGGGGCCGCACTCGCGCAACCGCCTCGCCGCCTGCTCGGTGCTCAGGCCGGCGGCGCTGCTGGCCAGCCGGGTCAGGACGGCGTCGGCCTCGAGTCGCGCCGCCTCCTCCACCGGCAGCCCGGTGGGCGGCACCGGCTCAGGCGTCGTGGCCGGTCAGGCGCAGGCGTTGCTCGAGGTAGGCGTCCAGTCGCTGCATGTCGCGCCGGGCCGCGTCGAGGTCGCCGTGCTCGCAGGCGTCCTGCCAGTGCCGGCCGACGGCAGCAAGGACCCGATCGAGGTCGACCAGGGACACCGACTGCTCGGACTTGGTCTTCATCGCACACCACCCTGGTCGTCGGGGAACAGCCATGTCGGCTGATTCCTTTCTAGGGCAACGCATCTGCGACGGAAGGGCTGACGGTCCCAGATGACTCACGAATAGCCCACGGGACTAGTCCGGGTCATCGGCCGTTCGTCGTAGGCACGGCGCCGCACCATGGTCACCACGGATGTGACCCCTGCCCGCAGGGACCATGGTCACTACCCGCGCACCATCGGCCCGCCCAGCATCAGGGCATGGACCCGGACGCCCGACGACCTGTGATGTCCTCCGCCCGGAGGCCGCCGTGGCAGTGAACGCCACGCCTGAGAGCTCGCCCCCGTGGGTGCTGGACTTCGCCGACGGGGACCGGTCCATGGCCGACCTGCTCGGGGGCAAGGGGGCCAACCTCGCCGAGATGACCCGCCTGGGGCTGCCGGTGCCCCACGGGTTCATCGTCACGACCGCGGCGTGCCGGGAGTACCTGCGCCACGGGTCCGAGCCGCCGGGGCTGACGGCCCTGGTCGACGCCCACCTGGCCCGGCTGGAGCGGGACAGTGGCCGTCGCCTCGGCGACCCGGCCGACCCCCTGCTGGTGTCGGTGCGCTCCGGCGGACGGTTCTCCATGCCCGGGATGATGGAGACGGTGCTCGACGTCGGCGTCACCGACGACACCGTCCCCGGCCTGGCCCGCCGGGGCGGGGACCGTTTCGCGTGGGACTGCTACCGCCGGCTGGTGCAGATGTACGGCCGCACCGTCCTCGGGGTCGACGGCGCCCTGTTCGAGCACGAGCTGGCCGCCGCCCGCGCGACGCTGCAGGTCTCGCACGACGGCGAGCTCGACGCGCTGACCCTGCGCGCCCTGGTGGCCTCGTTCCGCCGGATCCTCCAGCGCGAGGTGGGCGAGGACCTGCCCCAGGACCCCCGCGAGCAGCTGCGCCGCGCGGTGCTGGCGGTCTTCTCCTCGTGGAACGTGCCGCGCGCCCGGTTCTACCGGCGCCAGGAAGGGATCCCGGACGACCTGGGCACGGCGGTCAACGTCGTGGAGATGGTCTACGGCAACACCGGTCCACGCTCCGGCAGCGGGGTCTGCTTCACCCGCGACCCGGCCTCCGGGGAGCTCGGGGCCTACGGCGACTACCTGCCCAACGCCCAGGGCGAGGACGTGGTCAACGGCAGCCGGGCCACGATCCCCCTGGCCCAGCTCGCGCAGCTCGACCCCGCGGCATACACCGCCCTGACCGGCCACCTGCGCACCCTCGAGGAGCACTACCGCGACCTGTGCGACGTCGAGTTCACCATCGAGGACGGCACCTTGTGGGTGCTGCAGACCCGGGTCGGCAAGCGAACCGCCGCGGCGGCGTTCCGGATCGCCTGCGCGCTGGTCGACGAGGGCCTGATCGACCTCGACGAGGCGCTGCGTCGGGTCGACGGCCACCAGCTCTCCCGGCTCCTGCACCCCCAGCTCGGCGACACCTCCGGCCACGACCTGCTGGCCACAGGCCTGCCCGCCAGCCCGGGCGCCGGGGTCGGCGAGGTCGCCCTCGACCACGAGACGGCTGCCCGGTGGGCGCGGGAGGGCCGCGACGTCGTGCTCGTGCGCCAGGAGACCAGCCCCGACGACCTGCCCGGCATCGTCGCCGCCCGCGCGGTCGTCACCGCCCGTGGCGGCCTGACCTCCCACGCCGCGGTCGTGGCCCGCGGGATGGGCCGGCCGTGCGTGGTCGGTGCGGCCGACCTGACGATCGACCTGGAGACCCGCACCGTCACCACGCTCGCCGGGACCACCCTCGCCGAGGGTGACACGGTCTCCGTCGACGGCACCTCCGGACGGGTCCACCTCGGCCGTGTGCCGGTGCAGCCCAGCGCCGTCGCGACCCGGCTCGCCGGGGGCGCCACCGACAATGGGACCGACCCGGTGTCGGACGGCGTGCTGCGCCTGCTGGCCCACGCCGACGCGCGGCGCCGCGTCGGGGTCCGGGCGAACGCCGAGACCCTGCCCGACGCCCTGGCAGCCCGGCAGTACGGCGCCGAGGGGATCGGCCTGTTCCGCACCGAGCACACGCTGCTCGGCGAGAGGCGGGAGCTCGTCGAGCGCCTCGTGCTCGACCGCGAGCGCGACGATGCCCTGCGGCAGATCGGCGAGCTGGCCCGTGCCGACCTCGTGCAGGTCCTCGAGGTGATGGACGGCCTGCCGGTCGTGGTGCGCCTGCTCGACCCGCCGCTGCACGAGTTCCTGCCCGACCTGACCGCCCTGGCCGTCGAGGTCGCGGTCAACGACGCCACGGGGGTCGAGGACGACGAGGCGCAGGCGCGGCTGGCCGCGGTCCGGCGCTGGCACGAGTCGAACCCGATGCTGGGGCTGCGCGGCGTCCGCCTGCTGGCGGTGCTCCCGGAGCTGGTCGACGTGCAGGCCCGCGCGGTCGCCGAGGCGGCCCTCGACCTGCGCGCCCGCGGGCTGGACCCGCGGCCCGAGGTGATGGTGCCGCTGGTGGCCGAGTCGGCCGAGCTGGTCCTCGTGCGGGCCCGGGTCGAGGCGGTCCTCGCCGCCGTGGCCGCCGAGCGCCGCACCACGCTGCGGGTCCCGGTCGGCGTGATGGTCGAGCTGCCGCGCGCCGCCCTCACCTCCGGGCGGCTGGCCGCCGTGGCCGACTTCTTCTCCTTCGGCACCAACGACCTGACCCAGACCACGTGGGGCATGTCCCGCGACGACGCCGAGACGGGGTTCCTGCGCACCTACCGGGAGCAGGGCCTGCTCGCCAGCGACCCGTTCTCCACCCTCGACGTCGACGGGGTGGGGCGGCTGGTGTCCCTGGCGGTGCGCGAGGGGCGCCGGACCCGCCCCGACCTCGGCCTCGGCGCCTGCGGTGAGCACGGCGGCGACCCGGACTCGGTGCGCTTCTTCGTGGCCGCCGGGCTGGACTACGTGTCGTGCTCGCCGCCCCGCGTGCCGGTGGCGCGCCTGGAGGCCGGGCGTGCGGAGGTGCTCGAGCCCGCCGCCGGCGGGGCGTGGGCCGACACCCGGTGACGGTGACGGGCCAGCGGCTGCCCGGCCTCACCAGCGAGGAGGCCGCCGCGCGGCTCGTGGAGCACGGCCCCAACACCGTGCCCCCTCCCCCACCCCAGCCCGTATGGCGACGGGTCGCCCGCGCGGTGGGCGACCCGATGGTCCTCGTCCTGCTGGCCGCGGTCGTGCTGACCCTGGCGACCGGGGACCTGGCCGACACCGCCGTCATCGCCGCGGTCGTCGTCGTCAACACCGTCCTCGCGGTGCGCCAGGAGGTCACCGCGGACCGGGCGGTCCGGGCGTTGTCGGACCTCGCCGCCCCGCACTGCCGGGTGGTCCGCGACGGGCTGGAACGCCTCGTGCCCTCCGCCGACGTGGTGCCCGGGGACGTGGTGGTCCTGGCCGAGGGCGACCTGGTCGCGGCCGACGCGCGGCTCGTGGAGGTCGCGGCCCTGCGGGTCGACGAGTCGATGCTCACCGGTGAGTCGGTGGCCGTCGACAAGGTGGCCGGCACCGGCGCACCCTCCACCGGTGCACGGCCGACCGACCGGGGCGTGTCCGCTGGGGAGCCCCCGGCAGACACGGTGCTCGCGGGCACCGTGGTCGTCCACGGCCGGGGGGTCGCCACGGTCTCGGCGACCGGCGCCGCCAGCGCGCTGGGTCGCATCGCTGCCCTGCTGACCGGGCCGCCGGTGGCGACCCCGCTGCAGCGACGGATGGCCCAGCTGTCGGCGATCCTGGCCGCGACGGCCGTCGCCCTGTGCGCCGTGGTCCTGGGCCTGGGGCTGCTGCGCGGTGAGCCGCTGGAGACCATGCTGCTGACCGCGGTCAGCCTCGCCGTCGCGGCCGTCCCCGAGTCGCTGCCCGTGGTGGTCTCGGTCAGCCTGGCGCTGGCCGCGCGCCGGATGGCCACCCGCCACGCCGTCGCGCGCAACCTCGCCGCTGTGGAGACCCTCGGCTCGGTCACGCTGCTGGCCACGGACAAGACCGGCACGCTCACCCGGGCCAGCATGGAGGCGGTCGACCGGTGGGTGGCCCCGGGCGCCGCGGACCGCGACCTGCTGCGCGCGGCCGCCCTGTGCAACGACGCCCGGCTCGGCGCCGACGGACCGGACGTCGGGGACCCCACCGAGGTGGCGCTCCTCCGGATAGCCCGGGAAGAGGGCCTGGACCCCGACACCCTGCGACGCGCCTACCCGCGCCGCGACGAGCGGGCGTTCGACCGGCTCCGCATGCGGATGAGCACCACGCACGAGTCGCTGACCCCCGGCGGGCCGGACCTGGTCCTGTGCAAGGGCGCCCCGGAGACCGTGGTGGTCCCGGCTGTCCTGGACGAGCCCGGGGACGTCCTCGCCGCCGCCCGCGAGCGCAGCCACGAGCTCGCCGCAGAAGGATGCCGGGTGCTGGCCTTCGCCCAGCGCGAGAAGGGCCCGCCGTCCTCCGCCGGTGTGGCACCCGGCGCCGGCGCCGACCCCGAGACGGGGATGCGCCTGCTCGGCCTGGTGGCGCTGCGGGACCCGACCCGGGAGGCGGCCGCCGGGACCGTGCGCGCCTGCCAGGACGCCGGCATCGAGGTCGTGCTCGTCACCGGTGACCACCGGCTGACCGCCGACGCCGTCGCCCGCCAGGTCGGCATCTCTGGCGACGGCTCGGTCATGGCCCGGGCCACCCCGGCCGACAAGCTGGCCGCGGTGCGCGACTGGCAGCAGCGCGGACACGTCGTGGCGATGACCGGCGACGGCGTCAACGACGGCCCGGCGCTGCGGCGCGCCGACATCGGGGTCGCGATGGGCGGCCGGGGCACGGAGGTCGCCCGGCAGGCCGCCGACCTCATCCTGGCCGACGACGACCTCGGCACCGTGGTCGCGGCCGTCGAGGAGGGGCGCCGTGTCTACGCCAACATCCGCCGGTTCCTGCTCTACGGGATCTCCGGAGGTGCCTCCGAGGTCGCCGTCATGCTGGCCGGTCCGGCCATCGGGGTGCCGCTGCCGCTGCTGCCGGCACAGATCCTGTGGGTCAACCTGCTCACCCACTCCTTCGTGGGCGCGGCGCTCGGCTCCGAGCCGGTGGAGGCGGGCTCGATGCATCGCCCGCCCCGCCGCCCCGACGAGGGCGTCCTGGGGTCCGGCCTGTGGTGGCGCATCCTCGCGGTCGGCGCCCTGCTCGCCGCGGCTGCCCTCGTGGTCGGCGCGGTGGTCGCCGGGGACCAGCAGCGGTCCGCCACCCTGCTCACCCTCGGGGCCGGACAGCTCGGCGTCGCCTGGGCCGTGCGCTCCCGAGCAGCGGCCGGCGCGGGCAGCAACCCGGCCCTGGCGTGGTCGGTGGCCGGAGCCGCCGCCATGCTGTCGGCGGCCGTGCTGCTGCCGCCCCTGCAGACCCTGCTGTCCACCACGACGGTCGCGCCGGCCGGGTGGGCCGGCGCAACGGCGGCCGGGCTCGCGGCATACCTGCTCGTGCGCGGGCTGCGCAGCGAGCCGCGCTGAGTGCGCACCAGCCCTCGCCTCCGGGGCCGGCGTCCCCGGTGACGGCCGCCGGGGATGCAAGGTCGGCACAGCTCACCAAGGAGATCCGGGATGTCGGTCCCTGAGTTTCGTGCGTCGTCGCCGTGGCTGGCGTTCACGGGGCTCCTTCCCGTGGTCATCATGGTCCCGATCCTGCTCGTGCACGCCTACGCGCTCGGCGTGGTCGTCGCCGCAGCAGGCTGCCTCGCCGTGGTGGGCTACCACCTCGCGCGGGGGCAGGGGATCACGAGCCTCGACCTGCTCGCCCTGGCGTTCGCGCTGGTCAACCTCGGCGTGTACTTCTTCGCCCACAGCACCTGGCTCATCGAACACGTCGCGGTGGTCTTCTACACGCTGCTGGCCGCGCAGTGCCTGGTCAGCCTCGTCCGGGGCGACCCGTGGACCGCCCAGTTCACCCGGCGCGTGGTCACGCCGGAGTTCGTCACCGACCCGCGGTTCCGGGCCATGAACGTGCGGGCCACCGCCGTGTGGGCCGCGGCGTTCGTCGCCTGCGACGTCCTGTCCGTGGCCCTGCGCGGCGCGGTGAGCATCTGGCTGCCGCTCGTCGTCATGGTCATGGCGGCCGTCGCGTCGAGGGTCATGGGGCGCCGCGTGGTGTCAGGCGGGACCGCGCACGGCACGGCCGCGGGGTAGCCACGACGCGTCCGACACCGGGGCTCAGAGGGGCACGGACCAGCGCAGCAGCGTGCCCGAGGGCTCGCGACGGCGGACCTCGAAGGTTCCCCCGCTGGCCAGCGCCCGGCGTTCCAGGTTGGCCAGTCCGCTGCGGATCGCCTCCGGCTCGGCACCCACGCCGTCGTCGGTGACCTCGACCACGAGGTCGCGGCCGACGGTGACGTGCACCCCGGCGGAGGTCGCGTTGGCGTGCCGGACGATGTTGGACAGCCCCTCGCGCACCACCGCGACGAGGTCGACCTCGGCGTAGTCGGGCAGTGCGACCAGCAGGCCCTCAACCACGAAGTCGGGCACGAAGCCCAGGCTCTCGGCCGCGGCGGCCACGATCTCGTCGAGCTCACCGCGCACCCCGGCGCCGAAGTCGGGCCGGTGCAGCGCGAAGATCGAGTTGCGGATGTCCTTGATCGCGGCGTCGAGCTCGTCGACCGCGACGTCGATGCGGTCCTGCACGACCTGGTTCGTGGCCAGCCGCGCGGCCGACTGCAGGGACAGGCCGGTGGCGAAGAGCCGCTGGATGACGTGGTCGTGCATGTCGCGGGCGATCCGGTCGCGATCCTCCAGCAGCACGGTGCGGGCCCGCTCGCGCTGCGCCCCGGCCGCCTCCAGGCCCAGGCCGGCGAGGGCAGCGAAGTCGGCCAGGTCGGCCAGGCTCGCGGTCGCGGCGGACTCGGCGCTGGGGTCCCACGCCACCACCAGGACGCCGAGCTCGGCCTCACCCACCGCGATCGGCACCAGCGCGGTCGGCCCGGCGGTCGCGATGGTGGCCAGCGCCCGGGCCGAGGCGACCATCGCCGGCTGCGGCAGGTCCTCGCCCGAGCCGGGGACGAGCAGCAGCGGCTCCCGCCCGGACATCAGCTCGCCCCACTGGTCGCCGCGCAGCAGGGTGCCGACCTCGGCCGCGCCGTCGACGGCGTCGATCGCCCGGACGACCAGGCCCTCGTCGTCGTGGATGCCGACGGCGGCCAGCTCGGCTCCCGTCAGCTCGCGCACCCGCCGCACCATCAGGGCCAGCGCGGAGCTCTCACCGCGCCCCTCGAGCAGCATGCGGGTGATCTCCCCGCTGGCGTCGGACCAGCGGCGCTGGCGGCGGGCACGCTCGTAGAGCTGGGCGTTGTCGATCGCGACACCCGCGTTGGCGGCGAGGGCGATGAGCATCGACTCGTCGTCGGCGGTGAACTCGGGTGCCCCCTGCTTCTCGGAGAGGTAGAGGTTGCCGTAGAGCCGGTCGCGGATCCGGATCGGGGTGCCGAGGAAGCTGTGCATCGGGGGATGCCCCGGCGGGAACCCGCTGGACTCGGGGTGCGCCGAGATGTCCCGCACGCGACGGGCCCGTGGGTCGCGGATGAGCAGGCCGAGCACACCGCGGCCGCGGGGCGGGTCGCCGATCGTTGCGCGCTCCTTCTCGGTGAGGCCGTAGGTGATGAACTCGCTCAGGTGCTCACCGTCCGGCCCGAGCACGCCGAGGGCCCCGTAGCGGGCGTCGACGAGCTGGCAGGCCGAGCGGACGATGCGGGCCAGCACCACGGACAGGTCGAGGTCGGCGCTGACGGCCACGACGGCGTCGAGCAGCGCCCCCAGACGCTCCTGCGAGCGCTGGGCGGTGCGTGCCCGCCCGCGCAGCTGCTCGAGCAGGTCCTCCAGCTCGAGGGCGGCCGGCCAGGGAGAGCCTTCGCCGAGGTCGATCCTCTCCTCACCCACACCAAGATCTTAGGCAGCGCAGGGCTGCTCGCGACCGTGCCTTTGACGTAGCAATACCTTCCCGCGCCGGACGCGGCCGCCCCGGGATCGGTATCGCGGGTGGCCGGCTACTCCCGCAGCCTCCTCAGCCCGGCCCGCCAGGGCAGGTCCGGTGCGGGGGCCACGCGCACCCGCGCGTCGACGACGAGGGGGTGCTGGTCCCCGACGATGACGGGGTTGAGGTCGAGCTCGACCACCTCGGGCACCTGGTCCATGAGCTCGGAGACCTGGTGCACCAGCCGGGTCAGGGCATGCGGGTCGGCCGCCGACTGCCCGTGCGGGCCGCGCACGGCACCGGCGCAGCGCAGCGAGCGGATCATCACCGCGGCCTCCGGCTCGGGCACCGGGGCCAGGCCCCACGCCCGGTCGGGGTCGACCTCGGTGTCGACGCCACCGCGGCCGACCATGACCAGCGCGCCCCAGTGCGGCAGCCGCACCCCGCCCACGATCAGCTCGGGACGGCCGTGCACCTGGGGCTGCACCACGAAGTCGGTGACGGCGTCGTCGAGGTGGGTGAGCATCTCCCGGGCCGCGGCACGCACCTCGTCGGCCGAGCGCAGGCCGAGCACCACCGCGCCGTGGACGCTCTTGTGCAGCAGGGTGGGGCCCAGACCCTTGAGCACCACCGGGAACGGCAGCATCGCCGCCGCCTCTGCCGCGGTGCCCGGGTCGTCTGCCTCGATCACCGGGACCAGCTCGACGTCGTGGTCGCGCAGCAGCGTGCGCACCTGTCCGGGGGTCAGCCAGGCACCGGTGGGGCTGGCCTTGAGCACCTCGCGGACCACCGACCGCGCCGCCTCGTCCCGCTCGTGCGGCACCGGGACGCCCGCCGCACCGGCAGGCGCCGGCGCCGGCTCGGACCCCGGCGCCGGCGCAGTCGTGGCCGCCGCGGCGCTCTGGGCCGCAGCGCGTTCGGAGGTGCTGGTCGACCACGCCACCGCGTTGGCCAGCGCCCGCACGGCATGCCGCGGGTCGGCGACGGCCGGCACCATCGCCCCGGGGTCGGCGGCCAGCTCCACCCCGCTGGCCACGAACGTGGTGCGGGGGTGGTCCCGGGACACCTGGTCGAGCATGTCCCGCACGATGGCGGCCGGGAGCTGCTCCAGGGCGATGACCACGGCGACCACGGCGTCCACCCCGGGGTCGTCGGCCAGGGTGCTGACAGCGGCGGTCAGCTGCGCCAGGTTGGCCGCGGCGGTGGTGTCCACCAGCGGCCCGATCGCCGCGCTGCGGGGCAGCAGGCTGCGCAGGCGCATGACGGTGTGCTGGGTCAGCTCCGGGCCGAGCAGCCCCGCCTCGGCGCACGCGTCCAGGGCCAGCACCCCCGTCCCGCCGGAGTTGCCGACGACGACGGTCCGGGCTCCCCGCGGCGGCCGCTGCAGCGCGAGCACCGCGGCGGTGTCGACGAGCTCGGTGAGGGAGTCGACGCGCAGCAGCCCGGCGCGGCGGCACAGGGCGTCGACGGCGGCGTCGTCGGCCGCGGCGGCCCCGGTGTGGCTGTGCGCCGCACTGGCTGCGACGGGCGTCCGGCCGCTCTTGAGCAGGACGACCGGCATCGAGCCGACCATGGCCGCGGTGCTGCGAACCACCTGCTCGGGGTCCTCCAGGCTCTCGACGTGCACCACGGCGACCTTGGTGCGCCGGTCCTCCGCGGCCCAGGCGAGCAGGTCGGCGGGGCCGACGTCCGGGGAGTTGCCGATGGTCACCAGGGTGGAGACGCCCAGGCCGCGGGCGGCCAGCATGGCCACGATCGAGGCCGCCACGGCCCCGGACTGGGCGATCACCGCCACCGGGCCCCGGGCGGGGGCGCTGGGCAGGAAGCTGGCGTCCAGCCGCAGCGCGCGCTCGGTGTTCACCAGCCCCATGCAGTTGGGGCCCAGCAGGCGCACGCCACCGTCGCGGCAGATCTGGCGCAGCTCGGCCTCGGCGGCCGCACCCCCGTTGCTCTCCCCGAACCCCGCGCTGAGCACCGCCATCGCGCCGACCCCCCGGGCGACGCAGTCGCGGGCGACCTGCAGCACCGACTCGGCGGGGACCGCCACCACCGCGAGGTCCACCGGCCCCGGCAGGTCGGTCACCCGGCGCTGGGCCACCACGCCGGCGACCGGGTGCCCGCGACGGTTCACGGCATACAGGTGGCCGCGGAACTCGCCGCGGCGCAGGTGCGTGAGCACCTGGTGGCCGACCCCGTCGCGACGGGCGCCGGCCCCGACCACGACGACGGACTGCGGCCGCAGCAGCGGGGTCAGCGAGCGCACCACCGCCGCGCGCTGCCGCTCGGCCACGGCCCGTTCGAGCTCGGCCGACCCGCGCAGCGACAGGGTCACGGCGAGCGTGTCGCCGCCCTCGACCTCGGTGTGCAGCGGCAGCCCCAGGTGGGCGAAGACCTCCAGCATCTGGGTGTTCGTGCGCAGCAGCCACGCGGCCATGCTCCGCACCCCGCGGCCGCGCGAGCGCGCCACGAGGTCCTCCAGCATGAGCGTGCCCAGACCGCGCCCCTGGTGGGCGTCGTCGACCAGCAGCGCCACCTCCACCGAGGTCGGCGTGAGCCGGTGCGTCGAGCCCACCCCGACGACCTCCCCGCGCCAGGTCGCCAGCACGGTGTCGGTGGTGCGGGCAGGGTCGAACAGCTCCTCGACGTAGTCGACCGCGGCCGGCCGGGCCGCGGTGAGGAACCGCTGGTAGGCCGAGCGCGGCGACAGCGCCTGCACGAGGCGCCCCAGGGCCGCCCGGTCCGCCGCCGCCACCGGGCGCAGGTGGAGCGTGACCCCGTCACGCGAGAGGGCGTCGTACGCCGCCTGGTCGGGCAGGGCGGGGACGGAGCCGCGGGGGCCGACGGGCGCGGGCGTGGCGGTGGGCATGTCCGGTCCTCCAGTCGGGGTGCGCTGCCTCCACCGTTTCGTGGACCGGGACGAAGCGGTCAGGCACTAGGTCCCACGCGGAAGGGGCGGCACGCCGTCGGCCGCGGGGACCTAGTGCCCTTCCGGGTGCTCATCGCCGGACGGGACGGTGAAGGTGCCCCCACGAGGCACTGGACCCGACCCGGGAGACCCGATGCGCGCCGCACTGCTTCCCGACTACAAGGCCGACCTGGTCGTCGACGACGTGCCCGTCTCCGACCCGGGGCCCGGCGAGGTGCTGGTCCGCGTGGCCGGCGCCGGCCTGTGCCACTCCGACCTGCACCTGGTCGCCGGCGAGGTCCCGGTGCTGCCCACCTTCCCGTGGATCCTGGGGCACGAGGTCAGCGGCTACGTCGAGGCCCTCGGCCCGGGCGCCCACGGCTTCGAGCACGGCGAGCCCGTCGCGGTCTACGGCGGCTGGGGCTGCGGCATGTGCCGGCTGTGCCTGGGCGGCGAGGAGCAGCTGTGCGCCACCACCTCCTGGGTCGGCATCGGCCAGCCCGGCGGCTTCGCCGAGTTCCTGGTGGTGCCCAGCCCGCGGCACCTGGTCCCCCTCGGCGACCTCGACCCGGTCAGCAGCGCCCCGCTGACCGACGCGGCGCTGACCCCCTACCGCGCGGTGCGCCGCTGCCTGCCCCGACTGGTCCCGGGCACCACGGCCGTCGTCATCGGTGCCGGCGGGCTCGGGCAGTATGCCGTGCAGCTGCTGCGCGAGCTCAGCGCCGCCCGCGTGGTGGCCGTGGAGCCCTCCGCCGTGCGACGCGCGACCGCGCTGGAGCTGGGCGCCCACCTCGCGCTCGACCCCGCGGACGAGGACCTCGCGGGCGTGTCCGCGGCCGCGGTCATCGACCTCGTCGGCTCGGAGCAGACGCTGGCGCTGGCCGGCCACCTCGCCTCCCGCCGCGCGGAGGTCGTCATCGTCGGCCTCGCCGGCGGCACCCTGCCGGTCAGCCCGCTCACCCTTCCCGCCGAGGTGCGGGTCTCCGGCTCGATGTGGGGCACCCGCACCGAGCTGGCCGAGGTCATCGAGCTGGCCCGCGCGGGACGGCTCACCACCCGCGTGCACGAACGCGACCTGGCCGCCGTCAACACGGCCATGCACGACCTGGCCCGCGGGGACGTCGACGGACGCATCGTCCTCGTCCCCTGAGCTCCCAGCACCCCGAGGAGAGTCACATGCCCCGCACCCCGGTCCCCCACGGCGCCATCGTCGTCGGCCTGGACAGCTCCCCCACCGGCGTCGCCGCGCTGGAGTGGGCCGTCCAGGAGGCCTCCCGCCGCAACCTGCCGCTGCACCTGCTGCACGCCTACTTCCACGAGCTGTGGCTGGCCGCGCCGCCGGAACGGCCCGAGGCCCTGGCCCGCACGGACGAGGTGGTCGAGGCCGCGGTGGCCCGGGTGCGCTCCCTGGACGGCGACCTGCGGCTGACGTGGGACGTCCCGCTCGGCTCGGCCGCCGGTGAGCTGGTCGCCGCCTCCGAGCACGCCGACACCGTCGTGCTCGGCGCCCGCGGGCGCGGCGCCGTCGCCGGCGTCCTGCTGGGCACCGTGTCCCTGACGGTCGCCATGCACGCGCACTGCCCGGTGGTCGTCGTCCACGGCGGCGCGACCGAGGACGGCCCGCAGGCCGGACGCGTGGTCGTCGGTGTCGACGGCTCGGAGTCCTCCGCCGCGGCCATCGGCCACGCCTTCGCCCAGGCGTCCTCCCGGGGCGCCGGCCTGACCGCGGTGCACTGCTGGTGGCTGCAGATCTCCGAGGGCGAGATCGCCGGGACCGCCGAGGCCCAGGGCCCGGCGGACGTGGCCGAGTCCGGCCGCCTGCTCCTGGCCGAGGCCCTCGCCGGCTGGCGCGAGAAGTACCCCGACGTCGACGTGCGCGAGCTGGTCCTGCAGGAGTTCCCGGTCGAGTCGCTCATCGCCCAGTCCGCCGGCGCCGCCCTGATGGTGGTCGGCACCCGGGGCAAGGGCGGCTTCACCGGGCTGCTGCTCGGCTCCGTCAGCCAGGGCGTGCTGCGCGGTGCGCACTGCCCCGTTGCCGTGGTGCGCCCGACCGCGTAGCCCCCACCCGGCATACCCGGGGGTGCACCACTGACCACCGGCCGGCTCCCGCAGGGGAGGCCGGCCGGTGGGCCGTGTGGGGCGAGGAAGCGGGCTACTCGAGGTGGGCGACGGTCAGGACGTCGCAGTCGGCATGCACCTGGCAGTAGCCGGCGACGTGGTCGACCGCGTCGGGCAGGTCGCGCCCGATGACCAGGATGCCGGCCTGCCGGCTGCGCTCGCACAGGATCCGTCCGGCCTCACCCTCGAGCACCTCGAACGAGCAGGGCACCCGTGACTGGCCGCGCAGGGCGCGCAGCGCCGCCCGGAACGTGCCACGGTCGGCGTCGGCGCGGTCCTCCTCGCTCAGTCCCGGCGGGAGGACCTGGATGAAGCGCACACGGCAGCCGCGGCGCACCGCTTCGCGGACGGCAGCACGGGCCACCGCCTCGGCGGAGCCGTTGTGCACCAGCCCGGCGACCACGTCGCCCGCGAGCGGGCTCCTGGCCTGCGCCGGACCGGCGGCTGCCTCGTACAGAGTCATGAGCCCACTGTGAACAGGGGGGCGGTCGGGCGATCAGGGCCGAACGTCCCCCGGGGGCCCGGTGCAGGCAGGGAGGGGACCTTGGGCCCGGCTGCCCGCCAGCACGGCCCCCGCACCATGGCGACCATGGGGACCACCTTGACCTTCCTGGGGGCGGCCGGCACGGTCACCGGCAGCGCGTTCCTCCTCGAGCGCGGCACGCAGCGGGTGCTGGTGGACTGCGGGCTCTACCAGGGCGAGCGCGAGTGGCGCCGGCGCAACTGGGAGCCCTTCGCCGTCGACCCGGCCACCATCGGCAACGTCGTGCTCAGCCACGCGCACCTGGACCACTGCGGCTACCTGCCGGCGCTGGTCCGCCAGGGCTTCACCGGGCCGGCGTGGTGCACCGAGGGCACCGCGGCCCTGGCGGCGATCGTGCTGCGCGACAGCGCCCACCTGCAGGAGGAGGACGCCGAGCACGCGCGCGAGGCCGGCTACTCCCGGCACGACAAGCCGATGCCGCTGTACGACGCCGCCGACGCCGAGCGCGCCATCGAGGCCCTGTGCCCGTGCGACTACACCCTCCCGGTGCCGCTGGCCGACGGGATCACGCTCAACCTGACCCGGGCCGGGCACATCCTGGGGTCGGCCTCCTCCCGGGTCGACGTCTTCGGATCCTCGGTCCTGTTCTCCGGGGACCTGGGCCGGCCCACCCACCCGCTGCTGCTCCCCCGGGAGGACCCGCCGGCGGCCCGCACGGTGGTGGTGGAGTCCACCTACGGCGACCGCACCCACCCCGCGCCGGGGCGGCACCCGCACGCCGTGCTCGCCGAGGCGATGCGGCGTGCGGAGCGGTTGCGCGGCGCCGTGGTGGTCCCGGCGTTCGCGGTCGACCGCACCGAGCTGGTCCTGCGCGCCATCAGCGACCTCCTCGCCCGCGGCGAGGCCCCCGACCTGCCGGTCTACGTCGACAGCCCGATGGCGCTGGCCGCCCTGGAGGTCTACGCCCGCCCCGGCCTGCGCGCCGAGCTGCGTCCCGACGTCGGGCCCCGCCTGTTCGAGCTGCCCCGGGTCCACGCGGTCCGCAGCGTGCAGGAGTCGGTCGCGCTGAACTTCCCCGAGGAGCCCTGCGTCATCGTCTCGGCCTCGGGCATGGCCACGGGCGGGCGGGTCGTGCACCACCTGCGCCACCTGCTGCCCGAGCGCCGCAACACCGTGGTCCTCACCGGCTACCAGGCCGTCGGCACCCGCGGGCGGGACCTGGCCGAGGGGGCGCGACAGCTGAAGATGTTCGGCCGCTACGTCCCGGTGCGCGCCGAGGTGCTCGTGGACGAGGAGTTCTCCGTCCACGCCGACTCCGGGGAGGTGCTCGCCTGGCTGCGCCGGCTGCCCGAGCCCCCGGAGACGGTCTACGTCGTGCACGGCGAGCCACCGGCCGCGGCCGAGCTGGCCGGGCGGATCCGCGACGAGCTCGACTGGACCGCCGTCGTGCCCCGGCACGGCGAGAAGGTCCGCATCGACCCGGCCTGAGCCCGGCGGCCACCGCGGCGTCCGGGGGACCTTGGGCCCTGCCTCCCCTCGCCCGGTCCGGGCGACCGTGAGCACACTCCCCCACGCCGCAGCCAGGAGGCCCCCTGATGGACGCGCTCGATGTCCCCCACCCCGTGATCACGGTCGGCAGCGACCTCACCTCCCGCGCCACGGCGGCGCTGCGGTGGGCGGCCGAGGAGGCCCGACGCTCCGGCGCCCAGCTGCGCCTGGTCACGGTGTGGCACGCGGGGGTCGCCTCCCACGAGGTGATGCCCCCGGCGGCCGAGCGCGCCGCGATGATGGCCGACGCCCTGGCCGACGCCGGGCTCGAGCAGGACCAGGCCTCGGTGGTGATGCTCGAGGGCCGCGCCGGGCCGACGCTGGTCGAAGCCGCCCGCGGGTCCTCCCTGCTGGTGGTCGGTTCCGCCGGCCATGTGGGGGCGCTGGGGGCCATGTCCGGCAGCGTGAGCCGCTACTGCGTGCGCCACGCGCCCTGCCCGGTGGCCGTGGTCGGCCCGTCCGCCGCCCCCGGCCCGGTCGAGCGCGTCCTCGTCAGCGGCACCCTCGACCCCGAGGGCTCCACCTTCCGCTGGGCGGTCCGCCAGGCCCAGCGCGACCGCGCCGACGTCCACCTCATCGACTCCTGGTACCTCGAGCCGATCGTCCCCTCCTACCCCGAGCTCGACGTGCGGGTCCGCGAGGAGGCCCGCGAGCGGCACGCGAAGATGCGCCAGCGCCTCGAGCAGATCTCCGCGGGCACCGTCCGGGTCACCGAGTCCCTGGCCTCGGGTCACGCGCGGGACGTGCTCCAGGCCAGGACCCGGTCCCGGGACCTGCTGGTCCTGCCGTATGCCGCGCTGCACCACATCTCGTTCGTGCACGGTCGATGCCCGGTCGTCGTCCTCCCGCCGGAGGTCCCGGCCACCGCGCCGGTCGGGCCGGCGACGGTCACCGAGCCCGCCTCCAGCGTCGTGCCGCTGGTCTGAGCGGCAACGAGGTCGAGGCAGCGCCGTGAGCTCCACCGCGACCCGGGCGACCGGCATACCTGCCGGCCCGCCCCGGGCCGAGGGGCTCGCCGTGGAGACCGTCGGCCTGACCAAGCGCTACGGCCGTGCCGTCGGCATCGAGGACCTCGACCTGCAGGTCCGGGTCGGGGAGGTGTTCGGCTTCCTCGGCCCCAACGGCGCCGGCAAGACGACGACGATCCGGCTCCTGCTCGGCCTGATCCACCCCACCGCCGGGCGCGCCAGCCTGTTCGGGATGGACCTGGCCACGACCGGCCCCCGCATCCGGGCGCACCTGGGCTACGTCCCCGGCGACCTGTCGCTGTGGGAGCGGATGCACGGCCATGACGTGCTCGGTCACCTCGCGCTGCTGCGCGGGGGCGTGCCCGAGCGGGCCTGGCGCACGCTCGCCGAGCGCTTCGACCTCGACCTGCAGCCCCGGGTGCGGGAGCTGTCCAAGGGCAACCGGCAGAAGCTGGGGCTGATCCAGGCCCTGATGCACGAGCCCGACCTGCTGGTGCTCGACGAGCCCACTAGCGGGCTGGACCCGCTGGTCCAGGTGGAGTTCCACGCCGTCCTGCGCGAGCTCGTGGCGCGGGGTGCCACCGTGTTCCTCTCCTCGCACGTGCTCGCCGAGGTCGAGCAGGTCGCCGACCGGGCCGCGATCGTGGCCCGCGGCCACCTCCTGGTCGTCGACGACATCGAGGCGCTGCGGGGGCAGGCCCGGCGCCGGATCGAGCTGGACTTCCCCCGGGACGTGCCGCCGGGCCTGGCGGACGTCCCGGGGGTCGCCGACCTGCGCGTCGTCGGCGGGCGGGCGTCGTGCAGCGTCACCGGCTCACTCACCGAGCTGCTGCGCCTGGCCACGGCCCACGGGGTGGTCGACGTGCACACGCACGAGCCCGACCTGGAGGACGCGTTCGTCGGCTACGTCTCGGCGGCCCCGGCAGCCGGGTCCCCGGCCCCGCCACCGGCTGCGAGCGCGCCGTGAGTGCCGCCGTCCAGCCGGTGATGCCGGCCACCACCGAGCACGAGCTGGTCACCCCGCGGGCCGGCCGCCAGGTGCTCGTGGTCTGCGGGCGCGCCCTGGCCGAGCGGTGGCACTCGCTGCTGGGGTGGGGCGCCGCGATCGCGCTGCTCAGCGTCCTGCAGCTGTCGGTCTACCCCTCGGTGGCCCGCTCCCAGAAGTCGATGCAGGACTTCCTGGCGCAGTACCCCGAGGGCCTGCGCCAGGCGTTCGGTCTCGAGGACTACGCCACCGCGGCCGGCTACGTCCACGCCGAGCTGTACTCGCTCATGGTGCCGATCGTGCTCATCTCGGTCGCGGTCGGCGCCGGCGCGGCGGCCACCGCCGGCGAGGAGGAGCACGGCACGGCGGACCTGCTCTTCTCCCTGCCGGTGGCCCGGGGGGCCGTGCTGGCCGGCAAGGCGGCGGCGATGGTGCTGGGCGTCCTGGCCGTCGACGTCGTCCTGCTCCTCTCGTTGGTCCTCGGCTCCCCTCCGGTGGACCTGCACCTCGACACCGGGCACCTGCTCGCCGCCACGGTGCAGGTGAGCCTGCTCGGGGTGATGTTCGGCGCCCTCGCCCTGGCCGTCGGGGCACTCACGGGCCGGCGCGGGGCCGCCACGGGGGCGGCGATCGGCCTGGCCCTGCTGGCGTTCCTGGTCGAGACGCTGGGCCCCCTCGCCGACTGGCTGCAGCCCTGGCAGCGGTGGTCCCCGTTCCACTGGGCGCTGAGCAACCGCCCCCTCGGCCACGGCTTCGACACCGGCGGGGTGCTGGCCCTGGCAGCACTCACGCTCGTGCTGCTGGCCGCCGCGACGCTGCTGCTGCACCGCCGGGACCTGCGGACGACCTGAAAATCGTCCAGAACAGGGACCTTTGTACCCTTTTCGTCGCGGCCCGAGGTCGCTAATCTCCCTTGGACACGAACGCGCCCGCCGCGTGCGGCGGGTTGAGGGCAGGGGTGCCACGAAGGACCCGCTCATGACGCTTGCCTCCGCCCACCAAGTCACCTACCACGACCTCGCCGACCTGATCCGCGAGGAGCGCCGGCACCTCTCCGACGTCACCGCGGTGCTCGTGCGCGAGGCCTACCCCGTCCGGTCCGCCGGCTCGGTCATCGCCTGCGTGCTGCGCTGCCGTGAGGAGCTCCTGCGCGCGGGCGTGCGCGCGGGCCTCGCCGACGCGGCGGAGACCATGGCCCGTCACCGGCTCGGCCTGCCCGGCCGCGGCTGAGCGGCTGAGCCGCCGCTGCTGAGCGGGCTCAGCCGCTCAGCCGCGGCGCCCGGTATGCCGGGTGCCCACCTCCCGGCGGCCCTCGCCGCGCGGGCGGCGACCCGACCCACCCGCCCGCCCGGCCTACCTGGGGTCCTCGCGGCTCTCCCGGCCCCGGTCTGGGGGCCGTCAGGACCTTCGTCTCTGGGGTGCCGCACCGGCCCCGACAAGGCTGAAGGGGACAGGCGACGACGCCGACGACGAGGAGAACCAGATGCCCAAGACCGCTGCCCACCCCACCAAGCCCGCGCCCGGTTCGGCTCTGGCCCAACGACTTCGCGCGTTCGAGGACTTCCGGATGGGTTGGCCGCTCGGCGACCTCCTGAGCCACGAGCTGAGCGACCTGATGGAGCGCACCACCGGCATGATCCGGGTCGAGGAGTCCACCGAGGGCGGGTTCCTGGTCGTCCGCGCGGAGCTGCCCGGCATCGACCCCGACAAGGACGTCCACGTCACCCTCGAGGACGACGTGCTGACGATCTCGGCCGAGCGCCGCGACGAGCGCACCGAGGAGAACGAGGGCAGCCGGCGCACCGAGTTCCACTACGGGAGCATGACCCGGCGGCTGCGGGTGCCGAGGGGCATCGACCCGGAGGCGATCGCCGCGACCTACCAGGACGGCATCCTCGAGGTGCGGGTGCCCGCGCCGGCGCCGGCCGCCGAGACGCGGGAGATCGCCGTCCACCGCGCGGGGTCCTGACGATGCAGGGGCACAAGGGCGACCGCCTGGTCCTCGCCGCCAACAGGACCGAGGGCGCGGTGCGTGACGGGGAGATCCTCGAGGTCCGCGGGGCGAACGGTGCCCCGCCCTACCTCGTGCGGTGGAGCGACGGGCACGAGGCGCTGGTGTTCCCCGGGCCGGACGCCATCGTCCATGCCCCGGACGAGGACCTGCACCACCGCGGCGGCACCGGCGCACCGGTGGAGCCGCGGACGCCGGTCAAGCAGTGGCGGGTGCAGATCTCGGTGTACGAGCAGGGCGACGACACGGAGGCCTCGGCGGTGCTGCTGGCCGGCCCGGGTGACCACTTCGCCACCCACGGGCACAGCCACCGGTCCGCCGAGGACGACCCGGCGACGACGATCGGTGACGAGGTCGCCGTGGCGCGGGCGCTGCGGCACCTCGCCGACACGCTGCTCGCAACGGCCGAGACGCAGATCGAGCACGCCACCGGCAAGGACGCCTTCGTCCGGCCGGTGTGAGCACGCGGAGGGCTGACCGATGATGGGCTGGGGCTGGGGCGGCGGCTGGTTCGGGCTGTGGCTCGGGCTGGTCCTGCTGCTCGGGGTGGTCGCCGCGGTGGTGTTCGCACTCGTCGCTGCGGCCGGTCACCCGCAGGCCGGGCCCCCGGTCGGCCCTTCGCCGCCGGCCGGCCAACCCGGCGCCGCGCCGGTCAGCGAGGCGGAGCGCATCCTGGAGGAGCGGTTCGCCCGCGGCGAGATCGACGCCGACGCGCTGGCCCGCGGACGGCAGGCCCTGCGCAACCGCTGACCCCGCAGCGACCCGTCCCGCGCAGCGAACCCGTCCTACGGGTGGCGTCGCGGCGCGCGATGGGCCTGGCCCTCCTCCTCCGCGCCGAGGTGTGTCGCCGCGAACACCGCGGCCTGGGTCCGTCGCTCCATGCCCAGCTTGGCCAGGACCGCGGTGATGTAGTTCTTGACCGTCTTCTCCGCGAGGAACATCGCCTCGCCGATCTGCCGGTTGGTCAGCCCCTCGGCAACGTGCTCGAGGATCCGGCGCTCCTGCGGGGTGAGCGTGCGCAGCCGCGGGTCGGCACCCCGGTCCTCCTCCCAGCTGCGCTTGACCCGCTGGGCGACTGCCGGGTCGATGAGCTTCTCCCCCGCCGCGACCCGCCGTATCGCCTGGACGAGGTCCTGGCCCTTGATGTCCTTGAGCAGGTAGCCGGCCGCCCCGGCCAGGATCGCGGTGGCGAGCGCGTCCTCGTCGTTGAACGAGGTCAGGATCAGCCCCTGGATGGAGGGGTCGACCGAGCGCACGTCCCGGCACACGTCCAGCCCCGACCCGTCGGGCAGCCGGGCGTCGAGCAGGGCCACCTGGGGCCGCAGCGCCGGGATCCGCCGGGTCGCCTCCTGGGCCGAGCCGGACTCCCCGACCACCTCGATGTCGGACTCCATCTCCAGCAGCTCGCGGATCCCGCGACGGACGATCTCGTGGTCGTCGAGGAGGAACACCTTCACGGTCATGGCACTGCCCTTCGCGTCGGCCCTGCGTTCCATGATGAACCCGGCACCTGCTCCCCGTCCCCGTGTACGACGAGGACCGGGCACTGGGCGTCGTGCACGACACCGTGCCCCACGGAGCCGAGCACCAGGCTCGCCAGGTTGCCGCGCCCGCGGCTGCCCACGACGACCAGGGCCGCGCCGTCCGCGGCCTCGACGATCGCCCGGGCCGGCGGCCCGGTCACCACGCGGCCGGCCACGACCAGCCCGGTATGCCGTGCCGTCGCGCGGTCGCGCGCGGCCTCCACCACCTTCTCGGCGCGGCTGCGTTCCTCGCGGACCTGGTCGCTCTCGTCGCCGAGGACCTCCCAGAAGGCCGAGACCCAGGACTCCGGCGGAGGCCGCCAGGCGCAGACCACGCGCAGGGCAGCGCCGGTCTCGGCGGCGACGTCCGCGGCGGCGTCGAGGGCGACCAGCGACGGCGGGGTGCCGTCGAACCCGACGGCCACGGGCGTCCCCGGCCCGGGGCGGCGCCGGCCGTCGCCGCGGACGACGACGACCGGGCAGCTGGCGTGCCCGCTGACCGCGAAGGCCACCGAGCCCAGCAGGGTGGAGGTGGCCGGGTCCAGGCCGCGGCTGCCGACCACGACCAGGCCGACCTCGTGCGAGACGCGCACCAGCGCGTCGGCGGCACCACCGAGCACCGCCTCGGTCGCCACGCGCAGCCCGGGGTGCTGGCGCAGCACGTAGGCCGCGCCGTCCTGGGCCCGTCGCTCCGCCTCGGCGTAGCGACCCTCCGTGCTCAGGGGTGCCCCGGTGAGCGCACCCGTCGGGAGGCCGAGGTGGTCGATCGCGCTGACCACGACGAGGGTCGAGCCGCGCCGGGCCGCCTCGGCGGCGGCCCACTCGAGCGCGGCGAGGGCGGGCACTGACCCGTCGTAGCCGACGGCGACGTCACGACGGGGGTCCTGGGCGGTCATCGCCGGGTCCTGCCGCCGGTCACGGCCGCTGGGCCGGCTCCTGGCCGGCGAGGGCGAGGCCGCGGTCGTCCCCGGAGCCCGGCCGCGGAGGGGTGACGACCAGCACGTCGCACGGCATGGCGTCGAGGACGCCTCGGCTGACCGAGCCGGCCACCAGCCCGGCCAGGCGGCCGCCGGCCTTGGTGCCGACGACGAGCAGGTCACCGGCGCGCGCCCGCATCAGCAGCGCGGTCACCGGGTCGTCGCGGGTGATCACCAGGCGCGACGGCACGCCCTCGGGGAGGGTGACCGAGCGCATCGCCTCGTGCACCCGGCGCCACCCCGCGGCCAGGTCGGCGCGGGCCCGGCCGGTGCCGGGCGCGAGCGCGTGCACCGCCACCAGGCGCGAGCCGCGGGCGGCGGCCTCCTGCGCCGCGACGGTGAAGATGCGGGCGCAGTCCCGGCCGGCGTCGAGCCCCACGAGCACCACGGACGGCTCGGCGTCCTGCGGCAGCGGCCGGGTGGGGGCGTCGGTGGCGACCATCACCGGGCAGTCGAACAGGCGGGCCAGCTCGGCGCTGGTCGAGCCGATCGAGAAGGCGAGCTGCCCGTGCACGCCGTGGCGCCCGAGCACCAGCAGGCCGGCACCGGCGGCGGCTGCGGCAGCCTCGGGTGCGCCGAGCTCCGGGGCGATGACCACCTGCGTGGGCAGCGTCGGGTCGATGTCCACGACCAGGGTGAGGGCCTGCTCGGCGACGGCCATGGCATCGGACATCGCGTCGTCGGCCGCGCGGACCAGCAGCTGCAGCTGGTCCGGGCCGGCGCTGAGTGGCTCGGCCACGCTGAGCAGCAGCAGACCGACGCCCCGGCGGGCCGCCTCACGCGCGGCCACGCGCACCGCTTGCCGGCTGTGCCACGACCCGTCACACCCGACGACGACCGTTCCCGGCAGGTTCACGTCCGGCTTCATGGCACCGCCCTCCGGAGGGGCCCGCGCAGGGGGCACGGGTGGTCGCTCCCGATGCTCGTGGCCCGGCGGTGCTCGCGGTCAGGGCCTTTGGTCCCCGGGACCGGGGACCTCCGGGCGGCAGCGTGCTCAGGCGGGGTCGGACTCGTAGAAGTGCGCGACGACCGCCTTGCGGGCCCGGCGGGCGGTGCGACGGTAGGCCTCGGCCAGCTCGTGCCCGGTGGCCGCCCGGCGCCCCACGATCCGCCCGATCCCGTCGGCGTCGCGCAGGTCGCTGGGCAGGGAGTCCACCGGCCGGCCGCGCCACAGCACCGCCGCGTTGCGCAGCGCGGACGTGAAGGTCCACGCGCGGCGCAGCGCCTCGGCGTCCTCGGCCGGCAGCAGCCCGGCCTCCTCGGCCGCGGCGAGCGCCTCGAGGGTGCCGGTCGTGCGCAGCCCCGTCACCTGGTGGGCGTGCTGCAGCTGGAGCAGCTGCACCGTCCACTCCACGTCGGACAGGCCGCCCAGGCCCAGCTTGAAGTGGGTGCGCGGGTCGCCGCCGCGGGGCAGCCGCTCGGACTCCATCCGGGCCTTCAGTGTCCGGATCTCGCGCACCGCCGGGTCCGGGATCCCGCCCTCGGGCCAGCGCAGCGGGTCGATGAGGGCCACGAACTCCTCACCCAGCGCCACGTCGCCGGCGACCGGGGCCGCGCGCAGCAGCGCCTGCCGCTCCCAGGTCAGCGACCACCGGTCGTAGTACGCCCGGTAGGAGGACAGGCTGCGGGCGAGCGGGCCGGCCTTGCCCTCTGGGCGCAGGTCGGCGTCGACGACGAGCTGGGGGTCCGGCCCGGCCGCGCCGAGCAGCCGCCGGACCTCCTGGACCACGGCGACGGCGGCCGACTGGGCGTCCTCCTCGCCGACACCCGGCTCCGGCTCGTGCACGAACATGACGTCGGCGTCGGAGCCGTAGCCCATCTCCCCGCCCCCGAGCCGGCCCATGCCGACCACCAGCAGCCGGGTGCCCAGCGGCCGGCCACGGTCGCCCTCAACCCGCGCGGTGGCCACGTCGAGGGCTGCCTGCAGGACCGCGGCGGTGAGGTCGGTCAGCGCCCGGCCGACCCCCGCGAGGTCCAGCTGCCCGGTGAGGTCCGCGACCGCGATACGGAAGAGCTCCTGACGGCGCACGACCCGGGCGGCGTTCATGGCGTCCTCGGGGGTGGTGTGCCGCTTGACCGCGGCCCCCATCGTCGTGAGCAGCGCCTCCCGGCTGCGGGGGGTGAGCCCGCCCGCGTCGCCGAGGATCGCCACCGACTCCGGCGCCCGGGTGAGCAGGTCCGCGGCGAACCGGCTGCGGGCCAGGACGTGGGCGAGCCGCTCGGCGGCGCTGCCCTCGTCGCGCAGCATCTTGAGGTACCAGTGGGTGGTGCCCAGCGACTCGCTGATCCGGCGGAAGGACAGCAGCCCGGCGTCGGGGTCGGCCTCGTCGGCGAACCACTGCAGCATCACCGGCAGCAGCGTGCGCTGGATCGCGGCCCGGCGGCTGACCCCGGTGGTGAGCGCCTCGAGGTGGCGCAGGGCGCCGGCGGGGTCGCGGAAGCCGAGCGCGGCGAGCCGCTCGACGGCGGCCTCCGGGGTGAGCCGGGAGTCGTCCGAGCTCAGCTTCGCCGCGGCGGTCAGCAGCGGGCGGTAGAACAGCCGCTCGTGCAGCCGGCGCACCTCGCGGGCCTGCTGCTGCCACTGCGCCACCACGGACTTCGCCGGGTCGCGGCGGTGCCCGATGGCCCGGCCGAGCCGGCGCAGGTCGGGCTCGGCGGTCGGCATGAGGTGGGTGCGGCGCAGCCGGAAGAGCTGGATCCGGTGCTCCAGCGTGCGCAGCAGGCGGTAGGACTCGTCCAGCACGGCGGCGTCGTCCCGCCCGACGTAGCCACCGCGCGACAGCGCCGCCAGTGCCTCCAGGGTCGTGCCGGAGCGCAGCGTCTCGTCGGCCCGGCCGTGCACGAGCTGGAGCAGCTGCACGCTGAACTCCACGTCGCGCAGCCCGCCCGGCCCGAGCTTGAGCTGGCGTGGCGCCTCGGCGGTGGGCACGTGGTCCTCGACCCGGCGGCGCATGGCCTGCACATCCTCGACGAAGTGCTCCCGGCTGGCCGCCTGCCACACCAGCGGCTGCACCGCGTCGAGGTAGGCCTGGCCCAGCGCGGGGTCCCCGGCGACGGGGCGGGCCTTGAGCAGCGCCTGGAACTCCCACGTCTTGGCCCACCGCTCGTAGTAGTGCCGGTGGCTGGCCACGGTGCGCACCAGCGGGCCCTGCTTGCCCTCGGGTCGCAGCGCCGCGTCGACCGGCCACAGGGTGCCCTCGGGGGTGGAGGCCGAGCAGGCCCGCATGAGCCCGGTGGCCAGCTGCGTGGCGTAGGCCAGCGCCGCGTCCTCGTCGGCGCCCTCGGCCGGCTCGGCGACGAAGATGACGTCGACGTCGCTGACGTAGTTGAGCTCCCGGCCGCCGGCCTTGCCCATCCCGATGACGGCGAACCGGCACCCGGGGTCCTCCCCGTCGGCCTCCTCGCGGGCGATCGCCAGCGCCGCCTCCAGCGAGGCCGCGGCGAGGTCGGCCAGCGCCTGCGCCGTGAAGGGCAGCTCGACCACCGGGTCGTCGGCGGTCAGGTCCAGGGCCGCGATGCCCAGCAGCTCGCGGCGGTAGGCCACCCGCAGCGCGTCGTATGCCGTCCGCTCACCGCGGTCGGTCACGGCCGCCACCATGGCGGCCCGCCGCTCGTGCGGTCCGCGCCGGCGGGCGTGCGCGGCATACGTCCAGTCCCCGGGGTGGCTGACGAGGTGGTCGACCAGCGCCGAGGACGCGCCGAGCAGGGCGAGCAGCCGGTCCCGGCCGGGCCCGGCGTGGCGCAGGGCGGCGACCAGCTCGCGCACCTCGGGGCTGCCGTCCTCGTGGTCGGGGTCGGTGGCGCGCAGGGCCTCCATCAGCCGGACCAGGCCCAGCAGGGCGAGGTCCGGGTCGGCGACGGCACCGAGCGCGTCGGGCAGGCCGTCCTCGAACACGTCGTCGAAGGGGTCGGTCAGCCCGGCCAGCGCGGGGTCGGCGAGCAGCGTCCCGGCGCGCTCCGGCTCGGCGAATCCCAGCCGCGCCAACGTCCCTGTGCGGCTGGTGGCTCGCGACGAGGTGCTCACGCGCCCAACCTACCGAGGGGTGGGCCCGGCCCGGCACCACCCCGCCACGAGGGAAGGCCCACACCCCTGCGGGTGTGGGCCTTCCGCGGACCGGCTCAGCTCGCCGGCTGCGTGATGGTCAGGTGCAGCGTCTGGCCGGGCTTGACCTTCACCGGCGTGGCGGCCTCGGCGTCCTTGCCGCCGTACCAGAACACCTGGCCCGACTCGGGGTCCTGCAGCCGGATCCGCAGCGGAGCGTCGGGCAGGCCACGGATGGTCAGCGAGGTGTCGCCGGCGGGGTAGAGGTCGCTGCTGGAGCCGTAGGCCTTGCCGTCCTTGCTGTAGGCGTCGACGACCCAGGAGCCATCCAGGGGCGACCCGTCGGCCTTGGTCACCGTGGCGTCGACGACACCTCCGCGCTGCAGGGCGAAGTCGGCCGTCGCCGGGGTCGCGCCGAGGTGGACCGCCACTGCTCGGCTCTCCAGAGGCGCGTCACCGGTCCAGTCGGGGGCGTAGTCGTAGCCCATGTCCCACGCGACCAGGGAGATGCTGTTCCCGCTCAGGTCGTCCAGCTCGTACTGCCCGTTGGCGTCGGTCTGCACCGCGTGCCCGCCGTCCGGACCGCCCATCCGTGGGCCGTACGCCGTGGTGACCCACACCCCCGGCACCGGGGCGCCCGTCGCGGCGTCGACGACGCGGCCGACGACCGAGCGTCCGGTGAGCATCCGGACGTCCGGGACGGTGATCGTCGCGCCGGCCGCCGGCTGCAGGACCGTGGCGTGCCGCTGCACCGCCCTGCCCGGGGCCCAGGTGATGACGCCGCGGGGACTGGTCAGGCTCAGCGTGACCCCGGTGGCCGGCACCGAGGTGAGCGAGATCGTCCCGTCGGGACCGGAGCAGTCACCGCTGGCCAGCGCGTTCTCCGTGGTCCGGCCGAGGTAGACGGTCGGGCACGCCCCCTCCACGGGGCTCCCGTCGGCGGCCACCGCCCGCGTGGCGATCCGGGCGGCGCGGGGGACGACCTGGTCCACCGTGACGTCCTGGTGCGCGACGGCCGTGATCGTCGCGGCACTGGCCTTGGTGTACGACCCGCCCAGCCACGAGGAGGCGAAGTCGGGGTTGCGGGAGTAGAGCTGCACCTGGGTGGCGCCGGGGTTGACCTCGACGGCATAGCGTCCGTCGGCGTCGCTGCATCCCTCGCCCCAGCCGCCCGCCAGCGCCTGCGCACAGACGTCGGGCACCGGCGCACCGGTGGCGTCGGTCAGGCGGCCGACGATGCGCGTCGGCGCCGGCAGCGCCACGTCGCCGAGCTCGAGCGGGCCGTCCGCCGGCACGGTGTAGACCTGCGCCTGGGCGCGGGTGCCGTCCCCGCCCAGCCAGACGTCCCGCGCTCCGGCCTCCACGTGCAGCTCGACCCGGCCGGCACGCACCGACAGGTCCAGCACACCCTGGTCGTCGGCGCCGTTCGTCGCGACGGTCTCCCCCGTGACCGGGTCGACGGCTTCCACCCAGGCCCACGGGACCGGGGCGCCGCTGGCCTCCCGGAACGTGGCGTGGACCGCGCTGGCACGGACCAAGGCGAAGTCGGCGGTGCCGGGCGAGCTCAGCCGGTCGGCGGAGTTCCAGTCGTAGTGGCCCCGCGCGTACTCGAGCGCGTAACCGTCCGCGGAGGCCTGGACGACCCAGCCGTCCCCGGCGCCGGCCGGCAGGCTGTAGGCACCGGCCTCGTCGGTGCAGGTGTCGACGGTCTCCCACGTGCTCTCGCTCGTGGCGGACAGGCAGGCCTGCACCGGTGCGCCGGTCGCGGCGTCGGTGACGTGACCGGTGATGGCGGCGTCGTCCGCGAACGCCGGGGCGGTGACCCCGAGCGCGGAGCCGGCCAGGAGTGCCGCGCACAGGAGCGCGCGGGCAGGGCGTGGTGACACGTGTCCCCCCAGTCGTGAAATCGGGCAATCCGCCCGAATGTCAAAGAAAACCGGGCGGAATCTAAGGCCTGCAACCACCTGCGCGCAACGGATGGACCCGGGGCACCTGCCGGTCCGCGTCAGACGAGCTGGGGCCTGCCCTCGCCGACGCGGGCCCGGCGCGCCGCGGCATGGGCGACCAGCTCGTAGGCCTCCAGGTGTGCCCGCGCCGTCTGCATCCAGCCGAAGGTGGCTGCGCGCCCTGCCGCCGACTCCCCGAGGCGGTCGCACAGCTCCGGGTCGGCGAGCAGCTGCCAGAGCGTCGCCGCGATGTCGTCCTTGTCGGGAGTCCGGGCGTAGGCGACGGTGTCGCCACCCACCTCCGGGAGGGACAGCCGGTCCGTGGTGAGCACCGTCGCGCCGCAGGCCATGGCTTCCAGCACCGGGAGGCCGAAGCCCTCGCCGAAGCTGGGGTAGGCGACCACATCGGCGCCGCCGAGCAGGCCGGGAAGGAGGTGGTCGGGCACGAACCCGGGCCGGATCACCCGGAGGCGCTCGGGCAGCTCAGCCAGCGCGGCGTCGATCTGCCCGTCCCACCCCTTGCCGCCGGCCAGCACCAGCACGGGCGGGCACTCCATCGCGGTGGCCACCTGCCCGAAGGCTCGCACCAGGCCGGGGACGTTCTTGCGCGGCTCGAGCGTGCCGAGGAAGGTGATGTAGCGGTCGGTCGCGCCCAGACCCAGCCAGTCGCGCACCTCGCGCACCTCGTCGCCGCTAGGGCGCCGGAAACGGCGGTGGTCCACCCCGTGGGCGATCACCCTGATGGTGTCGGGCTGGGCCTCGGTGTGTCGCAGCACCTCGGCCTTGGTGGCCTCGCTGGGGACGAGCAGCGCGTCCGCGCGACGCGCGGACGCGTGGGTCCACTGCGTGAAGAACCGGGACTTGAGGCCCAGGTGCAGGTCGGGGTCGCTGAAGAAGGTCGCGTCGTGCAGGGTGACCACCTGCCGGGGGCCACCGCGGCGGCCGTTGACCAGCGGCATCGTGTAGTGCGGCGAGTGCACGACGTCCGGGCGGCGACGGGCGATCACCCGGGGCAGGCCCGTCTGCTCCCATGCCAGACGCCGCGGCGGCGAGGCCGCCCAGGCCGGTATCGCGTGCACCTGCTGCCAGCCCACGATGGAGGTGTAGAGCTCGACGTCCCGCTCCTGACAGACCACCTCGACGTCGGCGCCCACCTCGGGCAGGTGCTTGACGAGCTCGTCGACGTAGCGGCCCACCCCGCCCCGGAACGTCGGGAGCGCCGTGGCGTCCATCAACACGCGGACCAACGGTCCCCCTTACCTCATCGGTGCGATTTGCCCCATCTGGACCCCCTGATGATAAAGCGTCACATCGGGGATATTCGGCAGATACACGCCCTTCGATGTCTCGCGTTCGTCACAACCCCCGGTACAGCGACCATAGCGACCGGCCTGTGGCCTGCCAGTCGAAGTCCGCGCTCCTCGTCCGGCCCATCGCGGCGAGTCGCCCTCCCGGGGAGGGCTCGTTGACGGCCGTCGCGAGCTGCTGGGCAAGGCACGCGTGGTCGCCGACGGGCGCGACCAGGGTGGCTCCCGCACCCACCTCGACCAGCGCCGGGTCGTCCGACGTCACCACCGGCACGCCGCAGGACATGGCCTCCAGCACCGGCAGGCCGAAGCCTTCCGCCCGGGACGGCATCGCGAGGGCGGCGGCCCCGGCATACAGGGCCGCGAGCTCGGTGTCGGTGACCCGGCCGGTCACGTGGACCACGGGCTCGAGCCCCCGGGACCGCGCCTGCGCCTGGACGTCCACACCACCCCAGCCCGAGGGGCCCGCGACGACGAGCCGGCACCCGGCCAGCACCGGCTCGGCAAACGCCTCGAGCAGGACGTCGAGGCCCTTGCGTGGCTCGGCCGTGCCGACGAACAAGACATAGGGGCCGGGCTCGATGCCCAGCGCGGCGCGGACCGCGGTGGGGTCATCGGGCACCGGGAGCGAGGAGCGTCCCGGCGGCAGGGCCCGCACCTCGGCCCGCGGGTCGAGGATCGTCCGCACCTGCGCGGCGACCGCCTCGGTGGGCGTGAGGACCAGGCTCGCCTCCCTGGCAGCCCGGGCCCCCATGCGCTGGTGGAAGCGCACCCCTCGCGGCGTCAACGTCTCCGGATGCGTCCACGGCACGACGTCGTGGATGGTGACGACGAGCTGCTGTCCTCGCCGTCGTGGCGGGACCAGGAGGGTGGGCGCGTGCACCACGTCGGCCCCGCGGATGCCGGGCCCGAGGCCGCGCTCCCACACGCGCGCCAACGCCTGCGGCGCCAGGTGCAACGACCGGATCGGCAGCCCGAGCTCCGGGGCCCGAACGGCCTCGGCGACCCAGCCGGTCAGCGAGGCGGTCCCCTCCGCCGCCGCCATCAGGGCCTGAGCCAGCTCGGCGGTGTAGCGCCCGGTGCCCCCCGGGACGGCAGCGCGGCACTGCTCGACGACGAGCCCGACATCCACTTGGCGCTGCCACCTTCCCCTGCGTGAGTGTGAGACTCTACTCGGCGCTCGGGTGCCGGCCGCGGCACCGATGACAGGAGGATCGGTGGAGCACCAGGTGGACACGTCTCTCGTCGAGGACCGGGTGCGAGCCCTGCGAACCAGCGCCGAGGACGTCGTGGTCAGCGATCTTCACGAGCAGCCTGCGCCCCAGGCGCGCATCGAGGCGGCCGTCCGGTCCGCCTCCGGGGGTCGCGTCATCGTCGCCGTGCCCAACGTGGCCCGGCCCGCCCTGGTGGGGCGCCTCCTCCTGGGTATGGGCGACGCTGAGCTTCCGGCGCCGGCTGCGGGTGGATGGTTCACCCGCGAGCGACTCGACCGCCTGTTCGCCGCCGAGGGCTACCAGCCGCTCCCCCAGCAGCAGGCCGCAACCCTTCCTGCCGTCACGGGCAACACGCTGGAGGACCTGCTGCGGGCGACGGCCGCCCGGGCCGGGGCCACCGATGACGCCTGGCTGGTGCGCGCCTACGAAGCCCCCGACCCCAAGGACCTGCTCGCCCGCGAACCCTTCCTGTCCGTGCTGGTGCGCACGCAGGGCCGGCGCACCGAGGCGTTCCGGGACGCGTTGCTGTGCCTGTCAGCCCAGACCTGCGACGACTTCGAGGTCCTCGTGCTGGGTCACGACCTGACCCCCGAGGACACGGCCACCGTGCAGGGCGTGATTGCCGAACAGGCCGACTTCCTGCGGTCGCGGACCCGCTACGTGCCGGTCAGCGGCGGTGGCCGGACGGCACCACTCAACGCCGGCGCGGCCGCGGCCCGTGGCCGCTACATCGGCTTCCTCGACGACGACGACCTCGTGATGGCCCACTGGGTCGAGGTGTTCCGCGACGCCGCGAAGGGCTGCGACGAGCGACGCATCGTGCGTGCCCTGGCCGTCGAGCAGTCGGTGGAGACCTTCGAGGACGGCGGTTTCCGCTCGACGAGCTGGCCCAGCCGCCGGTGGGACGTCGAGATGGACCTGTTGTCGCATCTCGTGGACAACCACTCCCCGCTCAACAGCTACGCCTACCCGCGGGCGGCCTTCTCCGAGTTCGGGTTCCGCTTCGACCCCGACCTCCCCGTGCTCGAGGACTGGGACCTCCTGGTGCGCTCGGCCTCCCTGCTCGGCGTGGCCGACACGCCCGAGGTGTCGTCGATCTACCGGCGCTGGCCGGCACACACGAACTCCTTCAGTGAGCTCGCGCAGGAGAAGTGGCTCGACCTCGGATGGCAGGTGGCGAGCGGCTGGGACTCCCAGCCCCTGCTGCTGCCCGCCGGCACCGCGAGCCGCCTGCGGCGCGAGGGCATGATCGTGCTCAAGTTCCGGCCGCTGAAGGACCGTGTCCGCGACAAGGTCCAGCGCACGGCCGACGCGTGGGCGCCCCGGCTCTCGAGTACGCCGCTGTACCGGCCACTGCGGGCGTTCTACCGGCGCATTAGGGCTGTCTCATCGTCGCGCGCCATCGACAACGGCTAACCACCACCGTGACGCCGGCCCCGTCACCCTGACCGCCCGACTAGGGGCGCCACGACTCCGGGGCCGGCCTCACTTCAGGAGCGGCCGTTCCGACGCAAGGCTCCGGTGACGGCTCTCATGGGTCGTGTAATTCGCCAGGACCGCGAAACACGTACCTCGTGAAGCTCGCGCTCTATCGTGAGAAGTGCCTGGCGCAGCTCGGCCACATCGCGCTCGTACTTGTCAATGAGCTGCGGGGACGCTGGCTCGCCGATCAACGCCGTGCTCTGTGATCGTCGCCGAATCGCCGACACACTGCCGGGGGGCAGTAGATGCACGTGTCGATCGAGCCGGTGAATGATCGCATCTTCAGTCGCCTTCCACTCCTCTCGGGAGTGGAGTGTGTGCGACGCCTCTCCGACCGCCCAGCGCCGGTACACCGAGGTCACTTGCGGATCGTCCGCGACACCGCACACGAGGGCGCTTCGCAGGAGAAGATCCCAGTCCTCGAGCACGTTCAGGTCCTCGTCGAAGGACAATCCGAGGTCCCGGAACACGCTGACGGGGAAGGCCAAGGACACCGGAGGAGAGAAGTTCTCGGTCAAGTGCGCAAACAGGTCGAAGCGTGACGGGAAGCGCTTGCGAACGGCCGACACCGTGCGATGCGCCACCAGATCTCCGGCCCAGGTCGTCTCAGCAACGTCCTGTTCGACCGCCACGCAGCGCAGCACGCGACCGGGCTTGGCCTCAGCCAGTCTGCGGAAGGTCTCCACCCAATGCCCGAGGACGAGGTCATCATCGTCCAGAATGGCGACGTAATCCCCATGCGCAGCCTGAACGCCGACGTTCAAGGGTCGCGTTCTGCCGCCATGATCGACGGGAAGCACTCGACACCGCTCGCGCAGTGCCTCGGGGAGGTCGGACACGAGACGCTCAACCTTGACCTGGACTTCATACGTGACCTTGTGCGGGAGCACGATCAGCTCGAAGTCCTGATCGCTCTGCCCAAGCAGGCACAGCAGGGCGTCTCGCATGGTTTCGAGCCGCTTCCCTTGGGTCCGCATAATGACGGACAAGAAGGGTGCTGGCGTCCTGGCCCACGATGGCCACGCTTGACCGCGCGCCGCGCCAGGCAGGTACGCGCGCACGAATTGGTTGACCGTGGCGTTGGCGTTGGCGCGTTCGGAGATCGTGTGGAGCGCTTGGCCGACAAGTGTGCTCGGATTCAGGGCGACCAGGTCAGTTGGAAAATACTGGTCGCTGTTAGCGAACCTCACATCCAGTGCGCCGACTTCACGCCAGCCAGCCGCTGTCATCCAGGAATCCAGGAGAGACTCTGTGTGGTGGACCACGTGGGTCCGGTCGAGCAGGCCCGTTTCCGTGTAGTCCCATCGCCCCACCAGCAACTTCAGCGCAACGTCGCGGTGGGAGACATTTGGCACGCTGACCACCAGGGGCGCACCGGAGAGCCCGCGTGCGAACTCGGCCAAGACAGAGAGCACCTCGGGCCCGGTAGTGATGTGCTCCAGGGTGTCTATGACCGACATGGAAGCCAGAGGTCGGCCGCCAAGAATCTCGGTGAGTCGCTCGTACAGCGACTCGGTGTCCAGAAGGTCGATGTCGTGACTCTCGAAGCCGCGCTTGGTCAAGGCTTCGCGACCGGGGGAAGCCAGGTCCGCGCCAACGTAGGTGAGCCCCATATCTCTCACGTGCTGGGCAATGGCACCAAAACCACACCCGAGATCGAGATGAACACCCTCGCCAAGGTGCTGGGACTTGAGCAGCGACACAACGTGGCCGTACACGCCTGTGTCGGTGTAAGTGAACTCGTACTGTTCGCCGTTCACGACTTCTCCGATCAGAACCTGTGCTTGGCGTAGACGCCGTCGACGAATTCGGAAACAGCCCGATCGGGGTCCAGCTGAGCAGGCAGTCGCCCGTCCTCCCGACGGCGTTCGAAGGCGTCAACAGCCTTGCGCTGGAGTTCCGAACCCATGAGGCGCAGGTCTCGGGAGTACTTCTCCACGAGTTCCGGCCTCGACCACTTGTAGGCCATCAGGAGTGCCGCCTCCGCGGAGTAGTACTCCTCCGCCGCACCCACCTGCCAGGAGCCATCAGTGCCCAGACGCTTGTCGTGGAAGATTCTGGCACTGTCACGGAGGATCAACCGGTACCCAGCGAGCCGGACGCGCCATGACCAGTCGACGTCGTCGCAATACAAGAAGAACGTTTCTGCGTCAAAGCCTTCGACGGCCGCCGCCACCTCCCGAGTCGTGAGTGCACACGCCGTCGTGATCCATGGGGTCTCACCGGTCTTGGGGTCATAGGGCTTGGGATGCTCGAGCGGCAACTGCCGAGCCTCCACGGCACCGACCCGCACCTGCTCCGAGAACGGCTTCAGCATCTCGATGAGGAGATCGGGGGCCGGGATGGTGTCGGGGTTGACGATGAGCACATAGTCGGCGGTCAGGCCCCTGAGCAGGTGGTTGTGCCCTGCGGCCGATCCCTTGTTCTGGTCGAAGAACTCATAGGAGATGGCGTCCAACCCGAACCTCTTGTGCCGGGCGAGCAAGTCCCCGATCTCGTGGTCGCTGAACACCGCGACCGGCGAACAGTCCCCAAAGCTCACATGCGTGTCTCCGAGGACTCCGGCGCTTCGGGCGAGCTCGATGGACCTTGAAAGGGCCTCGATGAACCTCGTGACATGGGCCTTGTCGTTACCGTAAAGGACCGACTGGACCTGCAGTGTCGGCGCCGCCTGAATCACATTGCCTCCTCGAGCTCACCAGCGATCCACTCCTGGAGCCTGGCCACCCCCTGAACGAGGTTGACCTCAGGGGCCCAAGGCAGGGCCTCCACTGTGCGTCCGATATCTGCGACGGCGTGACGCACGTCCCCGTCTCGGAACAAGCCGTTGATCTTCGGTGCCGGTGCGCGGTAGAAGTCGGAAATGGTGTGGGCCAGATGCAAGATCGTCGTCCTGACGCCGGCTCCAACGTCGAGCACGCGCACGTCCTTCGGCGCTTCCGCAAGGCCCGCCACAAGTGCGCGGGCCACATCGTCAATGAAGACGAAGTCCCGCACGATCTTGCCGTCCTCGTACACAGGAATCGTTCGGCCCTCGCGAGCCAGCCGGCTGAACAGCGCCACGATCCCGGTATAGGAGTTGGTGAGTGACTGACCGGGCCCGTAGACGTTCTGCAGGCGGAAGATGCTCAGAGGCACTCCACGGCTGTTGGCCCAGGCAGAGAGCACATGCTCCTGGGCGAGCTTGGTGGCTCCGTAGACACTGGTTGGCATCGGAGACGTGGTGTCCGCCCTTGCGGGCAGTCCTTCGAGGTCGAGGAAATCCCACTGCTCGGCCTCGAGCTGACGGTGCGTCCGTTGACCGGGGTAGCTGACCGTGCCGTTGGCGCTTGACCACGCACCTTCCCCGTAGACGGCGCGGCTAGAAGTAAGCAGGACGTGTCGCGGCAGATGGCCGATACGACCCAGCCAGTCGGTGAGCTGGGTAGTCCCCACGACGTTCACGTTGGCATGCCGCGTCGCCTCATCGAGCGACTGACCTGTGCCGGTCTCCGCCGCAAGGTGGATCACCGTGTCGGGACGCAGGTCGCCCAGCTTGTCCCAAGTGTTCGCCTGCGTCACGTCCCCGACGACCAACTCGGCAGCAGGGTCAAGCCGCGCGGGTGCGACCCCATCGGGGTGCACTTGGGGGTGCAGACTGTCCAGAACGGTCCAAGACGCCGCCTGCGGCGCCAAGAGCGAACTGAGGGCCGAGCCGATGAAGCCGGCGCCTCCCGTGACGAGAACGTGCCCCAGATCGGCGGTGGGTGGTGCGGTGCTCACGGCTACATGCCTTTCAACGATTCGGGAGCATCGCCGCCCCCGGTCCCTGGTAACCGTCGAACACTAGCCCAGATGGGTGCGTCAGCCGTGACTCGCGACCCGCTCGCGCGCGTCGCTGACCTCAACGTCGGGGCTGCCGTCAACTGGGACCGACGGACCAGTTCGGCGCAGACGCGCGAGCCAGTAGCCAAGGCCCCGACCCGGCCCTCGGTCCTTGAGGCGAAGAGCACGCTTCTCGACCAAGTGCCAGCTGAGGTAGGCACAACCGAAGGTCACGAGCCATGAAACACAGATGTAAGGGACGAGTCCGAGTCGGTGGACCCCGAGATCGGCGAGAGCCATCTGTACGAGGAACCCGTACACGTAGATCCCGTAGGAATAGTCATTCCTGGCGTTGATCCGACGCAGCCGGACTGGCGCGTTTCCCGCGACCCACAACACGAGGTAGGCGAGGGCGGGGTATCCGACGAGGTGGTAACCGCCCTTCACGAAGAGCGAGATGATGAGCACCAGGCACGCGAGGAGGGCAAGTCGACCGGTCGAGGGAACTCGGTCGGCATAAACGGCAACCACACTCCCCCAAAGGAACAACGCTCCAAGTTGGACGAAGTGGGGGTCCCCAAGCCAGGGCGCGAGGCTCGACCCAAACTGCGGTGAGCTCGTGGCCGCGGCAGCCAAGACCGTTAGCCCTGCAGCAAGGGCAGGGACCACGACTTTGCCAAGCCGGAGCACCCCGAAGAGCGCCAGGGCACCCACGATGATGTAGCACTTCCACTCGTAGGCAAGGGTCCAGAGACTTCCGTTGAGAACGCTCCAGCCGACCTGACGGGCGTAAGGCGTCTGGCCGAACACGTCGAGCAGCCCGTATTGGCCGATGTCCAAGGTCCAGTTGCGGGTCAGATAGGTCCAGGGACCGGGGAGATCGGGCGTCCAGTACCCGTTGAGGTTTCCGTGATCCCGGACATAGAACAGCGGCGACACCAGAAAGACACTGACAAGGAGCACAGCCCAGAAGGCCGGGAAGATCCGCAGACATCGCCTCCAGAGGAACTGGATGGCATCGCTTGACATCGCGCTCTTGGTGATGAGGAAGCCGCTCGCAACAAAGAACCCCCCCACGGCCAACCCACCAAAGCTCTCCTGGCTCTTGGTCCACCCCCACATCGGGTCCTCGCCGTAACCGCCGAGAGGGAATGCGTGATCGACGATGACGAGGCTGGCCAGCACCAGCCGGACGAAGCCAAAGGCGTTGTCCCTACCCCGGAGGGCGCCACCGAGAGTTGCCATCCCGGCGTCGGGGCCGTGTCGGCGACTGACCGCTGAATCCACCGCGTATCCTTCGTGTTCGTCTTCGGGGAGAGCCGCCCAAGGCTACCCGACACAGAGCCCTTCCCCACCGAAACGGAGCCGACCTCGATGGCGACGCAACGCAGCAACGTCACGGCTCAGGATCGTGAACGGTTGCAGGACGTCCTGCGGTACGGGAGCCTCGTCGAGAACTTCGCCAGGCGAGAGCTGCGTACGCGGTTTCTGGGCAGCAAGTTCGGGTGGGTCTGGTCGCTGGTCAGCCCTATGGCTTCCCTCGCGATGTACACCGTTGTCTTCGGCGTGATCCTTGGGGCGGACCGGGGCATGGAGGCATCCGCCACCGGGGTGAAGGTGTTCGCCGTCTACCTCTTCACGGGCCTGGTCGCATGGAACCTGTTCACGGGCGTACTCACCCGCAACGTAGACGGCCTTCTTGAAGTCGCAACACTGCGGCGGAAGGTCGCCTTTCCGGTTCTCGCACCCCTCGCCGGCATGACGGTGGCAATCGTCGCCGAAAGGTCCGTCGAGGTAATCCTTCTGATCTGCGTGTATGTACTCCTAGGCAATATTGGATGGAGCTTTCTCTGGATCCCCGTTCTGGTGACACTAACGGCACTATTCAGTCTGGGACTCAGCATGGCGATCGCCTCATTGAATGTCCGGTTTCGCGACATTAGTCACCTGTTGGGCTTGTGCCTCCAATTGCTCTTTTACGCGACGCCCATTATCTACCCGGCAGCTTTTGTGGCTCACCATTTCGGAAACGAGTCCGTCATACACACACTCTTCGTGTCGAACCCGCTCGCCCAGTTTGTCCTGGCGTACAGGTCGGTGATGTGGAGCCTGAACTCCCCTCCACCCTCGCAGTTGCTCGGCCTGGTCGTCTGGACGATCATCTCTCTCACTCTGGGGTGGGCCATCTTCCGAGTGCGCGCTCGAGACGTTGCGGAGGAGGCATGAGCACGGATAACGCTGTTGAGCTGCGCGGCGTCACTCGCGATTTCCGGCTCTCGCATGGCGGCAGCGGGTCGATCAAGCACTCGATACTCAATCGAGGTGCGGGGCGCCTAGAGACGTTCCGCGCCTTGGCCGGTGTTGACCTTGACATCCCCCGCGGGGCAACGTTCGCACTCGTTGGCCACAACGGCTCAGGGAAGTCCACCCTCCTGAAATTGGTCGCGGGAATCTTCCCCGCGTCGCAGGGGGCCGTACATGTCAAGGGAAGGGTCACTGCCCTGCTTGAACTTGGGGCAGGATTCCACCCTGAACTCACAGGTCGAGAGAACGTCTACCTCGCCGGGTCCATTGCCGGGTTGAGCCGACAGGACGTCGACCGCGACCTGCAGCGCATAAAGGACTTCTCAGGTCTGGGTGAGTTCTTCGAGTCCCCGGTCAAGGTGTACAGCTCTGGAATGTTCGTTCGTCTGGGATTCGCGGTTGCCGTCCACATGGAGCCGGAGATCCTCATCATTGACGAAGTCGTCGCAGTGGGCGACGAAGAGTTCCAGAGGCAGTGCTTCGACCATCTACACAAGCTCCGCCGCCAAGGCGTGACGATCCTCTTTGTCTCGCACTCCCTTGGAATCGTCGAGCAACTGGCGGATCACGCCGCGTGGATCGACCACGGCCAGGTGCGGGCCGTGGGGGCGACTCGACAGGTGGTTGACGCCTACCTGTCCGAGGTCAACCGCGCGGAGAGGGCAAAGTCCGAAGGCCCGGCAGAAGACAGCGACAACGAGCAGGCCGCGGAGGTGCTCATCGATGATGAGGTCCATAGGCCCCATGGCTCAACCGATGAGACCGCCCAGGAAGAGCCATCGGTGCAGGAGGGGACCGGGCGTTGGGGCAGCGGTGAAGCTCGCATCCTCGACTTGGAGTTCCTCGGTCATGACCAGAAGGGCACCCGAGCCGTCGAATTCGGCGAGTCGCTGACAGTGCGGCTCCACTACGAATTCGACAACCCCGTCACACGACCGAACTTCGGCCTTGCGGTGTGGTCTGAGCAGGGTTGGCCAATCGGTGCCCCGAACACCCGAATAAACAATCTCGAGACGGGAACGGTCGCCGGTAAGGGCCACATCGACTTCCGCATGGAGCGCTGCAACTTCGTCCCCGGCCGCCTGTCGTTCAGCGCGGCGATCACCGATCACTCCACCACTCACGTCTACGACTGGCGTGACCGGGAGTTCGAGCTCAAGGTGCTCCCCGGGCCCGGGTTCTCGGTGACGGGTCTGATCGAGATCCCGGGAACGTGGTCTCACTGAACTCGCTGGCGGAGGACCAGGCGCCGGCAGCCACAGTGGTCGTCGTGAGCTGGAACCGGCTGTCGCTCCTGGCGACGTGCATCGAATCTCTCCGCCACCAGGACCTCGATCGGGGACTCTTCGAAATCCTCGTCGTCGACAATGCGTCCACTGACGGCACTGCCGAGTGGCTGAACGAGCAACCCGACCTGCGCGTCATCAGGAACCCGCAGAACCGCGGATTCGCAGGGGCCATGTCGCAGGCACTGGCGCATGTCCGTACGCCCTATCTCGCCATGCTGAACAATGACGCCGTTGCCTCTCCAGCCTGGCTCCGCGAGCTTCTCAATCCACTCGCGGCCAACCCGGCTGTAGGCGCGACGACGGCGAAGATCCTGCTATCCGACGCCGCGGCGGGCCCCACCCTTCAGTCCACCGGGGTGGTTCTGGACTCGGGAGCCCGAGGGTCTGACAGAGGCTTCCTCGAGCCAGATTGTGGGCAGTACGACGGGCCGGATTCCACTGACGTATTCGGATTCTGCGGTGGCGCCGCGGCCATTCGGACGTCTGCGGCCCGCAACGTTGGCGGATTCTGGTCGCAACTGTTCCTTTACTACGAGGATGTGGACCTTTCCTGGCGCCTGCGTCGGGCGGGCTACGTCGTCCATTACGTTCCGACAGCTGTAGCCACGCACGCGCACGGAGCCTCGACGGAACACGGAAGTCCTCTCTTCTACCGCTACAACCTGCGAAACCGCATAGCGGTCCTGTTGGCTAACGGCGCTCGCTCCCAGATCACTGCCGCATTCACACCCGCCAAACGCTCGACACGATCCGCGTCACGTCCTTTGAATACGCCAAAGCCGACGAAATCCACCAAGGCCCGTTCCGTGGTCGACCTGCTCCGACTGATGCCGGCGGTTGTTCGCAGACGACTGGAGCCACCAGGTTGGCGCGGAAGCTGGCCTCAGAGCCGGGGCAGGTAGCGCTCCAGCTCGAACGGCGTGACCTGGTTGCGGTAGTCGTCCCACTCGGCCCGCTTGTTGCGCAGGAAGAAGTCGAAGACGTGCTCCCCCAGCGCCTCGGCGACCAGGTCCGAACGCTCCATCAGCGCGATCGCCGAGTGCAGCGAGGTCGGCAGCGGCTGGATGCCCATGGCCCGGCGCTCGGCGTCGGTGAGGGTCCACACGTCGTCCTCGGCCTCGTCGGGCAGGTCGTAGCCCTCCTCGATGCCCTTCAGCCCGGCGGTGAGCAGCACCGCGAACGCCAGGTAGGGGTTGCACGCCGAGTCCAGCGAGCGCACCTCGATGCGGGTGCTCTGGCCCTTGGACGGCTTGTACATCGGCACGCGGATCAGGGCGCTGCGGTTGTTGTGCCCCCAGCAGATGTAGGCCGGTGCCTCGCCACCGCCCCACAGACGCTTGTAGGAGTTGACCCACTGGTTGGTCACCGCGGTGATCTCGGCGCCGTGGCGCAGCAGCCCGGCGATGAACTGCCGCCCGACCTTGCTCAACTGGTAGGGGGCGCCGGCCTCGTAGAAGGCGTTGCGGTCCCCCTCGAACAGCGACAGGTGGGTGTGCATGCCCGAGCCCGGCTGGTCGGTCAGCGGCTTGGGCATGAACGAGGCATAGATGTCCTGCTCGAGCGCGACCTCTTTGATGACCGTGCGGAACGTCATGATGTTGTCGGCGGTCGACAGGGCGTCGGCGTAGCGCAGGTCGATCTCGTTCTGCCCCGGGCCCATCTCGTGGTGGCTGAACTCCACCGAGATGCCCATGTTCTCCAGCATCGTGATCGCCGCGCGGCGGAAGTCGTGGGCGGTCCCGTGCGGCACGTGGTCGAAGTAGCCGCCCTGGTCCACCGGCACCGGCGGCTCCCCCTTCTTCACCGGGCGCTCGAAGAGGAAGAACTCGATCTCGGGGTGGGTGTAGAAGGTGAACCCCAGGTCGGCGGCCTTGGACAGCGCCCGCTGCAGCACGTGCCGGCTGTCGGCGAAGCTGGGCGAGCCGTCAGGAAGCGTGAGGTTGCAGAACATCCGCGCGGTGCCGGGGTTCTCCCCACGCCACGGCAGCACCTGGAACGTGCCGGGGTCGGGCTTGGCCAGCATGTCCGCCTCGTAGACGCGCGCGAAGCCCTCGATCGCGCTGCCGTCGAAGCCGATCCCCTCGGCGAAGGCGCCCTCGAGCTCGGCCGGGGCGACCGCCACCGACTTGAGCGTGCCGAGCACGTCGGTGAACCACAGCCGCACGAAGCGGATGTCGCGCTCCTCGATGGTGCGGAGGACGAACTCCTGCTGACGATCCATGGTGACGATCCTGCCTCAGATGCGTTTCCGATGTGTTACGGACACGGCCGGCGGCTCAGCGCGCCAGGACGGCCTGCGCCGCGTTGTGGCCCGGGATCCCGCTGACCCCACCGCCACGGCGGGCACCGGCCCCCGCGAGCAGCACCTTGCCGTATGCCGTCTCCACGCCCCAGGTGCCCACCTCACCGTCAGCCTCAGCCCAGGGCCACTGCAGCGAGCGGTGGAAGATGTTGCCCGCCGGCAGGCCCAGGTCGGCCTCGAGATCCAGCGGGGTTCGCGCCTCCAGGCACGGGTTGCCCTCCCCGTCGCGCAGCAGGACGTCCTCGATCGGCTCGGCGAGGACGGAGTTGAGCGAGCGCAGGGTCGCCGCGAGAGCCTCCTCGCGGCGCGCGTCGTTGTCCTCGCGGAACAGGCGGGCCGGCATGTGCAGCCCGAAGAGGGTCAGGGTCTGGGCGTCGCTGGCGGCGAGCTCGGCGCCGAGGATGCTGCGGTCGGACAGGCTGTGGCAGTAGATCTCGCACGGCGGCAGCTGCGGCACCTCGCCGCGTGCGGCCGCGGCATACGTCTGCTGGAGCTGCTCCCAGCCCTCGTTGATGTGGAACGTCCCCGCGAAGGCGCCGGCGGGGTCGACGGCCCCGTCGCGCAGCCGGGGCAGCCGCGACAGCAGCATGTTGACCTTCAGCTGGGAGCCCTCGGGCGCCTCCTCGGTCTCCACCGGCGCAGCCCCGGTCGCGGCCAGCAGCCGGTTGAGGACCACGGGGGCGACGTTGGCCAGGACCGAGCCCGAGGCGGTGACCTCATGCTCGCGGCCGTCGGCCCCCTGCCAGGTGACCGTGCCGTCGGGGTCCAGCGCCACGACGTCGGCGCTGGTGGTGAGCGTGGCCCCGGCGTCGGAGGCCGCCCGGGCCAGCGCGCCGGTGACCGCGCCCATGCCGCCGACCGGGACGTCCCAGTCCCCCGTGCCGCCACCGATGAGGTGGTAGAGGAAGCAGCGGTTCTGGGCCAGGGACGCCTCGTCGAGGTCGGCGAAGGTGCCGATCAGCGCGTCGGTGGCGACGATGCCGCGCACCGTGTCGTCCGCGAAGGTGTCGCGCAGGACCTCGCCCAGCGGGCGCTCGACGACCGCGGACCACAGCTCGTCGTCCGCGACGAGGGCGCGCACGTCATCCGCCGAGCGCAGCGGCTCCAGGACGGTCGGGAACATCCGCTGCGCCAGGTGGTGCATCCGGCCGTAGAACCGTTGCCACTGCTCGTGTTCGGCGTCTGAGCCGGTCAGCGTGCGGAACGCCGCCCTGGTCGCCGCCTCGTCACCGTTGTCGACCAGCAGGCCGCGCTCGGGGGCGGTCGGCACCGGCGTGAAGGAGGAGAACCGGCGCCGCACCAGGTCCAGGTCCAGGCCGAGGTCGGCGATGATCTGCCGCGGCAGGAGCGAGACCAGGTAGGAGTAGCGCGACAGGTGGGCGTCGACCCCGGGGAAGGCGCGCGCCGAGACGGCGGCACCCCCCACGTGGTCGGCCCGCTCCAGCACGAGCACCTTCCGGCCGGCGCGGGCGAGGTATGCCGCGGCCGTCAGCCCGTTGTGCCCCGCCCCGATGATCACGTCGTCGTAGCTCACGATCGCGACCCTAGGCCTTCCCGGGCTGACGGCGCTGCCTCAGTCCGCGGGTCGGAGCCCGTGCCGGCGAGCCAGGGACGCTGCCTCGAACCGGTTGGCCGTGGTCGTCTTGCGCAGGATGTTGGAGACGTGGACGCTCACCGTCTTCTCGCTGATGACCAGAGCCCGCGCCACTTCTGCGTACGACCGTCCTGCGGCGAGGTGGGCAAGCACCTCGCGCTCCCGGTGGGTGAGCACACCCAACGGCCCGTCGGGCCCTGTCCCGGTCGACCGTGGCCGGGACAGCGATGGGCAGCCGGGCCAGCGCCGAGCACTCGACGACCTCTCGCTGCAGCGGTTGAGCCCCCAGGGATGCCGCCAGCACGGCGGCCTCGCGCAGAGGCTCGGCCACCTGCCGCCTGGCCGCGCCGCGGGCCAGACCGCTGCGTGCCTGTTCCAGGCGCGCCCGGGCCCTCTCCCAGGGCAGGTCTGCCGCCGCACAGGCGTCCGCGGCATCGGCCCACAGGTCGGCCTGACGCACCGATCCGTGACAGGCGGCAGCCGCCGCCAGCCGCAACGCCTGCCAGGCGGCGTACACCGGGTCGCCCGCGGCCGGGGCACCGGGTGGCGGCACCCCACGGGCGGCCAGGTCGAGCGCCTGAAGGTTCGAACGCACTTGCCGCAGTGCCTCGGGGTCCCGGCGGTCGCGAGCCTGCTGGGCCAGCGCCGCAGACGCGAGCGAGCCCTGGACGAGGAGCTCCTCGACTGCCCGTGGGTCCGCCTCGGCATGCACGGGAAGCGCGGCAGCCACGACATCGAACGCCTTCTGCGGCTCGCCTGTTGCCAGGCACAGCTCGGCCGCGACCCGTGCGAACGGCATGCCGGGCAGGGTGGCATGCTCGGGCACGAGCTCCTCGGCGCGGCGCAGGTGTTGACGCGCCTGCCCGGGCGCTCCTTCCCGGACCGCGAGCAGCGCGGCGACGAGCCGGGCCATCGCGCCACTGGATCCCACCCCCGCAGGGCGAGCGCGTCGCGCAGCAGCGCTCGGGCCGGTTCCCACTCACCGACCGTGAGCAGCTGCCCGGCTCCGATGCTGGCCAGGAACGCCCCGAGCTGCCCGGCCCCCCGCTCACTGAGCAGGCGCAGCGCCTCGGCGTTGGCCCACCCGGCCTCCCTCAACATGCCCAGCGCGTCCATGCAGTTGGACAGCTGGAGACACGCGTGCTCCAGGAGCACCACGTCGTCACCCCGGACGGCGACCTGCCACGCCTCCCGCGCGTCGGCCAGGGCAGCAGGCCTGCCGAGGCCGGCGATGGACCGGGTCAACAGGGCACGCGCCAGCGCCTGCTCCGAGCCGGAACGTGTCGCGGCCGCGACCGACCGCTCGGCGGTCGCGAGCGCCCGCGGGTCGCCGGCCCAGTGGAGCTGGAACGCCTTGGCTGCGAGCGCCTCTGCGTGCTCCGGTGAACCCGGATGCTCGGAGCTCAGCCGTACTGCTTCGTCCGGGTCGCCGGACCCGGATGTCTGGGCGGTGCTGGCCACCCACAGGTAGTAGCGCTCCTGCAGGAGGCGGCACGCCTCGAGGGGCTCGCGTTCACGGTCGGTCATCACCAGGGCCTGGTCCAGGGTGCGCACCGCGGTGTCCATCTCGCCCGCGCGGTGGGCTGCCCGGCTCAGCCGGACGAGAAGCTCGCGCCGGTCCCCGGCGCGGCGGCGCAGCGCGATACGGACCTCTGGCCACAGGCGCAGCGCCCGCTGCAGGTTGGCGCTCTCCTCGGCAAACGCGTGGACCCGGTTGGCCTGGTCCGCTGCCTCCACCGATGCGCCGAAAGCCTCCTCGGGCTGGCCCGCGCGCTCCAGGTGCAAGGCTCGGTCCGAGGGCTCGCTCACGACCGTCGCGACAGCGCGGTGCCACGCGGCCGCCTCCCCCGGGACGAAGCCGTCGTAGAGCACCTCGGCGAGCAGGGGGTGCCGGAACCAGCACCCGTGCCCGACCCCGATCCGCAGCACCCCCGCGTCCAGCGCCTCGTGCACTGCGCGGGCTACCGCGTCCTCCGGCATGCCGCGAACCGAGCCGACCGAGACGAGCTGGTGCCAGCCCATGGGTCGGCCGGCCACCGCGACGATCCGCAGCAGCTCCACGGTGCCCGGCGAGAGCCGCAACGCCGTTGCCGCCAGCGCCTCCCGCAGCTCCTCGGGCAGACCGGGCGGCAGCTCCTGCGCCTCCGCCGGCAGCCCTCGGGTGAGCAGCTCGGTCACGTACGGGTTGCCCCCCGAGCGCTCGAAGACCGTGCGCACAAGGGGCTCGCCGGGGTCACGGCCGAGCAGGGCCGTGAGCTGTTCCCCGGTCTCGGCCTCGGACAGCCGGGACAGGCGCAGCTCGGTGACCGGCGGCAGCCTGCGGACGTCCGCCAGCCACTCGCGGATCCGGTGCCCGTCAGGCACTTCATCACGGCAGGTGAGCAGCACGGCCAACGGCTGCCGGGAGAAGCCGGTCAGGATGTGTGCCACCAGGTCGAGAGACGTCCCGTCCGCCCAGTGCACGTCGTCGACGACCAACACCGCCGGCGCGCGCAGCCACACCCGGGACAACGCCGTCTCCAGCAAGGGCAGCAGCCGGCCTTCCGGCAGCCGTCCGGACGAGCGACCCAGAGCCGGCAGGACCTCGGCCAGGTCCTCCGCCCCGGCCAGGACCCGGTCCTGTTCCTCCCGGCCGGCCCCGACCAGCCACGCCTCCAGGGCTCCCAGAACCGGGGCGCCTGGGACCGCAGCCTCGCCGAACCGCATGCACCGGCCCCACAGGATCGCCCGCCCCGAACCCGACCCTCGGCACGCGGCCTCGACGAGGTGGGTCTTGCCCACCCCCGCTTCACCGCGCACCACCACGGCGTGCGGCCCCCCGGTGCGCGCACGCTCAAGGCAGCCGCGCAGCACCTCTAGCTCGGACACCCGCCCCGCGACGACCGGGGTCTCCAGCCGTGTCCCCACCTCTCGCAGTCTGCCCCGGCCGGGGCAGGAACTTCCTACGCGTTCTGGCGCAAATCCGGCCGGCGCAGGGTGGTGGGCCCACCGGCTCTGAGGGGTGCGTGAGCGGATCTAAGGGGTCACCCCCGATGTTCGGCCGCTGTGCGCACGCGACAGTCGAACCAGCACCACCACCTGAGGAGGACCGAGATGACCAAGACATCGCTTATCGCCAAGGTCGCGGCCGGTGCCGCAACCGCCACCCTCGGCGGGCTGCTGCTCGCCGCGCCTGCAGGGGCCATGCCGCCGCCGGACCCGCCAGACCACCCCCGGGGCGTCGTCTTCATCACCAGGACCGTAGAGGTGCCCGAGCAGGGGGTGCAGCCCGGCCAGGTCGCCCTCGGGGCACTCGGCGGGATCGCGGTGGCCGGCGCCGTCACGACCATCGCGGTCAGCGCCCGCAGCCACCGCTTCCACCTCCCGCACGCGGTCTGAGCCGGTCACGACATCGGACCAGATCCGGACGAGGGGTCGGCACCGAGGCTACCCGTGGGTAACATCGGCTCGTGGCCGACTCGTTCTTCACCCCCACCGACGACCAGCACACCTGGCAGCCCACCCGGGCGACGGTCGGGCCCTGGGCCCCGACGATGCAGCACGGGGGCCCGCCGTCGGCGCTCGTGGTCCGGGAGGCCGAGCGGCGCGGGGCGGCCGCGGCCGAGGGACCGGTGGACGCGCTGCGGGTGAGCCTGGACTTCTTCGGACCGGTCACGACCGACCCGGTCCGCGTCAGCGGGGAGGTCGTGCGGGCCGGGCGCAGCGTCACCCTCGTGGACGTCCACCTCGAGCAGGACGGCCGCACCGCGCTGCGGGGCAGCGTGTGGCTGGTCCGCCGCGACACCGAGGGCGCCACCCCCGTGGTGCCCGGACCGGAGTCCGGCCTGCCCGGCCCCGAGGACCTGGCCCCGTTCGAGGTGTGGCACTTCCCCTACATCGAGCACTTCGACTGGCGCGTCATCCTCGGCTCCACGACCCAGCCCGGACCGGCCCAGGTGTGGGCCCGCCCACTGGTGCCGCTCGTCCCCGACGAGGAGCCGACCGGCCTGCAACGCGCCGTCCTGATCGGGGACTCCGGCAGCGGCGTGTCCGCCGAGCTCGACTGGAGTGACTGGTCCTTCGTCAACGTCAGCCTCGACGTGCAACTGCTGCGCCCGATGGCCCCCGACTGGCTGCTGCTGGACGCCCGGACCCGGCTGGCCGGCACGGGCACCGGCCTGACCCTGACCACGCTGCACGACCGGGCCGGGGTGGTCGGGCACGTCGGCCAGAACCTCGTGGTGGGCCGCAGGGGCTGAGCCGACCCCGAGTGGGACGAACCACCGCAAACGCGACATACTCACGCGACGCACATCACGGTGGATGACAGGGGTTCTCTCGTGCAGGTTCCAAGCTGGTCGCGCCTTCGGCTGCCCTCCCTCTCCCGGATCAGGGTCCCGGCCGGGTCACCGATCCGGGTCCCGGACCTGACGCGGCTGCGCCTGCCGAGCGCGTCCTCGGTCGCCATCCCGGGCTGGATGCTCACGCCCCAGGGCAAGCTGGCATGCGTCCTCGTCGTGAGCCTGCTCGGCGGCGCCATCGGCGGCGCTGCCGTCGTCGCCCTCACGCGCCCGCACACCGCGGAGACCGCGCGCTTCTCCCCTGTCCCCGTCCCGGTCAGCCGCACCTCCACGACGGCGCCGACACGGCCGAAGCACCACCGGCCGACACCGACCACGATCCCGACCACGACGGTGGCCACGACCCGGCACACCCACCAGGCGACTCCCGAGGCCCCGAGCAGCCACTCCGCCGAGCCGACCACCGCGCCCGCGCCGCGGCCGACCACCCACCCGTCGCCGTCGCCGAGCCCGAGCGCCACGACCCACGGGCCGCTCATCCCGCTTTTCCCCTAGGGCCGCACCTGCCCGCCAGACCCCAGGGGCTGTGAGGGCACCGGCGCGGCCGGAACCGGCCGGCGGCCAGCAGCCGCACGGCATACCGACACATGACACTGGCCCCCGGGGAGAAACCCCGGGGGCCAGTGGCGTTGGTGTGACGCCTACTTCGCGAAGGTCACCCAGACGGTCATGTCGTCACCGTTGCTGCTGGTGTCGGCCACCGTCATGCGGGTGCCCGTGCCGGCCACCTGCACCGAGCTCCACGGGTTGTCCGCGGACCAGTAGCGCATCGGGTCGGAGTCGTCGAAGGTCGGCATCGCCGCCTGCGGCTTGATCGTCACTGGGACGCCCTTGCGGTGGAACGTGACCTCGTCGGTCGCCTCCTGGCCGAAGGTGGCGTCCCACGGCTGGCGCCGGTTGCCCAGCTTGACGCCGTCGGCGAACCGGACCGGGTCGGGTCGGGCGTCGACCTGCAGCACCTGGCCGTGGCCGGGGTGCACCGAGGTGTTGTTGTCCTCGAACTCACCGTCGACGTAGCTGACGAGCAGGCCGTTCTGGTAGGGGAAGCGCTCGACCCAGTCGGGGCGGGTGTTGCCGTAGCCGAAGTTGTACGGACCCGTCTTCAGCGTGGCGTCGTAGCCCTGGTAGGTGCGGTTCTCCGCGAGGTAGAACTGCGGGACGCTGGCGTCGGTGGAGCCACCCATGCGGGTGAACCCGTTGGCGGTCCAGCCGTTGTCGCCGTTCTCCACGTCGTCGGTGAGCACCGGCAGGCCGTTCGCGGAGACGACGACGTCGTCCAGGAACGGGCCCTTCTGGTGCACGCCGCCGTCGGTGGCGTAGCGGAAGCGGAACTGGATCTTCTGGCCCGCCCACTTCGAGAGGTCATAGCTCAGCGAGGTCCAGTCGGCGCTGGTGCCGGTGACCGGCGCGCCGGCGTCGGCCCAGGTGGCGCCGCCGTCGGTGGACACCTCGCCGTAGAGGAAGTCGTAGCCCTCCTCGATGTCGTACCACGCGGCCGTGCTCAGCGACGCGGTCGTCGCGGAGGTCAGGTCGATGGTGCGGGTCAGCGTGGTGTTGAGGTTGTCCGCCGAGCCACCCCACCACTCGGTCGCACCCGAGTGCGGCGTGTTGTAGGCGGTGTGGACGTTCTTGTCCGGCAGGTTGACCAGGATCGCCTGCGGCGTCGTCTTGCCGTCACGGTCGGACGGGCCGAGCTTGACCTTGGTGTTCTTGCCGTAGTCGACCTTCTGGTAGTCCAGCCAGCCGAGCTGCAGCTTCTCCCACGCCGCCTCGTAGCCCGGCTTGGTGCCGATCGAGTCGGTGCCGTCGTTGAGCCACGAGCCGCCGCTCATGATGGTCCAGAAGCCGGTGCCGTTGTCACCGCCGGCGGTGTCGTAGAGGTCCGGCAGGCCGAGGTCGTGGCCGAACTCGTGGGCGAAGACACCGAGGCCGCCGTTCTCCGGCTCCGTGGTGTAGTCGCCGATCCAGATGCCGGAGTCACCCAGCGGCACACCGCCGAGCAGGTTGCCGGACGGGCCGGTCTTGCCGGCGTTGTTGGAGAACGCGTACCAGCGGTGCGACCAGATGGCGTCGGTGCCCTGGGCCCCGCCGCCGGCCTCCTCGCCCTCACCGGCGTGGATCGCCTGGAAGTGGTCGATGTAGCCGTCGGGCTCGTTGAAGTTGCCGTCGCCGTCGTAGTCGTACCGGTCGATCTTGTCGAACTGGCTCAGGTACGCCTTGATCTGGTCGGGGGTCTTGCCCTGCTTGACCTGGTCGGCGTACCACGCCTGCGCGGTGTCCTTGATGTAGTTCCAGTAGCCGTCGGCGTTGTTCTTGCCGCCGTAGCGGGCCTCGTTGTAGGGGACCTGGACCCAGTCGCTGACGTCGCCCTTGGCGAGGAACCGGCCGTTGGACTGCTTGGTGTAGAAGTCCTTGAAGGAGTTCGTGTCCCCGAACATCATGTCCAGGTAGTGCTGGCGGTTGAAGTCCTTGGACCAGTACGTCGAGTTGTCGTCGGTGCTGTTGCCGTCCCACACCCGGTCGGGCGAGGGGATGGTGTTGTGCACCGGGCCGGCCGTCCCGCCGTAGGTCGGGCTGACCTGCGTGCCGAAGTCGGTCAGCACCGTGAAGATCGACTCCTCACGGTTGACGTCGTACTGGACGAACTTGTCCTTCTTGCCGTGCTTGCCCTTGGGCACCCGGATGACCCGGTGGCCGTTGCGGGTCTCGACGGTCGCCTCGCCCTTGACGAGCTGCTTGACCGCCTCCTCGCGCAGCGTCTGCTGCTTCTCCCCCATGGGGCTGCTGAGGTTGTCCTGCTGGTGGGTCGAGCTCTGCGGCTCGGGGTCGGCCTGCGCCGGGATCGCCTGCGCGGGTGCCTGCACGGTGGCCATGGCGACGGCGGCGACAGCCACCCCCGACAGGACACTCCAACTGCGTCGTCTCACAAATCCTCCTGGGAGTCCCCACATACGTGCGCGCTGTTCTGGACGCACAATTGGGGACTCTCACACGAGAGACACAGCCACAGGACAGGAATCACACAAATGATTCCTCAAGATTTGGTCAGCAAACGGTCAGACGCCGTCCACGACGAAGACATCCGCAGCTCCGCGCAGGCCATGATGACCGCGGAGACCGGAGAGGGCAGCCGATGGCACCGCCGGTGCCCGACGCAGCACGTCGCCGTAGGGCGCCGCGGGTCGGGCTCCGCACTGCGCCCCACGGGCTCGCACTAGGCTCCAGCCATGGCGCAGATGCGACTGGCCCTGGCCCAGGTCAATGCCACCGTGGGGGACCTCCCCGGCAACACGCGGGCGGTGCGGGACTGGACCGCGAGGGCCCGCACGGAGGGCGCGCACCTGGTCGCCTTCCCCGAGATGATGGTGACCGGCTACCCGGTGGAGGACCTCGCCCTGCGGCGCTCGTTCGTCGACGCCTCGCGGGCTGCCGTCGAGCAGCTGGCCCGCGACCTCGCCGCCGACGGGCTGGGCGACCTGCCGGTCGTGGTCGGCTACCTGGACCGGGTCCCGGAGGGCTACAGCGACAGCGACCCCGGCCGGGACCTGCCGCAGAACTGCGCCGCCGTGCTGCACCAGGGGCAGGTCAGGGCCCGGTATGCCAAGCACCACCTGCCGAACTACGGCGTCTTCGACGAGGCGCGGATCTTCGCCCCCGGCCGGGACCTCACGGTCGTGCGCGTCGGCGACATCGACGTGGCCATCGCCATCTGCGAGGACCTGTGGCAGGAGGGCGGGCCGGTCTCGCTGACCCGGGACGCCGGCGCCGAGCTGCTGCTCGTCATCAACGGCTCGCCGTACGAGCAGGACAAGGACGACACCCGGCTGGAGCTGGCCTCCCGGCGCGCGGCCCAGGCCGGCTGCACCCTGGCCTACCTCAACCTGGTCGGCGGCCAGGACGACCTGGTCTTCGACGGCGACTCGGTCGTGGTCAGCGCCACCGGACAGGTCCTCGCCCGGGGCCGGCAGTTCGAGGAGCAGCTGCTGGTCGTCGACCTCGACCTCGAGGAGAGCACGGTCGACCCGCTGGCGGGCCTGCCCGCCGGCGTGCAGCACGTGGTCCTGTCCGAGACCCCCGTCGAGCCCTACGAGCCGGCGCCGGTCTCCCTGCCGCCGCGGCTGGACCCGGTGGGCGAGGTCTACCACGCCCTGACGCTGGGCCTGCGCGACTACGTGCGCAAGAACGGCTTCCGCTCGGTCCTGCTCGGGGTCTCCGGTGGCATCGACTCCACGCTCGTGGCGACCATCGCGGCCGACGCGATCGGCGGCGAGAACGTCGTCGGGGTGAGCAACCCGAGCAAGTACTCCAGCCAGCACTCCCGGGACGACGCGGCCGAGCTGGCCGCCAACCTCGGCCTCGACTACCGGGTCATCCCGATCGAGCCGATGGTCAGCGCGTTCCTCGACAACGTGAAGCTCAGCGGGGTGGCCGAGGAGAACCTCCAGGCGCGGGTGCGCGCCCTGGTCTGGATGGGCCTGTCCAACCAGGAGGGCCACCTGGTCCTGGCCAACAGCAACAAGAGCGAGCTGTCCGTGGGCTACTCGACCATCTACGGCGACAGCGTGGGGGGCTTCGCGCCGATCAAGGACGTGCCCAAGACGCTGGTCTGGGAGCTGGCCCGGTGGCGCAACGCCGAGGCGCTGCGCCGGGGCGAGAAGCCGCCGATCCCGGAGAACACCATCACCAAGGCGCCCTCGGCCGAGCTGCGCCCGGGCCAGGTCGACCAGGACTCGCTGCCGCCCTACGACCTGCTCGACGCGATCCTCGACCGCTACGTCGAGGGCGCCGAGGGCCGGGCCCAGCTCATCGCCGACGGCTACCCCACGGAGGTCGTCGACAAGGTCGTCTCCCTGGTGGACCGCGCGGAGTGGAAGCGGCGCCAGTTCGCCCCGGGCACGAAGATCACGGCCCTGGCCTTCGGCCGCGACCGCCGCCTGCCGATCACCAGCCGGTGGCGGGAGCAGGACTCGTGACCTCTAGCCTGACCACCCCCGCATCCCCCCGCAGCAAGGAGTCTGGTCGATGAGCGAGCAAGCCCCCTACGGCACCGGCCCCGGCACCTCCGGCGACCCGGCCCCGGGCGCGACCGCCCTCAAGCGCATCCGCATCCCGCACCTGCAGGCGATGAAGGAGCGCGGCGAGCGCTGGGCGATGCTCACGGCCTACGACCAGTACGCCGCGGAGATCTTCGACGCGGCCGGCATCCCCGTGCTGTTGGTCGGCGACTCCGCCGGCAACAACGTCTACGGCTACGAGACGACGCTGCCGGTCACGGTGGACGAGCTCATCCCGCTGGTGCGCGCGGTCGCCCGTGCCGCCCGGCACTCCCTCGTCGTGGCCGACCTGCCCTTCGGGTCCTACCAGGGCAGCCCCCAGCAGGCACTGGAGACCGCGACCCGGTTCATGAAGGAGGGGCTGGCCCACGCGGTCAAGCTCGAGGGCGGCAAGCACGTCGTGCCGGCCGTCGAGCTGCTCACCCAGGCCGGCATCCCGGTCATGGCCCACGTCGGGTTCACCCCGCAGAGCGAGCACGCCCTCGGCGGCTACCGGGTCCAGGGCCGTGGCGACAGCGCCGACACCCTGGTGCAGGACGCCTGCGAGCTGGAGAAGGCCGGCGCCTTCTCGATCGTCATGGAGATGGTGCCCGCCGAGGTGGCCGCGCGGGTGACCGAGGTGCTGCACATCCCCACCATCGGCATCGGCGCCGGCGCCGAGTGCGACGCGCAGGTTCTGGTGTGGCAGGACATGGCCGGACTGCGGGGTGGCAAGGCGCCGCGTTTCGTCAAGCGCTACGCCGACCTGCGCACGGTGCTCAGCGACGCCGCCCGCGCCTACGCGGACGACGTCGCCAAGGGCACCTTCCCGGATGCGGAGCACTCATTCCAGCACTGAGCTCGTGACCTCGACGCCCACGCCCGCCGGCACGACGGTGTGGGTGGGCGTCGTCGTCTCCGGCGCCGTATCCAGTGCCGGCTCCGGCCGGAACAGGCTGCGGCGCAACGTGATCGCCAGGTAGGCCACCGAGGCGAGGGTCACGACCGCCATCGTGGTGAAGATGGCGCGGTAGCTGACGAGGCTGACCAGCGCGGCGCCGAGCGCGATGCCCATGGTCTGCGGCGTGCCGAGGACGGCCTCCGTGGCCGTGGAGACCCGGCCCATGAGCCGGCCCGGTGTGCGCCGCTGCATCAGCGTGGTGAAGCCGATCAGGACCACGGGGATGGACCAGCCGAGCGCCACCACCGACACCATCACCACCCCCAGGGACGGGGCCAGGGCGACCCCGGCCTGGCCGGCTGCCAGGGCGACGAGGGCCAGGGTGAGGGCCCCGGCCTCGCTCGTCCGGCGCACCACCCTCGGCGCGGTCAGGCCGCCGACGACGGCGCCGACGCCCTGCACCGTGAGGACCACGCCCACGAACTCCACCGGCTTGCCGAAGGCGTCGATGACCGCGAAGACGGTCGACTCGCTGAACCCGAGCACGGTGACGGTCAGGGCCAGCGCGACGAGGATGTGCCGCAGCACCGGCTCCCGCCACAGGTGGCGCATCCCCTCCGTCATCTCGTGCCGCCAGTGCTGCTCTCCGCGCTCCGGCGTCGCCTCGCCCACCCGGACGCGGGCGATGACGAGCGCGGCGACGAGGAAGGAGAGGGCGTCCAGGGCAGCGACCGCTCCCCCACCGACCGCGGCGAACAGCGCCGCGCCCACGAGCGGCCCTACGAGCCGGAAGCCCTCCTTGGTCGTGGTCAGCGCGGAGTTGGCGTCGACGAGCTGCTCCTCGGGCAGGAGCTCCTTGAGCAGGCCGTTGACTCCGGCCGGCAGCACGACGAAGGAGATGCCGTAGAGGAACGCCACCACCCAGACCAGCCACACCTGGCTCGCGTCACGGACGAGCAGCAACGGCAGCACCACCAGCGCCGAGGCCACGTTGCCCCAGATCAGCAGCGGACGCCGCCGGACGCGGTCGACATACATCCCGAACACCGGCGCGACCAGTGACGGGGCGACCACGCAGAGGAAGGTGAGGCCGGCCATCGCATTTGAGCCGGTCAGCGACTTCACCCACATGCTCAGCACGATGAGCATGAGCGAGTCGCCGAGCATGCTGGTCGCCAGTGCGGCGAACAGCGGGGTGAAACCGTGGTGCGAGAACGCCTTGCGCATGTCAGCTCCCCTTCTCGGAGGTGTCCGCCGGCGGGTATGCCGGGATCCCCCATGCCATGAACGCGCAGACCCGCGCGCCCTCCGGTCGCCGGCTCGGGTCCTCGAGCCGGTCCATCTTCGACAGCAGCAGCTCCGCGACCTGGTCGTTGATCTCGGTGAGCTCCTCGGCGGTGAGCCAGAGCATCGACTGGGTCGAGGAGGACGCGTCACGCCACTCCTGCGGCTCCTGGCTGCGTCGCTCCTGTGCCCGCACGAAACGGTCCACCTCGCGGTCCAGCACCACCCGGGTCAGGGCCCGTCCGGCCACCAGCGCCTCGGCGGCGCCCTCGTCCTCGTCCCACCGCATGCCGCGGTGGGTGGCCTTCCAGGGGCGCTGGCGCCCCGTGCCACCCTCTGCCTCGGCGACGAACCCGTGCTCGGCGAGCTTGCGCAGGTGCCACGAGCAGTTGGCCGGGCTCTCCCCCAGCCGCTTCCCGAGCTCGCTGGCCGTCATCGGCCCCTCGAGCATCAGCGCCTCGAGGATGTTCATGCGGACCGGGTGGGCGATCGCGCGCAGCTCGCGGGCGTCGGTCAGGGTGCGGGGCTCGTGGACCATGCATCGAAAGTACTCTTTCGAAAGACTCCTTGCAATAGATTCCGCCGAGCTGGACGTTGCTGCCCCTTCAACCGGCGGCGAAGGGGCAGCAACGTCCAGCTCGGCCGCCTGGTGGAGCGCCCCCTCCCCCGCTCACCGGTGGCGGGGTGGCGCGGCCGGGGTTACGTTCCGGGACGGTCGCCTCACCCCGGCGGCCCCGTCACGTCAGGAGCAGGACATGAGAGCCACCCGCCCCTCCCGCACCACCGCCGTCGTCGCCGTCTCGGCGAGCGCCCTGCTGGCCATGCTCGCCCTCGCCCCCTCGGCCCAGGCGACCAAGCCGGGCAGCGACAGCACCACCGGCACCGGCAGCGTGTTCATGGTCAACCCGGTCCAGTCCAGCGGCGACGAGTCGCTGACGGACCAGAACGACTCCGACGCGGCCGTGCCCGCCAGCGCCTACGCGACCGTGGCCCTGCGCAACCTCGACGGCTCGGGCTACCTCTCGGGCAAGTGGGCCAACGTGCGCTCCAACACCGGCCCCGCGGCATACAGCACGACCAACACGTTCAGCTACACCCGGCACGACGACCGCTTCGAGCAGGTCATGGCCTACTTCTGGGTCAACCAGGCCCAGGAGTACCTGCAGTCGCTGGGCTTCGGGTCCACGCTGCCGCCGGTGAACATGCACGCCCAGGACGTGCGGATCGACCAGTACGGCCTCGACAACAGCTTCCAGACCGACAAGGGCGACTACCTGCGCTTCGGCAAGGGCGGGGTCGACGACGCGGAGGACGCGGAGGTCATCGTCCACGAGTACGGCCACGCCGTGCACGCCGCGCAGGTCCCCGGCTTCGGCACCAGCCTCGACGCCGGCTCGATCGGCGAGGCGTGGGGCGACTACTTCGGCGTCAGTGTCGGGCTGGCCGCCGGCCAGCAGTACGGCTGGCCGGTCAGGGCCGAGCAGGCCTGCCCGATGGACTGGGACTCCACCTCCTACACCGCCGCGCCGCACTGCATCCGCCGCTTCGACCTCAACCTGACCGTGGCCGACCGCAAGGGCGAGGTGCACTACGACGGGCAGATCTGGAGCCAGGCCCTGTGGGAGATCCGCCAGGGCTACGTCCAGCTCGGCCTGGGCACCCGTGCCTGGGACACCACGCTCGTCGACAGCCAGTTCGACTACGCCCCGGACACCTCGTTCTCGGCCGCCGCGAAGGCGACGTGGCTCAAGGCCCAGGCCCGGGACGGCAAGAAGGCCGCGGACCTGGTCCGGGCACGCTTCGCCGCGCGGGGGATCACGTTCTGAGCCCACGTATCCCGTGACCTACGCCGTCAGGGTGACGGCGCGCAATACCGCGAGGATCACGTCCGCGACCGCCGCCCTCCACTGGGGAGCGGCGGTCGCGGCGGTTAGCGTGTGCCCATGAGCGACCTGACGTTCGGCTACGCCGCGATGCTGGAGCAGTTCCACCCGAGCGAGGTCGTCGACCTCACCGCGCTGGCCGAGGAGCACGGCTTCTCCGGCTGCATGGCCGCCGACCACTTCCAGCCGTGGGTGCCCCAGCAGGGCCAGGCGGCCTTCGTCTGGAACGTCCTCACCGCCGTCGGCGAGCGCACCCGCGGCGACATGGGCCCGGGCGTGACCTGCCCGTCCTTCCGCTTCCACCCGGCGATGGTCGCCCAGGCCGCGGCGACGCTGGAGGCGATGTACCCCGGCCGCTCCTGGCTCGGCGTCGGCTCCGGCGAGGCGCTCAACGAGCACGTCATCGGGGGCTACTGGCCCGAGGCCGGAGAGCGCAGCCGCCGCATGTTCGAGGCCATCGAGCTGATCAAGAAGCTCTTCGACGCCTCGATCGCGGGCAAGGACATCAAGCACAAGGGCGAGTTCTTCACCATGGAGACGAGCCGGCTGTGGACCATGCCGGAGGTCGCTCCCCCGGTGCTCGTCGCCACCGCCGGCCCGATCAACGCGAAGAAGACCGGCAAGCTCGCCGACGGCATCATCACCGTCGGCGCGCCGCTGGAGAAGATCGAGGGCCTTTTCGCCAAGTTCGCCGAGGGCGCCCGCGAGGCCGGCAAGGACCCCGACACCATGCCCAAGGTGCTGCAGCTGCACATGTCGTGGGCGGCCACCGACGAGGAGGCCCTGTCCAACGCGCTGACCGAGTGGCCCAACGGCGGCATGAAGTTCCCCAAGGCCGACATCCGCAGCCCGCACGACTTCGCGCAGATGGCCAAGCTCGTGCGCCCCGAGGACTTCGAGGGCCGCATGGTCATCTCCTCCGACCCCGACGAGCACCGGGCCTACATCCAGCGGTTCGTCGACCTCGGCTTCGACCGGATCTACCTGCACAACGTCGGGCGCAACCAGGCCGAGTGGATCGAGGTCTTCGGCCGCGACGTGCTCCCCAAGCTCACCCGCTGAGCGGCAGCGCCCGCACCGGCGACCACGCCTGGCCGTCGAACCCGTAGAGCCAGGCGTGGTCGACCAAGCTCCGCAGCGGCAGGGCGGCGGCGAGCTCGTCCTGCATCCGCTCCACCTCCTGCGGCGGGGCCGCCTCGGCCACGGTCAGGTGCGGGACCACCTCGTGGTGGACCCCGCCGTACGGCTGCGCCTCCGGCCATCGCGCAGCGATCGCCTCGGTGAGCGAGACGAACGGCGCCGCCGGCTCGGGGTCGAGCCACAGGACGCCGGCCCCGTCGAACCAGCCGGTCCGCCGGAAGGTCACCTCCACCGACCCCACCCGCCGGCAGATCGCGGCCAGGTCGGCCAGGACCGCGGCGTCGACCCGCTCCCGCGGCAGGAACGGGTAGAGCACGGTCACGTGCGCCGGCACGCCCAGCGGCGCCGACCGGTCGAACCGGGCGCGCCACGCCGACACCAGCGGCTCGGCTGCCGGCACCGGCACGACCACCCCGGTCTGCCCCGCCTCGAACACCATCGCCACCCACCCCTTCGCGCGTCCTCGCGCGCCCGCCGCTGCCTCGGGTCAGGATAGGCCGGTGACCCGGACCGGTATGCCACGACGCCCCTCCGTGCCGTACACGCCCGCGCGGGACCGGGAGGCTCCGGGGGCCTGGCTCCTGGGCCTCGGCGTCTTCGCCCTGCTGGTCGCCTCGGCGAGCCTCGACGGGCCGGGCTGGTTCGACCCCGCCGAGCAGTGCGCCCTGGACTCCACCGGCGGCATCAGCAGCGCCGGCGCATCGGGCGCCTACACGAGCGAGACCCGCTTCTTCCCACCACGGGTCACCTGTTCGCTCGAGGGCAGCGTCCACGCCTATCAGAGCGAGGGACGCTCGTGGCTCATCGGCGCGGTCCTGCTGGCCGCCCTCGCCTGCCTGGTCGCGGGCGTGGTCCTGCTGTGGCTGCGCGCCCGGCGACAGGTCCCGACGACCCCCACCGCGGGCCGGCCGCTCACCCACATCGGGGTGTCCGCCGTCCTCGGTGTGGTGGTGTGCCTCGGCTGGTCCGCCGTGGGCCTGATGGCCCTGTTCCTCGCCGAGACCGTCTGGGGAGCCGTGGCCGCCATGTCCCTGTGTCTGGCCACGACCCTGCCGGTGCTCATCCACCTCGACGGCTCACTCGGACCGCCCCGCCCCCGGCTGACGACCTCCTGGTGGCGCGCCCTCCTCGTGCTCGGTGCGACCGCCGTTGGCGGGTCCGCCGCGGCGCTGGCAGCACACGCGGGCGACGGTGGCCATGCGCTCGGCGCCGCCTCCGTCGCGATGGCGGTCGGTGGCGCGACCGGGGCCGCACTGGCGTCCGGCGCCACCTGGCTGGCGGCCCACGCCCACGGCTCAGGCCACCAGGAGGCAATCAGGTGATGGCAGTGAAGACCTGCCATCCAGAACCGACCTGCCTCCGGGACAACCAGCCTCCCTGACCGTCACCCTGGTACAGCCACAGTCGCCCGGCACGATCACGCGCCACCACGTCCGGGGCCCCGTCCGCAGTCAGGTCACTGACAACCACGAACGTGTCGAAGGCCTGCCACCCCGCGCCCACCTGTCTCCTTGACTGCCAGCCTCCTTGTCCGTCGCCGGGGTAGAGCCACAGCGTCCCGTTCGCCTGACGGGCCAGGACATCCGGGACACCGTCGCCGGTCAGGTCGCCACCGCCGACGACGCGCGTGAAGCCCTGCCAACCAGAACCCACCTGACGACGCGCCAACCACCCACCCCGGCCATCCCCCGGATACAGCCACAACCGCCCAGCCCCATCCCGCGCCAGCACGTCAGCACGACCATCACCACTGACATCACCGGCACCAAACACCGCGGTGAAGCCCTGCCAACCAGAACCCACCTGACGACGCGCCAACCACCCACCCCGGCCATCCCCCGGATACAGCCACAACCGCCCAGCCCCATCCCGCGCCAGCACGTCAGCACGACCATCACCACTGACATCACCGGCACCAAACACCGCGGTGAAGCCCTGCCAACCAGACCCCACCTGACGACGCGCCAACCACCCACCCCGGCCATCCCCGGGATACAGCCACAACCGCCCAGCCCCATCACGGCCAAGGACGTCAGCCACGTTGTCCGCGGTCAGGTCCGGCCACGCGGGCGGGGCCGAGCTCAGGGCTGTGAGGTCCTGGCTCGACAAGGCCAGCACGCCGAGGTGCCTCGCGTTCGGCCACGGGTAGGCCAGGACATGGGGGGTGCTCCAGGAGTCGAGGTCGCTGGAGTCGACGAACCGCAGCTGGTTGGCGGTGTAGGCGTCGTAGTACAACCGGAAACCCCCACCCGGCATGTGCACGAGCGCGGGACCCTCGACCGGAGTGCCGGCGATGCCCATCCAGTTTCCGGTTCGGTCGAGGGTGAACGGCCCCATAGGCGTCGTCGCCCACGCCCGACTGATCGTCTTGGTGGTCTCGTCCTTGACGAACATGACATAGCGGTCACCGACGCGGCGGACAGTGGCATCAATGGTGTTCGCCCCCAGTCCGGAGAGAAGCACCGGAGCGCTCCACCTCCTCAGGCCGGCGTCCAGCGCCTTCATGACGTACGTCTGGAATGACCTGGCACCGTCGGTCGAGACCGCCACGTAGCTGTAGACCGCGCCATCGTCATCGGTGAACAGGTCCGGCGCCCAGACGTGCGTCACCCCGGGGATGGCGGTCATCGGCACATCGGTCTCGAAGTGCCAGTGGTCAAGGTCCACTGAGGAGGCCAGTGCCCACGACGTGGTCGCGGCCAGATAGGAACGAAGGGGTGGGCTGGTGTAGGCGACCATGAACCGATCTCCCGCCCGAACGACGGAAGGGTCTCGGACACCACGTCCGCGAGGGTCGGCGTACGGCAGCTGCCCCCTGTTGGGCACCAGGGTTGCCCCATCCGTGCTGATCGCGGAGAGCAGCCGCATCACGTCGTTCGAGAACGTCAGCATGAGCAGGCCACCACCATCGTCCGCCGCCGCCACGGAACGACTGATCCCCTGCGCCGGCCTCGCTGGGTAAGACAGACCTTCGGCGGGCGCTCCGGTGCCGAGTCCTGCTGCCAGGGCAGCCGCCACCGTCGCCACGATCTGGCGCAACATGAATCCCCCTTTGGTGCAGGTGGCTGTCCCATCGGCGCCACGAGCGAGAGCCGGCGATCGGATCCCGGGGCCTCATCGGCACGGCGCGGATCGTGCTGAGGTCCCCCGCTGAGACGTTGCCTGGGCCGTGACCCGCCACCTTCGCCCTGTCGGAAAAGGAAAGTCGGGCGACCGGCATACCGGCTGTCTGGGATCATCGCGGCCGTGAGTCTTCGGGAACGCCTGGCCCGCCTGCGGGTCGACACGACACCGCTGCGCGAGTCGCGCGACTTCCGGCTGCTGTTCTGGGCCGGCACGGTCTTCTACCTCGGCGGCATGGTCAGCTACGTCGCGGTGCCGTTCCAGCTGTACCACCTGACGCACTCCAACTTCGCCGTCGGCCTGCTCGGCATCATCGAGCTGGTGCCGCTGGTGGTCTTCGGCCTCTATGGCGGCGCCCTGGCCGACCACGTCGACCGGCGCACCATGGTCCTCGGCACCGGCATCGCCCAGGCCGTGCTGACCCTGGGCCTGGTGCTCAACGCCTCGCTGCCGCACCCGCAGGTGTGGACCATCTACCTCATCGGCGCGATGCTCTCGGCGGCCCAGTCGCTGCAGCGGCCCTCACGCGAGGCCCTCATCCCGCGCACGGTGCGCCACCAGCAGCTGTCCGCCGCAGTCGCCCTGTCCTCCCTCGGCATGCAGATCGGCCTGCTCGCCGGCCCGGCCCTCGGCGGTGTGCTGATCCAGGCGGTCGGCGTGACCTGGTGCTACGCCATCGACGTCACGGGCATGGTCATCGCCTGCCTGCTGTTCGCCCGGCTCCGGCGCTACCCGGCGACCGACCGCAGCAACCCGCCGAGCCTGAAGGGGATCGTCGAGGGGCTGCACTACGCGGTCCGGCGCAAGGACCTCATGGGCACCTACCTCATCGACATCGTGGCGATGTTCCTGGCGATGCCGACGGTGCTCTACCCCGCGCTGGCGGCCACCGTGCTGCACGCGCCGAGCGCCTACGGGCTGCTCATCTCGGTCGGCACGGTCGGCAGCCTGCTGGCCACGGCGACGTCCGGCTGGACCGCCCGGGTCCACCACCACGGGCGCGCGGTGGTCCTCGCGGCCGCCACGTGGGGCGCCGCGGTCGCGCTGGCCGGCCTGACCACCAACCTGTGGCTGGTCCTGGCCTGCTTCGCCCTCGCCGGCGCCGCCGACATGGTCAGCGGCATCTTCCGCGGCACCATCTGGCACCAGACGATCCCGGACTCCATGCGCGGGCGCCTCGCCGGCATCGAGATGCTCTCCTACTCCCTCGGCCCGCTCGGCGGCCAGGCCCGTGCCGGCCTCGTGGCGGACCGGTTCGGCGTGCGCGCCTCGATCACCAGCGGGGGTGTCCTGTGCGTCGCCGGCGTCGCCGTGACCGCGGCGTGGCTGCGCGGGTTCTGGGCCTACGACGCCCGCACCGACGAGCACGCGCTGCACGAGCGTCGGGTCCGGGAGGCGCGCGAGGCCGGCCCCGCGACGGAGGCGGCCACCTAGAGTGGGCGGGGTGAGCGAGACACCCCGCACCCGCTGGTCCGAGATCGCCGGTGACGTCACCGGCGAGGGGTATGCCGCCCGGTTCGCCGAGCTGGCCGCCTCAGGTCGCGACGTGCACGGCGAGGCGACCTTCTGCGCCACCCTGCTGCCGCCACCGGCCCGCGTCCTCGACGCCGGCTGCGGCACCGGCCGGGTGGCCATCCGGCTGGCCGAGCTCGGCTACGACTGCGTCGGCGCCGACGTCGACGCCTCGATGCTGGCGGTGGCCCGGCGCAGCGCGCCCGCCCTGCCGTGGGTGCTCGCCGACCTGGCCACGCTGGACCTGCGCGCCGAGGGCGAGGCCCAGCGCTTCGACCTGGCCGTCGTGGCGGGCAACGTGGTGCCGCTGCTGGCGCCGGGCACCCTGACGGCCGCGGTGAGCCGGCTGACCACCCACCTGGTCCTCGACGGCCTGCTGGTCACCGGGTTCGGCCTCGACGCGGGCCACCTGCCCCCGCGCTGCCCGGTCACCCCGCTGGCCGACTTCGACCTGGCCTGCGCCAACGCGGGCCTGGAGCTGGTCGACCGGTTCGCCACGTGGGACCGGGAGCCGTGGCGTGCGGACGCCGGCTACGCGGTCAGCGTCCACACACTCACGTAGGGCGCCGGCTCAGTCCTCCAGGCCGGCGTCGTCCCAGGCCTTGTCCTCGGCGTCCCACTTCTCGGTGTTCTCCCGGGCGTGCTCGAGCGCGCGCGTGGCCTCGTCCTGGGTCGTGTAGGGCCCCAGCAGCTGGTCGCCGGGGCTCTTGCTGCTGTCGTCCTCGACCGTGCCCTTGTCGACGTTGAACCAGTAAGCCATTGGTCACCCTCCCGTGTGCGCCCGACCGCGGTGGCCGTGCCTAGACTCCACCGTATGCCGCTGACCTACGCAACCGTCGCACCCGGCACGATCAGTCCGCGTCGTCCGGTGCCCGCCTCCATCGCCCGCCCGGAGTACGTCGACCGGCCGGCACCGGCGAAGTACGACGGCCCGGAGGTCAAGGACGCCGAGACGATCGAGAAGATGCGCGTCGCCGGCCGCATCGCCGCCCAGGCCATGGCCGAGGCGGCCAAGGTCATCGCGCCCGGTGTCACCACCGACGAGATCGACCGGGTCGGCCACGAGTTCCTGCTCGACCACGGCGCCTACCCCTCGACCCTGGGCTACCGCGGCTTCCCCAAGTCGTTGTGCACCAGCGTCAACGAGGTCATCTGCCACGGCATCCCCGACGACCGCCGGCTCGAGGACGGCGACATCGTCAACATCGACATCACCGCCTTCATCGACGGCGTCCACGGCGACACCGACGCGACCTACCTGTGCGGCGACGTCGACGAGGAGTCCCGCCTGCTCGTCGAGCGCACCCACGAGGCGATGATGCGCGGCATCAAGGCGGCCGTCCCGGGCCGGGAGATCAACATCATCGGCCGGGTGATCCAGAGCTACGCCAAGCGGTTCGGCTACGGCGTGGTGCGTGACTTCACCGGCCACGGCATCGGCACCGCGTTCCACTCCGGGCTGGTGGTGCCGCACTACGACGCGGCGCCGGCCTACAACACGGTCATCGAGCCCGGCATGACGTTCACCGTCGAGCCGATGCTCAACCTCGGCACCCACGAGTGGGAGATGTGGGACGACCAGTGGACCGTGGTCACCCGCGACCGCAAGCGGTCGGCGCAGTTCGAGCACACGATCCTGGTCACCGACACGGGCACCGAGATCCTCACCCTGCCCTGAGCGCGAGAAAGGACAACGATGTCCCGCACGCACCACCCGCTTGGTATCGACATCGGCGGCAGCGGCATCAAGGGTGCCCCCGTCGACCTCGCCACCGGTGAGTTCGCCGCCGACCGGCTGCGCATCGAGACCCCCGAGCTGTCCACGCCGGAGGCGTGCGCAGAGGTGGTCGCCAAGATCGCCGAGCACTTCGAGGACGCCACGGGCGACTCCCCCATCGGCGTCACCGTGCCCGCCGTCGTCGTCGGCGGCGTCGTGCGCACCGCCGCCAACATCGACCCGTCGTGGATCGGCACCGACGCGGCGCACCTGCTCTCGGACAAGCTGGGCCGCTCGGTCACGGTGGTCAACGACGCCGACGCGGCCGGGGTGGGCGAGCTGCACTACGGCGCGGCCCGCGGCGTCGCCGGCCTCGTCGTCATGACCACGCTCGGCACCGGCATCGGCACCGCGCTGCTCAACCACGGCGTGCTCGTGCCCAACTCCGAGCTCGGCCACCTCGAGCTCGACGGCCACGACGCCGAGAAGCGGGCGTCCTCCGCGGCCCGGGAGAACGAGGACCTGTCCTGGGAGGACTGGGCCCAGCGGCTGCAGCGCTACTACGCGCACCTCGAGGACCTGCTCTGGCCGGACCTCATCGTCGTCGGCGGCGGCGTGTCCAAGAAGGCCGACAAGTTCCTGCCGCTCCTGCACCTGCGCGCCCCGATCGTCGCGGCCCAGCTGGAGAACCGCGCCGGCATCGTCGGCGCTGCCTGGCACGCGGCCAACCCGGGCCACTGACCCGCAGGAGTCAGCGGGCCCGGGTCAGCTCAGCCAGCGACAGCGCCACCCAGCCCAGCCAGGCGTGAGTCCCCTTGGGATCAGCCGATCTCGCGGGGCGACCCACCCGCGAGGTCGACCACCTCCATGCCCTCGGGGCCGAAGCTGCTCACGTGGTGCAGGTACAGCGCGCGGCCCACCTCGCTCAGGGTCGCGTCGTGCACCGGCACGGCATACCGGGGGGCGACGCTGCGCGCGAAGGCGAGCGTGTCGCGCACCGCGCACCACGGCGCGGACAGCGGCAGGGCGAGCACGTCGACGTCGCCGGGCTCGACGTCGTAGGCGTCGCCGGGGTGGAACAGGCTCGGCTCGCCGTCGGCGCGCAGGACCACGCCGGTGTTGCCGACGCGCGGCACCCGGTCGTGGTTGAGCGCGTGCAGCTGCCCGACCGGGGTGACCTCGACCGGGCCGACGCGCGTCGGCTCACCCGGGACGAGGTGCTGCGCGGCGATGTCGGACTCCAGCAGCACCTCGGCGGTCTGGGCCTCGACCAGCAGCCGCGCACCTGGGTTGAGCTCGAGCAACCGCGGCAGCCGGTCGACGTCGACGTGGTCGTCGTGCTGGTGCGTGACCAGGATGCCGTCGAGGTCGGCCAGCTCCTCGAACCCGGGGCTGAAGCAGCCGGGGTCGATGAGGATCCGCTGGTCAGCGGTCTCCACGAGCAGGCACGCGTGTCCGAGGTGGGTCAGTCGCATGCCGGCAACATAGCGCCGACCTCAGCCGGCACGGGCGACCCGGCCCCGGTGCGGCCGGACCGGCGTGACGTCCATCCGGGCGGTCAGCCTCAGCTCGACCTCCCGCTCGAGCTCGGCCATCCGCGCACACGCGCACTCCTGGCCCGGCGCTTCGGCGTCGCAGTGCGCCACCCCGGGCTCCGTGGCGTGGCACCGGCCCAGCTCGAGCTCCCTGCGGACCCGGGCCAGCTCGACGAGCAGCTCCCCGTTGCTCAGAAGACTGTTGCTCAGCAGACGGTGTTCCTCAGGCATCTGCGCGACCTCCCCGCAAGCCGCCGCCGTGCGGCCCTTTCTCCCGAAAGTAGGCACCCTGAAGGAGGCCGAACTCCACCAGACGTCCTAGGACAGGACGGGGCCTACGCCTGATGACGTAGGCCGCGCCGGCGCCTCCCCCAGGCGCCGCTCGATCTCCGCCTCGATGGCCAGGAGCCGATGGCAGGTGCACCCCGGACCGGGATCGGCCGGCACGCGGGCACAGTCGATCTCCAGGGTCGGGCAGCCGCGCCGTTCGGCCCGGGCACGCTCCCGGCCGAGCTCCAGCAGCAGCTGGTGGTTGTCGAGCAGAGCAAGGTCAGTACGCACGTCATCGCCTCCCACGAACACGTGTCCCCGAAGTCCCGCCCGTCGGCAGTATGTCCTCCGGGACCGGCGCGCCACCGGCGTTTGCGCCAACTTCACCGACCTTCGGTCCTCGTGGCTGCGCCGGGCGCGTGGTTACAGTGCCGGGATGCGGGCGGGACGACTGGTGGGGCTGGCGCTCGGCACGGCGGTGCTGGCGGGGTGCGGCGGCACGGCGACGAGCCCGGCACCTGCCCCCTCGGCGGCTTCCTCCCCCGCCTCGAGCGAGGCAACCACCGACGCGACGTCCCCGGCCACCGGCGCCTCACCGTCGACGACCCCTCCCCGCCGGGCCGTCCCCCGGCTCGACCACGTCGTGGTCGTGGTGATGGAGAACCACACCGCGAGCGCGGTCCTGGGCAACCCCGATGCGCCATTCATCAACGGCCTGGCACGCACCGGCGCCACCCTCACCCAGTCGTATGCCGTGGCGCACCCGAGCCAGCCCAACTACCTCGCGCTGTTCTCCGGTTCCACCCAGGGCGTGGCCAGCGACCGCTGCCCGCTGACCTTCAGCGGGCCCAACCTCGCGACGTCGCTGCGCGCCGCCGGGCGCACGTTCGCGGGGTACTCCGAGGACCTGCCCTCGGCCGGGTTCACCGGCTGTCAGGCCGGGGACTACGCGCGCAAGCACAACCCGTGGGTGGACTTCCCCGCCGTGCCGCCCGCGGCGAACCAGCCGATGACCCGGTTCCCCACCGACCCCGCCAGGCTGCCCACCGTCGCCTTCGTCGTGCCGAACCTCGCCCACGACATGCACGACGGCACCGTCGCCGAGGGGGACGCCTGGCTGGCCCGGCACCTGGGCGGCTATGCGCAGTGGGCACCCACGCACAACAGCGCGCTCGTGGTCACCTGGGACGAGGACGACGACGACCACGACAACCGCGTCGCCACCCTGGTGGTCGGCGCGCACGTGCGCGCCGGACCCTACGCCGGGCGCGTGGACCACTACCGGGTGCTGGGGATGCTCAGCGACGTGGCCGGCGCCCGGCCGGTGGGCCAGGCCGCCGGGGCTGCACCGCTGACCGGGATCTGGGACGGTTGAGGCCGAGGAGGTCGACATGACACCGCAGGAGCTGCTGCTCGACGCGTTCGGTCGCGTCCGAGACGGGGTCGCGGACCTCGTGACCGGGATGACGGCCGAGGAGCTGGCCTGGCGGCCCGGGCCGAAGGCGAACCCGGTCGCGTGGCTGGTCTGGCACCTGACCCGCATCCAGGACGACCACGTGGCCGGGGTCGCTGGCACCGACCAGGTGTGGACCACCGGCGGCTGGCACGAGAAGTTCGCGCTGCCGTTCGACCCGCTTGACACCGGGTACGGCCACGACGCCGACCAGGTCGCCGCGGTGCGCCCCGCCTCGGGTCGCCTGCTCGCCGACTACCACGACGCCGTGCACGCCCAGACGGTCCGCTTCCTGGGCAGCCCGGAGGCAGCCGACCTGGACCGCGTCGTCGACAGGCGGTGGGACCCACCGGTGACCCTGGCGGTGCGGCTGGTCAGCGTCATCGGGGACGACCTGGCCCACCTCGGGCAGGCACAGTACGTCCGGGGGCTCCACGCGGCGCAGTGAAGCCGGTGCGGCGGCGTGACCCCCGCGCACGGCACCCGGACGCACGACAGCCCGTCGCGCCGGGCGCGACGGGCTGTCGGGGTGACCGGGCTCAGCGGTGCCGGTAGACGAGTCGTCCGCGAGTCAGGTCATAGGTGCTGAGCTCGACGACCACTCGGTCCTCCGGCATGACACGGATGCGGTGACGCCGCATCCGGCCGGACAGGTGGGCGAGCACGTTGTGTCCGTTGCTCAGCTCGACCCGGAACATGGTGTTCGGGAGGCTCTCGGTAACGGTGCCCTCGACCTCAACAGCATCAGTCTTCGTCTTCGACATGCACGATCCTTCCGGTAGGCGACGCATACGTCCCCGGACTCCGGGGAGCAGGCTCCGGTGCCACCGTGAGGACCCGGGCGAACCGGTCCGGCGACACTCAGCGCATTGACCCGTCGATGCCGGCCGGCGGCGGGGACCACAACCAGGCCCGGCAGACGGAGGCGGACCGAGATGGTCCGCGCACAGGACATAACACCACAGTCAGGGCCGTTGTTCCCGGATGCGGCGCCGTGGCCCACCTCACGTCCCGGTCCGGCACCCCGCCCGGCGGGCGGTCGGGAACCCTCTCAGGCGGCAGCCGGGGCGGAGACCCGCTCGGCCTCCCGCGCCACGAGGCGCAGGACCGGTCGGCCCATCGCCGTGACGAACGGCCCCACCAGCGCCCAGTAGCGCTGGAAGTGCCGGCGCGCCTCGTCGTCGGTGCACCGCACCCGCACGTCCGTCACGAGCACCGACCCTCCACGGCCGTACGGCATCACGGCGAAGCCCCAGGCGCCGACGGCGCACCCCGGCCGATGCAGCTCACGGAACTCCTCCGGCGTCCAGTCGATGCGCCCGTACCCCCGCTCCCACCAGCGCCCGACGAAGCCCAGCACGAGCTCCTCCCCCGGCTCTTCGGCCAGCAGGTGGAACCCGCCGTCCTCGGCCACGAGCTGCTCGAAGCCGAACCGTGCGGGCACGGTGGCATCGGCCACCCCGGGCCGGACGACCCGGTCGAAGAGCACCCGCGCCCGGTTGGGCACGGCGACCACGGGCGACTCGAGGAAGTCCACCCGCCGGATCGCACCGAACGTCGCCGCCGGCGGCGCCTCCACGACCCGGGCCAGCGCCACGCGGCGCTCCCAGGTCCCGAGCTCGTTGTCGATCAACATGACACCCTCACCGGTCGGCCACACGTGTGCGGCCCAGCCTGTGCCGGTGGGCGGGGCCCGACCCAGTGCCGGAGGTCCCGGCTACCGCGCGGCAGTGGCCGCTCGCGCCGTAACGGTGAGGTGGGCCTCCAGGAAGGCGACCAGCTCGGCATGCCGGGCGGGCCAGTCACGGCCGGAGACGTCGAGCCTCAGCGTCCGGACCGGAAGTGAGGGCAGCAGCGCCAGCTCAACCGCACGCCGGTGGCACATGAACTCGACCAGCCCGTCGAAGCCGTCCAGGCCGTGGGCCAGCCCGTAGCCCTGCCCCACGTGGTAGTCGATGACGAAGTCCAGCCACTCCGGTGGCCGCTGCGCGGCGGCCGCCGCCAGGACCGGCGCGGGGTCCCCGGCGTCGAGGTGGACCAGCAGCGGGTCCAGCGGTGCCGCGGCCTCCGCCAAGGCACGCACGTGAGCCGCGAGCTCGCCGGCCGGACGGTCGTGCCGGGCGAGCAATGCGCAGACCGGGTTCTGCAGGAACACGCACTCCACGAGGTAGACCGCCTGCTCGTCCCGGACCTCGCCGGCGAAGCGCCGCCAGCCGTCCTGCAGCACGCGGGTGTGGACCTGCGGCGGGACGTCGCCGTCGTAGGCGTCCAGGGCGCGCAGCCGCTCACGTAGCCGGGCCGGCCAGTGCGCCCGCTCGCGGTCGTGCACCAGCCACACCTCGTCGCGCCGTTGCGCGGCGCACGCCAGCTCGCTGCGCTCCTCGGGGAAGTCCGCGAGCACCTGCTCGAGCTGGGCGCCGGTCAGGACGGCCACCTGCTCGAGGTCGACGGGGTGGTCGGCGCGGCCCTCGGCGTAGCGCCGGGCCGGGATGCCCCGCCGCACCAGCCAGCCCTCGACGAACGCCGACGCGGTGGACTTGCCCGACCCGGGCAGCCCCTCGACCATCACCAGCTGAGCCACGGCCCACTCCCCTCGTCTGCCTCGACGCGCCACCGTAGTGGCGGGGCGCGCGCCCCGGCGGGGAAATGGCGGAGAGGTATGCCGTGGCGCGGCCGCGCGATCGCGCGGAGCGGTCAGTCGCAGGAGGTTCGCGGAAGGCCGGAGGTGGTCAGGTCGCGGAGCGGGCCAGCGGGGTGGTCCGCCCGCAGGACGTGCACATCGCGTGCCAGCCGGCGGAGCTGCGCACGGTGGTCAGGGAGAAGGGGCTCTTGCACGCCGCGCAGTAGCGCGCGACGACACGGCGGAGGCGCAGGGTCTGGGTGCGGGTCTGGGTCGAGGGAGCCATGCCAAGGATGGTGCGCACAACCGAGGAGCCCCTTCTCCACCAAATGGCGTAGACGGACCCGATCAAGGACGGAGGTCCCGGATCGGACCGGCACCCGCCGACGGACCCTGTCTGCACGGCTCCCCGCGGCTTTGCCAATCACGGCGTCCGCAGGCGGGGATCCGCGTAGATTGACGGTGCGTCTACAGGGGGACATCGCACATCGGCAGCGGTCGGTGACCGCGCGAGGACAAGGACGACGATGACCGAACCGAGCCAGGCCCCGCTCCAGCCGCCCGCGGTCGTGCCCGGTGAGCCGGTCCTGACGCTGACCGCGCCGGCGCCACCGCAGCCGGTGGCCGCCACCACCGCCCCGCGGCTCGCGCCCGCGGTCGAGGCCGCCGCCCTGCCCGGCCTGGACGCCAAGGTCGACGCCTACCTGGGCTCGCTCATGGCCGCCGCCCCGCGGTCCCCGGAGTTCACGGCCAAGGCCACCGACGTGCGGACCATGGGCGACGAGGACATCCGCCGCACCGCCGAGACCTCCAACCGGCTGCTCAGCTCACCGGTGCGGGCGATGAAGGAGGGCGGGCTCAGCGAGGGCTCCAAGGTCGGGTCCACGCTGCTCGAGCTGCGCCGCACCGTGGAGGACCTGGACCCGAAGCAGGCCCAGGGTGCCCGCCGGCTGCTCGGCGTGATCCCCTTCGGCGACCGCATGACCGACTACTTCCGGCGCTACCAGAGCGCCCAGAGCCACCTCGAGGCGATCCTGCACGCCCTGCGCGACGGGCAGGACGAGCTCGGCAAGGACAACGCCGCGCTGAACCTCGAGAAGCAGCAGCTCTGGGACGCGATGGCCCGGCTCAACCAGTACGTCTACGTCGCCGAGCGGCTCGACTCCCGGCTGGCGGCGGCGATCGCGGACCTGCAGGCCAGCGACCCCGACAAGGCGGCCGCGGTCCGCGACGACGTCCTGTTCTACGTCCGCCAGAAGCACCAGGACCTGCTGACCCAGCTCGCCGTGTCGATCCAGAACTACCTGGCCATCGACATCGTCATCAAGAACAACCTCGAGCTGATCAAGGGCGTCGACCGGGCCTCCACGACCACGGTCTCGGCGCTGCGCACCGCGGTCATCGTCGCCCAGGCCCTGGGCAACCAGAAGCTCGTGCTCGACCAGATCACCGCGCTCAACACGACGACCTCGGACATGATCCAGCGGACCTCGGAGATGTTGCGCGACAACTCGGTCCAGGTGCAGCAGCAGGCGGCCTCGGCGACGATCGGCCTGCCGCAGCTGCAGGCGGCGTTCCAGAACATCTACCAGACCATGGATGCCATCGACACGTTCAAGGTGCAGGCCCTGGACACGATGGCCGCCACGATCGGCACGCTGGAGAACGAGGTCACCAAGTCGCGGGAGTACCTCGACCGGGTGTCCCGCCAGGACGAGCGGATCACCCACGGCTCGCTCGACCTGGGCCTGCCCGGCGGCCGGCGCTGAGCGGCGACACCAGGGAGACCACCGTCATGGCCTGGCTGGGCGACCTGCTGGCACGCATCACCGGTCACCGCGAGGAGGCCGGTCGCGTGGAGCTGCCGCGTGTGCCGACCAGCCAGGACCTGCTCGAGTCCCTGGACCGGGTCGAGGCGATGGTGGCCGACGGCGCGGTCCCCGCGGTGGTGGCCTCCCGCGTCGGCCGGGTCTGCGCCACGGTGCGCGACACGATCCCCCGGCTGCCCAGCCTCGGCGCCGGCAGCCCCCAGGCCTACTCGGTCATGGCGACGGCCACGGACTACCTGCCCGAGGCCATCGGCGGCTACCTGCGCCTGCCCCGCGAGTGGGCCGACAGCCGCCCGGTGGACGGCGGCCGGACCTCGCTGATGGTGCTCATCGACCAGCTCGACCTGCTCGGCTCGACCATGGACAAGGTCTTCGACGCCGTATGCCGTGCCGATGCCACCGCGCTCGTGGCGCACGGGCGGTTCCTGGCCGAGAAGTTCGGGCCCGCCGCGGGCGGCGGCGGCCTGGCCCTGGACGCCGGCACCGCGACGCCGCGGGTGCCCGGCGCGCTCGAGCCACCGACCGGGACCGGGCCGGCATGACCCGCACCGTGGACCGGTCACCGACCCTGCGGGAGGCCCTGGACCGGCTCGTCGACGTCGCCGCCGCCGCCGGGGTGCCGGGTGAGGTGGCCCGTGCGGAGGGCCTGTCGCTGGCCGCCGCCGTCGCCGAGTCCGCCCCGGGGGCCGCGCCGGCATGGGCGGCTGTGGCAGGGGATGGCGCCGGCACCGGCGACTTCTTCGACGCCGCGGCGCGTGGGCGCCGCTGGCGCGCGGCGCCCACGGCCACCCTGTCCGGTCTGGCCGCCGAGGGGTCGCCCCACGCCGCCGACTACGCCCTCGCGCTGGCCGACGTCTCGTCGGCGGCGTGCGGCCTGGGCGAGCCGACGATGCGGGTCATCGGCAACGCCTCGGTCGCCGCGGCCGCCCAGCTCCAGGCTGCGGACGTGCGGCGGGCCACGGAGCCGGCCACCCGGCATACCGGGCACGTCGCCGCCCGGGCGGAGGCGACAGGCGCCCCGGACCGGAGCGCCGTGCCCTCCCCGGCGCGGTCGCTGGAGGACCTGCTCGCCGAGCTCGACGCCCTGGTCGGCCTGTCCCGGGTCAAGCGCGAGGTGCACCGGCAGGTCGCGCTCATGCGGGTGGAGAAGCTGCGCGCCGAGGCCGGACTGCACAGCCCCACGATCACCCGGCACCTGGTCTTCGTCGGCAACCCGGGCACGGGCAAGACCACCGTGGCCCGGCTGGTGGGCGGCATCTACCAGGCGCTGGGGCTGCTGACCAAGGGCCAGCTGGTCGAGGTCGACCGCTCCGAGCTGGTCGCCGGCTACCTCGGCCAGACCGCGGTCAAGACCGCCGAGGTCGTCTCCTCCGCGATCGGCGGGGTGCTGTTCATCGACGAGGCCTACAGCCTGACCGGGGACCAGTACGGCGAGGAGGCCGTCGACACCCTGGTCAAGGAGATGGAGGACCACCGCGACGACCTGGTGGTCATCGTCGCCGGCTACCCCGCGCCGATGGAGGCGTTCATCGCGGCGAACCCCGGTCTGGCCAGCCGGTTCCGGACCACGATCACCTTCGAGGACTACACCGACGAGGAGCTGCGGCAGATCCTCACCCGGCTGGCCGACGGCGCCGACTACACGCTCGGGCCGGGCTGCGTGGAGGCCTTCACCGAGCTGCTCGGCGCGGTCCCCCGCGGGTCCACGTTCGGCAACGGCCGCTACGCGCGCAACGTGCTCGAGGGCGCGATCGGGCGGCACGCCTGGCGGCTGCGGGACGTCGCCACGCCCACGACCGAGCAGCTGCGGCTGCTGCTGCCCGAGGACCTGCGCGACCCCGGCGAGGACGACGCCGCGGACACGGAGCCGTCCGCCCCCGACCGGACGTCCGAGACGGCAGGACCCCAGCCAGGAGGTGTGCCGTGACGTCGTCCGCGAGCCCCGCCGTCAGCACCGGGAGCGGCGTGCCGGCCGCCCGCGCGGCGGCACCCCCGGCGCCGGCCGGCCACGCCGAACCCGCCCCCGCCACGCCGACCCGGACCTCCGCCGCCAGGGCCGCCCTGCGCCGCAGCCTGGAGGGCACCCCGGGGCGGCTGCGCGTGCTGGCCCTGCTCACCGCCGGGGCGTGCCTGGTGTTCGGACTCGCGGCGGGCCAGGCGTTCAACGCCACCGACGGCGCGCTCGCCCGGGCCGAGGCCAACACCGCCCAGCTGGTGCGCATCCAGGCCCTGCACACCAACCTGGTCAAGGCGGATGCCAACGCCACCAACGCCTTCCTCGTCGGTGGCATCGAGCCGGCCTCCACCCGGGCCGACTACGACAACGCGATCGGCCAGGCCAGCCGCCTGGTGGCCGAGGCGGCCCGCGCCCAGCCCGCCGACGGCCGGGCGCTGTCCGCACTGAACTCCCAGCTGGTGACCTACACCGGCCTGGTCGAACAGGCCCGCGCCAACAACCGGCAGGGCCTGCCGCTGGGGGCGCAGTACCTGCGCAACGCCAGCGCCGGGCTGCGGGCGGACGCCCTGCCCATCGTCGACGCCCTGGTGACCGCCAACCAGCTGCGGGTGCGGGCCGAGCTCGACAACGCCGCCGGAGCCTCGGCGTGGATGCTGGTCGGGCTGCTGTCCCTGGCGGCGCTGGTGTTCGGCATGGTCTGGCTGGCCCGGCGCACCCACCGCTACCTCAACCTGCCCATGGTCGCCGCGACGGTGGCTGTCCTGCTCACGTTCATCGTGGGCGCCCTCGTCCTGGGCGGGGTCCGCGGTCAGGTCGCCGACGTGCGCGACGGCCCGTACGCCGCCACCCTCGCCACCGCCCGGGCGCGGATCGCCGGGTTCGACGCCAAGTCCAACGAGAGCCTCACGCTGATCGCCCGCGGCTCCGGCGCGACCTTCGAGAAGGCGTGGAAGGCGTCCTCGGCGGTGGTGCAGGCGCAGGCCCGCCAGGCGGCCGGCCACTCCTCGCGTGCCGGCGGGCTGGCCGACGCGTGGGCGCCCTACGCCCGCACGCACACCGCGGTCCGGGCGGCCGATGACGGGGGCAAGTGGGACGCCGCCGTCGCCCTGGCCACCGGGTCAGGCGCGAGCTCGTCCAACGCCACCTTCGACGCCTTCGACACGGCCTCCTCCCGGGCGCTGACGGCGGTGGGCCGGGACACCGCCGACGGGCTGTCGGCGCCGCGGCCCTACCTGCCGTTCGCCGGTGCGGTCGGCCTGCTCGTCGGCCTGCTCGGTGCCCTCGCCTGCTGGTGGGGCGTCAGCAAGCGGCTGGAGGAGTACCGATGAGCGGCCCCCACGCGGCGCGCCAGCGCCTCGGCGTGGTCCTCGCTCTCGCCGGCCTGCTCGCCCTGGCCGGCTGCGGCTCGGCCGGCGTCTACGCCGACACCCCGGTCCCGACCCCGAAGGCGGTGGCGAGCGCGAGCACCACGCCGCCGAGCACCGCCGCGCCGGCTTGCGGCAAACCGCTCGCCTCCTACGCCCCGGCCGCGACCGACCCGCTGGCCACGCCGGCGGGCAGCACGATGGCCCGGATCAAGGCCCGCGGCCGGCTCATCGCCGGGGTGTCGGCCGACACCCTGCTGCTGGGTGCGCGCAACCCGGTGACCGGGCGGATCGAGGGCTTCGACATCTCCATGCTGCAAGCGGTCTCCACCGCGCTGTTCGGCAGCCCCGACCACATCGAGCTCAAGGTCATCACCGCCGGCCAGCGCATCCCCTCCCTCCAGGACGGCAGCGTCGACATCGTGGCGCGCGCCTTCACCATCAACTGCGACCGGTGGCAGAAGATCGCGTTCTCCTCCGAGTACTACCGCGCCGGGCAGAAGGTGCTGGTCCCCCTCGGCTCGACGGCCCGCTCGATGAGCGACCTCAAGGGCAAGCGGGTGTGCGCCCCGAACGGCTCGACCAGCATGGACAAGCTGCGCACCTTCGCCGGCGTCATCCCCGTCGGGTCGGACACGCACACCGGCTGCCTGGTCCTCTTCCAGCAGGGCAAGGTCGACGCCATCACCGGCGACGACACCGTCCTGGCCGGCCTCGTCGCCCAGGACCCGTACGCCCGGGTGGTCGGGTCCGCCTTCACCGCCGAGCCCTACGGGCTCGGGATCTCCCAAGCCCACCCGGACCTGGTGCGCTACGTCAACGCGGTGCTCGAGAAGATGCGCACCGACGGCCAGTGGGCCGCGGCGTACAACACCTGGCTGCGGGCTGCGCTCGGCCCGGCCCCTACCCCGCCGGCACCGGTCTACGGGCGGCAGCCATGACGGCGCCCACCGTGGCCAGCACCGCCCCGGAGCCGGTCGGCCGGATCGGCGTCCCCATCGCCGCGCAGGACGCCCTGGCCTACCTCGAGGCCCTCGGCGCCTGGCGGGACCAGCGCCGCGCCGAGCTCGCCCGCCTCGACGAGGCGGCGCTGGCCTCCCCCGAGCGGGACGCGCTCACCGGGGACGTGCAGCTGTCGATGGCACTGTGGCAGTCGGTGTCCGAGCGCTACGACCTGCTGGTCACCACCTGGGACTCGGGCCGGGCCGGGGTCGCCGAGCGGGAGCGGCTCTCCGCCCTGATCTGGGGCCGCCTCGACACCACCGTCGACCCGGCGACCACCGGCCGGCAGCTCCCGGCCGGTGCGCTCAGCGTCTCGTTGCCCGAAGCCTGCCGGCTCTCCGACGCCCTGGTCGGCGCGCTGCGCACCCGGCTCTCGCTCGACCCGGTCCAGGCCGACCTCGCGGACCGGCTGCGCCAGCTGCGCGCCCAGGTCGAGCGGGTGCGCGACCTGGTAGCCGAGGAGCCGGCCGGGCCCTCCCACGACGGCGCCACCCGCCGGCTGACCGCCCTGGACGGCACGGTCACCGACCTGGTCGGGGACGCCCAGCGCGGCGCCGACGTCGGCGGGCGGGTCCCCGGCGCCGAGGGCGAGGCGGCCCGCCTCGAGCGCGACCTCATCGTCGGCGCCGCCACCCGCCGGGAGGCCCGGCGCGACGCCGCCCGCGCCCGCACCCAGCGGGCGGAGCTGGAGGCCCGCGGGCAGGCCCTGCGCGCCCTCGCCGACCGGTGCGTGGCCGAGCTGCGTCCGGCCCCGCGCCTCGCCGTCCCCGACGTCGCGGCGCTCGGCCCGGTGCCGGAGGACGCGGCGGCGGTGGAGGCCTACCTGACGCGGCTGGACGCGGTGAGCCGCGCCCTCACCCAGGCGCACACGGCATACCAGTCGGCGCTCGACGAGCGCGACGAGCTGCTCGGACGACTGGAGGCCTACGGCGCCAAGGCCGCCGGCTCGGGCCTGCGGGCCGACGCGGCCGGGGACCTCGCCGAGCTGCGGCGACGGGCCGTGGACGAGCTGGGCAGCAGGCCCGCAGACCTCGAGCGCGCCCGCGCGCTCGTCGCGGCCTACCAGGCCTACCTGGCCAGCCGCGCCGACCACGGAGGGACGCCGTGAGCACGATCCCCTGCACGCAACCCGGCTGCACCGGCCAGGTCCTCGACGGCTACTGCGACGTGTGCGGCTCCCCCGCAGCGGCCGGCGTGGTCAGCGCGTCGGCCGTCGCCGGGGCGGCGCCCGTGGTGTCCGCGACCTCGGCCGCCACCCAGCCGGCCGGCCTCGCCCCGTCACCGTCGGCGGTCTCCCGCGCCTCCAACCGGCTGCCCTCCTCGCCGCTGGGCTCCGCCCGGGCCAACGGCGGCACCCACGTGACCCGGCGGCTCGGGACCTCCTCCACGCGCCTGCGCGGGGCCCGGCTCGGGGCGGGACTCACCACCGTGCCGCCGGTGCCGGCGGTCGACGCCGCCGCGGCGATCATGGTCGACCCCCAGGTGCCCGAGGACCGGCGCAGCTGCCCGAACTGCGGTGCGCCCGTGGGTCGTTCGCGCGAGGGGCACCCCGGCCGGACCGAGGGCTTCTGCCCGCAGTGCCGGGCGCCCTACTCCTTCACCCCGAAGCTGCAGCCCGGCGAGCTCGTCGGTGGGCAGTACGAAGTGGTCGGGGCGCTGGCCCACGGCGGCCTGGGCTGGATCTACGCCGCCCGCGACAAGAACGTCTCCGATCGCTGGGTGGTGCTCAAGGGCCTGCTCAACTCCGGCGACCCCGACGCGCTGGCCGCGGCGATCGCCGAGCGGCAGTTCCTCGCCCAGGTCGAGCACCCGCTCATCGTCGAGATCTACAACTTCGTCACGCACCGCGACGCCGGCTACATCGTCATGGAGTACGTCGGCGGCACCTCGCTCAAGGCGCTGCTCAAGGCCCGGATGCGGGCGGCCGGCGGGCGCTACGACCCGATCCCGGTCGACCAGGCGATCGCCTACCTCGTGGAGATCCTGCCGGCGTTCCAGTACCTGCACGACCTGGGCCTGCTGTTCTGCGACTTCAAGCCGGACAACATCATCCAGGTCGGCGACGCGGTCAAGCTGATCGACCTCGGCGGGGTGCGCCGCGCCGACGACCTCGACTCCCCGATCTACGGCACCGTCGGCTACCAGGCGCCCGAGGTGCCCACGGTCGGCGCCTCCGTGGCCTCCGACATCTTCACCATCGGGCGGACCCTGGCCGTGCTGGCGATGGAGCTGCGCGGCTACCAGTCCACCTACGTCGCGTCCTTCCCGCCGGTGGAGGACACCCCGCTGTTCCAGCGCCACGACTCGCTGTACCGCTTGCTGGTCAAGGCCTGCGCCCCCGAGCCGGCCGACCGGTTCGCCACCGCGGACGAGCTGCGGGTCCAGCTGCTCGGGGTGCTCCGCGAGGTCGTGGCCGAACGCGCCGGGTCCGGCGCCGCCACGCACTCCGCGTCCTCGCTGCTGTTCGACGTGCCCTCGGCCGCCGGCGAGACCCTGGACTGGCGACAGCTGCCCGCGCTGCGGGTCGACGACGGCGACCCGATGAGCGGCTGGCTGCGCACCGTGAGCGTGGAGGAGCCGGAGGCCCGGCTGGCCGTCCTGGCGCGGGCGCCGGAGCCGTCGGCCGAGGTGCTCCTCGCGACCGCCCGGACCGCCCTGCAGGCGTCACGCTTCGACCTGGTCGACCGCGCGGTCACCACGCTGCTGACCGAGGACCCGTGGGAGTGGCGGGCGGTCTGGCTCTCCGGCCTGGCCGCCCTCGCCCAGGACGACCCGGCGACCGCCCGCAGCGCCTTCAACGCGGTCTACGGCCAGGTCCCCGGTGAGCTGGCCCCGAAGCTGGCCCTCGCCCTGGCCTGCGAGCTCAGCGGCGAGGCGGACGTGGCCGAGTCGCTCTACACCACCTGCGCCCGCACCGACGCCAACTACACCGCGCCGGCGGCGTTCGGCCTGGCCCGGATCCACACCGCCCGGCACGACCTCGACGGTGCCATCGCGGCGCTCGACCTCGTGTCCCCGACCAGCCGGGCCTTCCCGCAGGCGCGACGTCTGCGTGCCGGGCTGCTGGCCGGCTCAGGGCGGGGGCTGCCCGCCCTCGCCGAGGCGATGGGCAGCATCGACGCGGTCAGCGTGGACCCGGCCGACCGGTTCGGCCTCACGGCGACCGTGCTCGGGCTGGCCCTGAAGGAGGTCATCGACCACGGCGAGCGTCCCGACGTGCTCATCGACGGCATCCCGGCCCGGGAGCGCGCCCTGCGGGCCGGCCTCGAGTCGGCCTACCGGCACCTGGCCGGCGTGACCGAGTCCCGTGCGGAACGCGTGCGCCTCGTCGACTCCGCCAACCGGACCCGGCCGTGGACGACGTGGTGACCTGCCCCGCCTGCCACAGCGAGACCGCCCCGGGCGCGCGGTTCTGCGAGGCGTGCGGGCACGAGGTCGACCCCGGTATGCCGGTCTCGCCCGTCCCCGACACGGTGGACACGGCCAGCCCGCTGGACTCGGTGCGGGTGGCGCCGCCCGCACCCGCCTGCGCCGCCTGCGGTGGGGTCGTCGCCGAGGACGGCTACTGCCAGACGTGCGGCACCCCGGCGGTCAAGCCGCGCGACCACTTCCGCGAGCAGCCGGCACCGTGGGTGGCGGGGGTCTGCGACCGCGGCATCCGGCACCACCGCAACGAGGACGCGATGGCCCTGGCGGCCGACGCGGTGCCCGCCTCGCGGGCCCTGCTGGTGGTGTGTGACGGCGTGTCCTCCTCGACCGACTCCGACCGCGCCAGCCTGGCCGCGGCCCGGGCGAGCCGCGAGGTGCTCACCGGCTTCCGGCCGCGCGGAGCCGGCACGGTGGCCGCGCGCGTCGCCGCCACGGCAGGGCTCCTCGAGTCGGCGGCGGCGGCCGCCAACGCGGCGGTCGTCGAGACGACCACCGCCCCGCGCGGGGAGAACCCCGCCGCCTGCACCTGGGTGGCCGCGGTGCTCGACGCGGAGCTGCTCGTCGTCGGCTGGGTGGGTGACAGCCGGGCCTACTGGCTGCCCGATGCCGGTGCCGCCACGGCCCTGACCGTCGACGACTCCTGGGCCGCCGAGCAGATCGCCCGGGGCGTCCCGCGACGCGACGCCGAGGAGGGGCCACAGGCCCACGCGATCACGCGCTGGCTCGGGGTCGACGCGCCGGACCCGACCCCGCGCCACGCCAGCCGTGAGCTCGAGGGCCCGGGGTGGGTGCTGGTCTGCTCGGACGGCCTGTGGAACTACTGCTCCGAGGCCGAGGACCTGGCGGCCCTGGTCCGCCGGTGCGCGGCGGTCCGGTCGCCGTCGCTCGCTCCGGCCGGCACCGCCCCGGGCGTCACCACCCCTGAGCCCGACCGTGTTCCCGACCCGGTTGCCGACCCTGGTGCCAACGCGGTTGCCGACCCCCTGTCGCTGGCCGAGGAGCTCGTCGCCTGGGCCAACGCGCAGGGCGGCCACGACAACATCACCGTGGCCCTGGCCAGGGTGGGGTCGCCGTGACCGCACACCCGCTGACGCCGCGGCCGGGCCGGGGACCCGGCCACCCGGCATACCCGTCCCCGCACCGCCCCGGACGAGAGGAAGGCTCACGACATGGCCGAGTTCACGGCTGAGGTCTACCAGAACGAGTTCCTGCCCGACGGCGGCACGGACGTGCACGCGATCGTGACGGTCACCTGCCAGGGCGCCGGCGAGGCCGGGCGCTCCGGGGCCGGTGAGGCCGCGGAGATCGTCATCGTCGACACCTCCGGCTCGATGGGCGAGGACAAGATCCGCGCGGCCCAGGCCGCGGCCTCCGCGGCGCTGGACCAGGTGCTCGACGGGACGTGGTTCGCCGTGATCTCGGGCAACCACGAGGCGCGCCTGGCGTTCCCCTCCGGACCGATCGCGCCCGAGTCCGGGGTCGGCATGGTGCGCATGGACGACGTGATGCGGCGCGCGGCCAAGGCGGCGATCGCGACGTTCCACGCCGACGGCGGCACCGCGATGGGCACCTGGCTGACCAAGGCCCGGCAGGTGTTCGCCACCGTCCCGGTCACCCAGAAGCACGCCATCCTGCTCACCGACGGCAACAACCAGCACGAGACCCCCGAGCAGCTCTCCGTCGCGATCAGCGCGGCCGAGGGGCAGTTCCAGTGCGACTGCCGGGGCGTCGGCGCCGACTGGGTGGTGGCCGAGCTGCGCCGCATCGCCACCGCCCTGCTGGGCACCGTCGACCTCATCCCGCGGGCCGAGGAGATGCCGGCGGTGTTCGAGACGCTGATGCGCCAGTCGATGGGTCGCGGGGTCGCCGCGGCCGACCTGCGGGTGTGGTCACCACAGGGGGCCCAGGTGCTGTTCGTGCGCCAGGTCGCCCCCACTGTGGAGGACCTCACCGGGCGGCGGACCCCGGTCAACCCGCTCACCGGGGCCTACCCGACCGGGTCGTGGGGGGATGAGTCCCGGGACTACCACGTGGCGGTCCGGCTGCCCGCCCGCAGCATCGGGCAGGAGCAGCTCGCCGCTCGGGTGCAGCTCGCCGTCGGCGCGGACGTCGTCGCCCAGGGCCTGGTCAAGGCGCTGTGGACCGACGACGACACCCTGACCACCCGCATCAACCCGGCGGTCGCGCACTACACAGGGCAGGCCGAGCTGGCCCAGGCGATCCAGGACGGGCTCGCCGCCAAGGCCGCCGGCGACGACGCCACCGCGACGGCCAAGCTCGGCCGGGCGGTCCAGCTCGCCGCCGAGACCGGCAACGACGAGGCCACCGACCGCCTGCGCAAGGTGGTCGACGTCGACGACGCGGTGACCGGCAAGGTGCGCCTGCGCAGCAGCGTCGACCGGCTGGACGAGATGGCCCTGGACACCTCGTCGACCAAGACGACCCGGGTGAAGAAGTGACACCCGCACCGAGAGCGAGGCGGCGGAACGCATGAGCCCCTACACCTGCCCGCAGGGGCACACCTCCGAGGCCGGCGACTACTGCGACACCTGCGGGGCGCCGATCTCCGCGGGCTCCTCCGGCGCCGGTGGCGCGGTGGCGGCCGGCTCCGGCAGCGCAGCGGCGGCGGCGCCGGGCGGCTCGTCCGCGAGCGCCGGCACCGGTGGCGCGCCGGGTGCGCCTGCCCCCGCGACGACGGCCCCGGCCGGCCCCCGCACCTGCCCGAGCTGCTCGGCCCCGAACGACGCCGACGCCCTGTTCTGCGAGGCGTGCGGCTACGACTTCACCACGGGCGCGATGCCCCGACCGCCCGACGGCGCACCCGGGCAGGGCGCGGCACCGGACGGCCAGCAGCCGGCAGCAACCGCCTCCCCCGTGCCGCCCCCGGTGGCGCTGGAGTGGGTGGCCGAGGTGTGGGTCGACCCCGACTGGTACGCCGCCCAGGAGTCCGAGGACCCGTGCCCGTCACCGGGCCCGCCGACCGTGGTGCCGCTGACCGTGCAGTCGGTGCTGGTCGGCCGCCGCTCGGTCAGCCGCAACATCCACCCGCAGGTGGACTGCTCCACCGACACCGGTGTCAGCCGCCGGCAGGCGCAGCTGACCACCGACGGCCAGCGGTGGTGGGTGGAGGACCTGCAGTCGGCCAACGGCACCTACGTCGGTCCCGCGAGCGGCCCGCTGCCGACCGCCCCGCTGCCGCCGGGGCAGCGCCACGAGGTCGACGAGGACCAGCGCGTCTACATCGGCGCCTGGACCCGCCTGGTCATCCGGCGGGCCACGTCGGAGGAGAAGGCCGCCCGGGCCTGAGGACGTCACGCGGGTTGCGCCGGCCGCGGAGAGCACCTGCGGACCGGGCCCGGGCGGGCGGCGTCCGGGCCCGGTCGCCCGCGGCGGCTAGACCACGACCTTGTAGAGGTCGATCGCCGTCTCCTCCGGCGGGCTGGCGAACCCGCCCTCGATGCCGGCCTGCATGCGCGGCATGAGGATCTGGTCGCGGAAGCGCTCCCAGCTCTCCTGCGACTCGTGCACGGCCATGATGGTCCAGCCGCCGGCGGAGGGGCCGGCCGCGTGGAACACCTGGCCGTCGGGCAGCTTGTCCGGCCCGGGGTGCACCGCGGCGATGGACGCCTCGTACTGCTCCTTGGTGCCGCCCGGGAAGAAGTGGACGATCCCGTATGCCATGGCCTTCTCCCATCGTTGGGTGCGCCGTGGCTGCGGCGCACTCCCGAACCTAGGCAGAGCGGGGACGAGTCGAATCCACCGTCCGGAGGGGGTGCGGCTACGTCACGGGTCGTCGCGGTGGTGGGCCGGGGCCGGGCGGTGCACGATGCCGGCATGGACGTGGCCGACGCGATGGACGAGCTCTACAAGCGCGCACCGGAACAGTTCGTCGCACACCGCGCTTCGCTGGTGAGCCGGTTGAAGGAGTCCGGCCAGGTGGAGCTCGCCAGGCAGGTGGGCACGGCTCGACGCCCCTCGCTCGCCGCCTGGGCCATCAACCTGGTCTTCCGGTCCGACCCCGGGCGGGCACAGCAGCTGGCCGAGCTCGGCCGGGCCATGCGCGAGGCGCAGGCAGCCATGGAAGGCGACCGCATCCGCGAGCTGACCGCGCGGCGGCGTGAGCTGGTGGACGAGCTGACCGCCACGGCCGCAACGCTGGCGGGGGCCCAGGGCCACGTCCTCGAGGGAACGGCCCGTCGGGAGCTGGCCGCCACGCTGACCGCAGCCCTGGTCTCGGACGAGGCGTATGCGGCGGCCACCTCGGGGGTGCTCACCAGGTCGCTCAGCTACTCCGGCTTCGGGGACGTCGACGTCACCGCCGCCACGGCCACCCCGCTCACGCCGGCCCGTGCCGCGGCGACCGGCTCGACCGGCTCGACCGGCTCGGCCGATGCGGCCGATGCGGCCGAGCCGGCCGGTGCGGCCGCCGGCACCGAGGCACGCGAGCAGGCCCGGCAGGTCGTCATCGAGGCCGAGTCCGGCGTCGAGCAGAGGCGGCGCGAGCTCGAGGCGGCCCGGGAGGGCGAAGCCGCCCTGTCCGCAGCGGTCGAGGAGCTCCACCAGCAGCTCGACGCCCGGCGGGCAGAGCTGGCGCGGGCCCGCTCCCGGGTCAGCGAGGCGGATGCGGCACTGACCCGGGCCGCGGCGGTCCTCGACTCGGCCCGCAGGGCGATGGACCGGACGTGAGGCCCACCGGGCGCCGCGCACGGGACGGTGGCCTGTCGTCGGCACGTCGCCACCCGGGTTGTGGCTGAATACGGGGTGATGCCCTACCGGACCGGACCCGAGGAGCCGCGACCATGAGCGAGCCGACCGAGCGCACGACTGTCCGGCGCCTGCCCGAGAAGGCGGTGACGGACCGGTCGGTCCTGGACGCCATCCTCGACGAGGCCCTGGTGGCCCATGTCGCGCTGGCCGAGGGCGACCAGCCGTTCGTGCTGCCCATGGCCTGCGCCCGGGACGGGGACCGGCTGCTCCTGCACGGCTCCACCGGCAGCCGGCTGATGCGTGCCCTGGCAGCGGGCGCCCCGACGTGTGCCACGGTGACCCTCCTCGACGGGCTCGTCTTCGCCCGCTCGGCCTTCGAGTCCTCGATGCACTACCGCAGCGCCACCATCCTGGGGCGCGCCTCGGTCGTGCCGCAGGAGGAGCTCGTGGACGCGCTGCGGGTGCTGACCGAGCACCTCCTGCCGGGGCGCTGGGCGCACCTGCGGCCGCCGCAGCGCAAGGAGCTGGCGGCCACGATGGTGCTCGCCCTGCCACTGCAGGAGTGGTCGGTCAAGGTCGGCGACGGCTGGCCGGAGGACGACCCGGCCGACCTCGGGGCCGACGTGTGGGCAGGTGTGCTGCCGTTGCGGACCACCGCCGGGCCGCCGCGCCCCGCCCCCGACCTGGCGGCCGGCATCGAGGTCCCCGACCACGTCCGCACCCGCTACCCGTCCTGAGCGACAAGCTGCGAACCGTCCCGGACACCAGGGAAACCGGCCGATCGCCGGGGAGCCTCTTTGACGGCATACCGGTGCCTGTGTGGCGAATTGTGAGGCCACCTCGACCCCGTTCCTTGGTACTAGCCCCGGCCGATTGAGGATCCGCCGGCCGAGAACGTCTGCTACCAACAGGGAAAGGAAGCAGGTCGATGGCCGTGCAGGCCATCCGGAGCCCACGTTTGGGGGCACTCATGGCACGTTCTCCACAAGCTGCCGAGACGGTCGGCCGCACGCGCTGGCGCCGGTTCGGACTGGCAGCAGGAGCGGGGGTCGGCGCGGTCGGCCTCATCGGGTACCTCGGCGCCACCGGTGCCTTCGCGCTGTCGTTCTCGTTCTCGGGCATTCCCTTCACGCTGTCCGCGGACAGCCTGAGCGGTAGCCACTTCGTGCAGTACGCCTTCCCGGACAAGCTGGCCAGCAGCGCGGGCGCGAGCGCCCTCAACAACGGTGCCGGCGCGCTCATCAACGGGTCTGGCTCCATCAACAACACCGCCACCGCCGGCGGCAGCACCTATGCCTCCGACACGGTGACCCAGCTCGGGTCGGCGACGATCTCCAACCTGGCCCAGAGCATCTGCGCCCCGACCCCGCTCGGCAACGCCATCCGGGTCACCATCGCCGGCGCGGGTGACACGACGGCGTCGAACCTGGTGATCCAGGCCCCGGCGCTGACCGCGAGCGGCGCGAACTTCAACAACTTCACCATCGGCGAGTCCGTGGGCTCGGCCCTCGCCGGTCAGGGCTTCGCCCCGAACAACGACTTCACCGACCCGTATGGCGCGCTGTCCGGTCAGCCGATCGGGGGCAGCTTCGCCCAGGGCGCCGACCGCGTGACGCTCACGAGCATCAAGCAGGTCGGTGTGGGGACGGAGGCCGGGAGCTTCAACATCAGCGGACTCAAGCTCTACGCCGAGTTCGTCTCCAGCTGCTGAGGGTTCGGCAGCCGCCGACCCGGACCACACATCGCTGGGGGCACCAGGAAGTCGTGCGGCCGGTGGGACGCAGCGTCCCACCGGCCGGCACGCATGAACAGGGGAACTTCTCATGCCTGATGACGACGCGTCACGACCCAGCGAATCGCATGACCTCCCGCCGGAGGCGGATGCTGCCCCGCCACCGGCGGACGCGCTCCCGGCGGCCAGGCCCCGACGGTTCCGTCGGTGGCGGCGCTCGCGACCCTTCTGGGGTGGCCTGTTCACCCTCCTGGGCGGGCTGGAGATCGCCACCATCCCGCTGACCGCCTACAAGATCATGCTGGTGACCCCCTCGGTCGTCATCGCGGCCCTGGTGGGTGCCGTGATCGCCATACTCGGCCTGCTCATGTGGATGACGCCGAGCCAGAACAAGCTCTACGGGCTCCTGGCGATCCTGCTCGGCGTGGCCTCGTTCGTCACCAGCAACGTCGGTGGCTTCCTCCTCGGCGGCCTGCTGTCGATCATCGGTGGCGCCCTCGGGTTCGCCTGGGTCGTCGTCGACCGGACCCCGGCACAGGACTCCGCACCGGCGGCGGCGCCCGACCTGCCGGACGACGGGGACCCCGGCCCCGCCGCCGGTGGCACCGGACCGGAGCCCAGCCGGGCATGAGCAGCTCATCCGTGGGGCGGCGGCAGCCGTCCATCCGCTGGTCCGCGGGCGCGCTGATGGCCGCAGCCCTGGTGCTGAGCCAGGCGCCGGGCATCGCCCTCGGGCAGGCCTCGCTGCCTCCCGGCACCCCCGGTGGAGCCGGCGCGACCCTCACCGCTGCGAAGGCCACGCTCGCCGGGCTGGTCTACGACGGGGTCGTCACCGTGCCGACCACGGCCGGCGACGTGCCCACCATCGAGCTGCGCAGCACCGCCGCCACGCTGACCGGGCTCGAGCTGCACACCCCGTGCACCCCGGTCACCGCGATCGGGACGGGCCTGACGGCGGCATCGGTCACGCCGGCCGACAGCGCGTCGACCTCGGCCAACGGCCTGACGCTCTACGCCCGCTCGGTCACCGCCACGATGGCGGGGGCCGGCGTGACCTGGACACCGGACAGCCCTCCCCCGGCGGCCGACCTGGGTGACGTCGTCCTCACCGACGTCACCATCGAGGTGACCAGCCTGACCCTGCCGGCGTTCAGCGCGCCCGGCCTGCGGCAGTCGGCCTCGTTCTGCACGCCGGCGTGAGCCGCGGAGACCCGTCGCGGCACCTCATGCCCCGGGGACCAACGCCTCTTCCGGGGTCGCCACCGGCCCGGGCACCGTGGGTGCCGAGGCAACCGTCCAAGGGAAGCGACGATGGCATCGACGAGGACAGCAACGCCGAAGGCCCCCGTGCCCGGTTCCACGGGCACCCAGCCCTCCGCCGGCTCCCCGCCCGCCAGGGGCACCGAGGCGCTGGACGGCACCCGCCGGGCCGCGGCCGACGCGGCCGTCGAGCGCGCTGCGCAGGCCGCCCGGGCGTTCCGAGAGCTCGACCAGGAGCAGGTGGACCGCATCGTCGAGGCGATGGTGCGCGCGGGGGTGCGGGCGGCCACCGAGCTGGCCCGCCTCGCCGTCGAGGAGACCGGCTTCGGCGTCTTCGAGGACAAGGTGGTCAAGAACTTCGTCGCGACGGAGTTCCTCCACGACTACCTGCGCGGCAAGAAGTCGGTCGGGGTCGTCGAGGAGGACGTCGAGCGCAACATCGTGCGGGTCGCCGAGCCGATCGGGGTGGTCCTGGCGATCACGCCCGTCACCAACCCGACGTCGACGGTGCTCTACAAGGCGATCGTCGCGGCCAAGACCCGCAACGCCATCGTGTTCCGGCCCTCGCCGTTCGCGACCCGCTGCTGCGAGCGCAGCGTCGAGATCCTGCGGGAGGCCGCCGAGAAGGCCGGTATGCCGCCCGGTGCCCTGCAGGTGCTCCCCGACCCCGAGCACCGGGTCACCCACTACCTGTTCACGCACCCGCAGGTCGACTTCATCTGGGTCACGGGCGGGCAGAAGATCGTCGCTCTCGCCAATGCCGCGGGCAAGCCGGGCCTGAGCGTCGGCCCCGGCAACGCGCCCGTCTACCTGCACCGCACCGCCGACGTGAAGGGGGCGGTGGTCGACATCCTGATCTCCAAGACCTTCGACGCCTCGGTGATCTGCCCGGCGGAGCAGACCTGCATCATCGACGACGAGATCTACGACGAGACGATCGCCGAGTTCGAGCGGATGGGCGCGCACCTGCTCACTCCCGCCGAGGAGGAGCTGCTCGCGACGTTCGCGTTCGGCGACGGCGACCGGGCCAACCTCGCCGCGCTGGGCCAGCTGGCCCCGGAGCTGGCGCGTCGCGCCGGCTTCCGCGTCGCGCCGGCCACCAAGGTCCTGCTCGCGCCCCTGCCGGCCGACCTCACCGAGCTGGGCAGGCACCCGCTGGTGCAGGAGAAGCTCATGCCCGTGCTCGGCGTCGTGCGCGCCCGGGACGAGCGGCACGCCATCGACACTGCGGTGCTGGTCACCGAGCACGGCGGTCTCGGGCACACGTCGGCCATCTACGCCCGCGACGACGCCGTCGTGGACGCCTACAGCCGGGCTGTGCGCACCGGCCGGATCCTGGTCAACGCGCCGACCGCCGTCGGTGCCCTGGGAGGGGTCTACAACAACCTGACGCCGACCTTCTCCCTCGGGTGCGGGACGTGGGGCGGGTCGAGCACCACCGAGAACGTCAACTACCTGCAGCTGCTCAACCTCAAGACCGTCTCGCGCCGGCGCACGCCGCCGCAGTGGTTCCGGGTGCCGTCGAACACCTACTTCAACGCCGGTGCGCTCGAGAACCTGCGCGACGTCGAGACCGACAGCGCGGTCATCGTCACCGACGGGCCGAGCGAGGACCGGGGCGTGGCGGCCCTGGTGCGCAGCACGCTGCGGGCCCCGCACGTCCAGGTGTTCAGCGACGTCGCGCCCGAGCCCGACGAGGCGACCATCCGACGCGGCGTCGAGCTGTTGCAGCGCGTCCGGCCCGACCTGGTCGTGGCCGTCGGCGGCGGCTCGGTCATCGACGCGGCCAAGGCCATGCGCCTGTTCCACGAGCACCCCGAGCTGCGCCTGGCCGACCTGACGCTGCCGTTCCTCGACCCCCGCAAGCGCGTGGTCGAGTACCCCCAGGACGCGCACACGGTCCAGCTGGTCGCGCTGCCCACCACGTCCGGGACCGGGTCGGAGGTGTCACCGGCCGCTGTGGTCACGGTCGACGGCCGCAAGGAGACCCTGGTCGACTACGGCCTCGTGCCGGACCTGGCCATCGTCGACCCGATGCTGACGCTGTCGCTGCCCGACGCGGTGACGCTGGACAGCGGTGTCGACGCCCTCACCCACGCCCTCGAGGCGGTGGTGTCGGTGTTCGCCTCGCCGTACACCGACGCCTTCTGCGTGCAGGCCGCCCGACTCATCTTCGAGGCCCTGCCCCGGGTTCACGCCGACCCGGGCGACCTGGAGGCGCGCACCGACATGGCCAACGCCGCGACCTTGGCGGGGCTGGCCTTCTCCAACGCCTTCGTCGGCACCAACCACGCCCTCGCCCACGCCGTCGGCGCCCGGTTCCACCTGGCCCACGGCCGCGCCAACGGCGTCTTCCTGCCCCACGTGCTGGCCTACAACGCCGCGCTGCCCAGCAAGTTCATGCCGGCACCGGGTTACTCGGCCTACGTCGCGCCCGAGAAGTACGCCCAGCTCGGCCGGGTCATCTTCGGCGGGCGCGGTGCCGAGGAGAGCCGGCGCCGCCTGTTCCAGGCGGTCGACGACCTGCTCGACAAGCTCGGTATGCCGCGCACCCTCCAGGACGCGGGCGTCGGGGAGCAGGAGTTCCTCGCGGCGCTGCCCGACCTGGCGATGACCGCGTTCCAGGACCTCAGCAACCGGACCAACCCGCGCATGCCGCTCGTCCAGGAGATCACCGACCTGCTGCGGCAGGGCTACTACGGCTCGGATGGTGCGGCCCCGTGAGCGGGCGCAGACGCATCGGACCGGTCGACACCATCTGGCTGAACATGGACCGGCCGAACAACCTCATGGTCATCGAGTCGGTGATGTTCCTCGATCGAGCCCCCGACTGGGACCGGCTCGTCGACGTGGTGCGCCGGCGCATGGTCGAACGGTTCCCGGTCTTCCACCAGCGGCCCCTGCCACCGCGGACACCGCTGGGCCTGCCGCACTGGGAGGACGACCCGGACTTCTCGCTGGACCGGCACCTGCATCGCGTGAGGCTGCCGCGGCCGGGTGACGACGCGGCCCTGCAGCGACTGCTCGAGCAGCACCTGCACGTGCCGCTCGACCGCGCCCACCCGCTGTGGCAGATCCACCTCGTCGACGGCTACGGCTCCGGGGCCGCCGTCCTGTGCCGGTTCCACCACGCCCTGGCCGACGGGATGGCGCTGACCCAGGTGATGCTCTCCCTCACCGACGAGGCGCCGGACGACGACCTCGGCGAGGCCGAGGGTGCCCTCGCGCCGCCGCGGCACCGGGGTCTGGCCGGTCTCGTGGACTCCGCGCTGTCCGCCACCCGCGCGGGAGCCGGGCTGACCCGGCAGGCGGTGACCGGCATACGCGGCCTGACCACCCCCTCGGGGGTCGTGGACGCCGCGGGCCAGGTGCTGCGCACCGCGCAGGTGGTCGACGACCTGCTGCTCACCAGCACTCCCGACAACCCGCTCAGCGGCACCCCCGGCATCCACAAGCGGGCGGTGTGGTCCCAGCCCTGGCCGCTGGCCGACCTCAAGCACGTCGGGCGGCTGGCCGGGGCCACGCTGAACGACGTCCTGCTGAGCGCCGTCGCCGGCGCCCTGTGCCGCTACCAGCTCGACCACGGCGCGGTCCCGGTCGACCTGCCCACGATGGTGCCGGTCAACGTCCGACCGCTCGACCAGCCGTTGCCGCGCGAGCTGGGCAACAAGTTCGCCCTGGTCTTCTTCACCTTCCCCTCCAGCATCCAGCCGCCGCTGGAGCGCCTGGCCGAGACCAAGCGGCGGATGGACTGGCTCAAGCGGTCTCCCGAGGCGACCGTGACCTTCGGGCTGATCACCGCGATCGGACGGACCACGCGCCAGCTCGAGCACTACGTCGTCAACTTCTTCGCGGACAAGGTGATCGGCGTGACGACCAACGTCGCCGGCCCGACGAGCGTGCGCTACCTCTGCGGCGTCAGGATCTCCGGGGCCCTCGGCTGGGTGCCCGGGTCGGGTCGCCAGACGCTGGGCGTCAGCATCTTCACCTACGCGGACACGCTGCGGGTGGGGTTCATGGCAGACGCCGACCGCGTCCGCGAGCCGGAGAAGCTGTTGCACGCCGTGGAACGGGAGGTCGCCGACCTCATCAGCGTGGCGCGGACCGCCTGAACGGCCGCGCAACCCGGCGCGTTCGGCAGGACAGGAGGACAGGGATGCCGACCGACAGCTCCACCCAGAACGTCGAGATCGACGCGGCGTTCGAGGACGTGCTCGCCACGATCCGCGACGTCGCCAGCCAGCCGGAGTGGATCCCCGAGATCCTGGAGGCCGAGGTCCTCTCGACCTTCGACACCGGGCTGCCCCAGACCGCGCGGTTCAAGGCCAAGGCCACGGTCGGCACCGACCGCTACACGCTCTCCTACGACCACACCGACGACGCGATGAGCTGGACGATGCTCTCCGGCGTGCTGCAGACCGGGCAGGAGGGCCTCTACACCCTGACACCGCTGGGGTCCGGGCGCGTCCGGGTGACCTACGAGCTGACGATCCACCACAACCTCCCGCTGCCGGGGTTCATCCGCTCCCGGGTCATCCGCGGCCTGGTCGCCAGCACCCTCACGGGGCTCAAGTCGCACCTGGAGGGCGCGCCCGTCTGACCCCGCGCCGGGCGACCGGGCATCGAGGCTGCGTCGCGATGGCCGGGCCGGTGGCCAGGGGGCACAGGGCCTCAGCTGCGGGAGCTGTCCGTGGCGGGCGCAGGATCCCGATTCCTGGCGGCGAGGGTCCCGGCCACGGCAGCCACCGCGATCGTCACGAGGGCACCGAGGACGAGGGCGGTGGGTTCACCCGCGGCCAGCAGGTGTGACTGCACCCCCAGGGCCGCGGCCGCGACCGGGACACCGAGCTGCGCGCAGGCCAGGGCACCGAGCGCGGGCCGCTGCCCCATGAGCCGCGGGACAAGGTGGGTGGCGAGCGCTCCGACACCCAGGGCCACGCCGAGCCCGATGAGCGAGGGGTGCCGGCCGAGCGCGCGCAGGTCGAGGGAGGCGCCGAGCCAGATGAAGAAGAGTGGGCCGAAGAAGCCCTCGGTGACCGCGAACAGCTGACGGGCCAGGCGGCGTGGCTCGCCGATGGCCGCTACCGCCAGGCCGAAGGTGAAGCCGGCCAGCATGATCGAGACGCGGGTGGTCTGGGCGACGGCGGCGAGGCCGAACAGGATGGCCAGGTTGATCCGCAGCTCGAGGGCGAACTTGCGACGCTCGGACAGGCGGTGCACGTCGCGCCGCCATCCGCGCCGCTCGGTGGCCCGCAGCACCACGAACAGGACGACGGAGCACCCGACCACGGCCAGCGCGCCGAGGGCGGCCCGACCGGCGCGGGCGGGGTCGATGGCCAGCGGGACCGCGACGATGCAGACGGCGTCGGCGACGGCCACCTGGGGCAGCAGCTCCAGCACCGGGTCGCCGGTCAGGTGGAGGGCATCGATGATCGGGAGGATCAGGGCCGCCGAGGACGATGCCAGCAACACGGCATACAGCACGGCGTGGCCGGTGCCGAAGACCTGGGCGAGCGCGACGGCGACCGGGGCGGCGGCGACCCCGACGACGGCGGCCCGGAGCAGCCCCTTCGGCAGGGCCGTCCGCAGCCGGGAGTCACCGACGGGGACGTGGGAGCCGGCGACGAACATCACCAGCGCGAACCCGATCTGTGCCAGGAACGCGAAGGTGGGCTCGGTGGCGTGCACGGCCCCCAGCAGCATGGGCCCGAGCACGACACCGACCAGCAGCTCGCCGACGACGACGGGCAGGCCCCACCGGTGGGAGATCGCGAGCAGCGGCCCGGCGATCCCCGCCAGGCAGATCACGGACAGGAGCGTGAAGGTCACCGGCGGTCCCCCTCCATCGCGAGGTCAGGGTGGTCATCCCCCTCGGGAACGCGCTTGCTTGCGGCGTGGGGCACGTGCTCATGGTCCTCCCTCGCCACGACCGAACGGCCGAGCTGGCTCATCGGCGCGCCGCAGGCCCGGTCAGGAGGGCTGGACGTCCCCCTTCCGCCCGCGGCATCCCCGACGGATGAGGCGACGTGGCGGGCCACGGCACGAGAGTGTGGCCTGACCGGTCCGGACCTCAGGCAGCGCTCAGCCCCGGGACCGATGCTGGTCCGGGACCACGACGCCGGCGAAAGGGGGTCACCCAGCGATGAGGAGGCTCGCGCTCCTGGCCGTCGCCGCACTGGTGCTGGCCTCGTTGGCGACCTGCCGCCAGCCGGACGCCCCTCCACCGGCCCGGACACCGCGGAGCACCACCGTGCCGCATGGCCCGTCCGGCACGTGGGCGCTCCACTGGACCGACGAGTTCAACGGCACCAGCCTCGACCTGGGCAAGTGGCAACCGAACTGGGGTGGTGCCACCAGCTCCTCGGTCACCAAGCCGGTCAACACGGCGGAGCTGTCCTGCTACGACCCGCGTCAGGTCACCGAGTCCGGCGGCGCCCTGCACCTGACGGCGGTCAAACGCCCCTGCCTGTCCTGGCAGTACGCCTCGGGACTGGTCGAGACGGCCCGCACCTTCCAGTTCACCTACGGCTACGCCGAGGCGCGCATGCTCCTGCCGGCGAGTGACGTTTTCGGCGCCTGCACGAACTGGCCGGCGTTCTGGGTCAACGGCAACGACGGTGCCCCGATCGAGGAGATCGACACCATGGAGTGCCTGGGTGGCGACGTCCAGTGGCACTACAGCTGGGACCACTACCACCACGAGGTCACCAACCTGACGCCCGCCTGGCACAACTCCATGCCGCCCTCCGCCTCCGGGTGGCACACGTTCGGCGTCGACTGGGAGCCCGGGTCGATGACCTTCTACTACGACGGCGTGTCCCAGGGCTCCGTGGCCCAGCCTGCGACGCATCCCCACTACCTGGTCGTCAACCTCGCCGTGTCGAGCAGGATCTCCCCGCCGGTCCTGGTGCCGCAGACCGTGAGCATCGACTACGTCCGGGTCTTCACGAGGAGGTGATGGGCACGTGCCGGCTGCCGGAGGCCCGGCGGCCAGCGGAGCGGACCGGCGTTGCCTCTGCCGGCGAGCCGGGCAAATACTGGCCAGGACGCAGTGCCCCCGGGTGAGCCCCTGCGGGGCGCCGCGGGACGGGGCGGTGTCATGACGGAGCAGCCGGACGTGGACGCGCTCGTCCTCGACCTCCGCATGGTGGACGGCCACCTGCTGGACAGCATCGGCGGCAAGGCGGCGAACCTGGGCGAGCTGATGCGCGCCGGGCTGGCCGTGCCGCCAGGGTTCTGCGTCACCACCACGGCGTACGCGCGCGCCACCGCGGACGCAGACCTTGTCGCTGTGGCGACCGTGCTCGCCCGACTCGACCCGGCGGACACCGCGGGGGTGGCCGAGCATGCCGCACGCGCCCGCGAGGTCGTGCTCGCCGCCGGTATGCCGGACCAGGTCGCCGAGGCGGTCTCCGCCGCGTACGAGGCGCTGCCGGAAGGCCCCGACGTCGCGGTCGCGGTGCGCTCGTCCGCGACCGCCGAGGACCTGCCGACCGCGAGCTTCGCGGGCCAGCAGGACACGTTCCTCAACGTGGTGGGCACACCTGCCGTCCTGGAGGCGGTGCGGCGCTGCTGGGCGTCCCTCTGGACCGACCGCGCGGTCGCCTATCGACAGGTCAACGGCATCGACCACACGGCGGTCCGTCTCGCCGTCGTGGTGCAGCGCATGGTGGACGCCACGGTCGCCGGGGTGCTGTTCACCGCCGACCCGGTCTCCGGCGCGCGGCAGCACGCCGTCATCGAGGCCACCCCCGGCCTGGGCGAAGCGGTGGTCTCCGGCACGGTGAACCCGGACCGGTTCGTCGTCGACACCGACAGGGGCACCGTGGTGCACCGAGCGCTGGGCGACAAGCGCCATGTGGTCCGTTCCCGGCCCGGCGGCGGCACCGCGCACATCACCCTGCCCGCCGCGGATACCGTCGCGTGCCTCGACGACCAGCAGGCGTGCCGTCTGGCCCGCCTCGGCCTGCAGGTCCAGGACCACTTCGGCGCCCCGCAGGACATCGAGTGGGCCCTGGACCGGTTCGGGCAGGCGTGGCTCGTCCAGTCACGGCCCATCACCACCTTGTTCCCGGTGCCAGTGGCGCGGTCGCGGGACGGCTCGACCCTGCGGCTGTTCTTCTGCATGAGCCTGGCCCAGGGCCTGCACCGCCCGCTCACCCCGATGGGCCTCTCGGCCTTCAACCTCCTGGGTGCGGCAGTGGGCGACATCGCCGGTCTCCACACCGCCGACCCGGTCCAGGGGCCGGTCGCCGTCACCCCGGCCGCGGATCGGCTCTTCCTGGACGTCACCGCCCTGGTCCGGCACCCCGTCGGGCGGAGGGTGTTCCCCAGGGTGCTCGACGTCATGGAGGCGCGGTCGGCCGTGGCACTGCGCAGCGCCCTGGAGGACCCGCGGCTCCCACCCCGCCGGGGCGGGCGGCTGCGGTTCGCCGCGAGGCTGGGGCGCGTCATGGTGCGCTTCCGCATGCCCGTCGTCGCGGCCCAGGCAGGCCTCCGACCCTCCAGCGCCCAGCGCCGGGCCGGCCGGCTCGAGGCGGCGGCGCGGCGGCGCCGGGGCCTGGGGGAACGCGCGTCGGCGAGCGAGCGGCTGGAGTGGGTCATCCGGCATCTGGAGGGGCAGGTGGTGCCGCCGCTGCCCGCGATCGCCCCGGCGGCCGCAGCCGGGTTCGCGATGTTCGAGCTCGCCCGACACCTGCTCGGCCAGGACGCCCGACCCGGTGACGTGCAGACGGTCCTGCGGGGCCTGCCCCACAACGTGACGACGGAGATGGACCTGAGCCTGTGGGACGTGGCCGCGGCGACCCGGCTGGAGGAGTCCGCCGCGACCACCGTACGGGATGGCGAGGTCGCCGACCTCGACTCCGCCTTCCGTGCCGGCACCCTGCCCCCGGTGGTCCAGCGCGGCCTCGAGTCCTTCCTGGAGCGGTACGGCGCCCGGGCGGTGGCCGAGATCGACCTCGGCATGCCGCGTTGGCGGGACGACCCCGGCCACCTGCTCGTCGTCCTCGCGAACTACCTGCGGCTGCCCGACGGCGCGCCCGACCCGCATGCCGGGTTCCTGCGCGCCAGAAGGGAAGCCGAGGCGATGGTCGACACGCTGAGCAGGCGCGCCGGCCGCCGGGGGCGCCTGCGCGGGGCGACCGTGGCGTTCGCCCTTCGCCGGGCCCGCGAGCTGGCCGGCCTGCGGGAGATGCCGAAGTTCCTCCTCGTGCTGGGCCTGGCCCCCGCCCGGGCGGAGCTGCTCCGGGTGGGCGAGCATCTGGCCTCGACGGGTCGTCTCGCCGCGGCGGAGGACGTCTTCTTCCTCGACCTGACGGACGTGCGCGCCGCGCTCGACGGGGCCGACTTCCGCGAGGTCGTCCGGCGGCGGCGCGGGACGTACGACCTCGAGCTGGGCCGTCGTCGGGTGCCCCGTCTGCTGTGGTCGGACGGGACGGAGCCGGAGCAGGAGCCGCCGCCGAGCGCGGACGGACGCCTGCGGGGCACGCCCGCCTCACCCGGGGCCGTCACGGCGCGGGCACGCATCGTCCAGGACCCGTCCCACGCCCATCTGGAGCCCGGCGAGATCCTCGTGGCGCCCTCGACCGACCCCGGGTGGACGCCCCTGTTCCTCACCGCCGGCGGGCTCGTCATGGAGATGGGCGGCGCAAACTCCCACGGCGCCGTCGTGGCCCGCGAGTACGGCATCCCGGCCGTCGTCGGCGTCCCGGACGCCACGAGCCGGCTCACCACCGGGGCGCGGGTCCACGTGGACGGCACCCACGGAGTGGTCACGCCCGAGTAGGCGCGCGGGCGGGAACCGCGGCCCTGGCCGGTCTGTTGCTCCACCTGGCGGGCGGAGATCGCCTGGCCTTCACGTCCGTGCAGGGTGTGGAGATGGGCCGCCCCAGTCGACTGGAGCTGGAGGCCTGGCGTGCCCGGGACGGCATCCGTGCCAGCGTCGCAGGCAGCTGCGTTCCCGTCCTGCGTGGCGAGGCGTCCTTCGACGTCTAAGGTTGCGGCCATGGCGATGACGCCGGAGGACTTCTACGCCCACGCGCTGGCCGCGGCAGACAGCGAGCACCGTCTGCCGCTGTCGCGCATGACGTCGTGGGATGTCGCCCCGTTCGAACAGGAGGACCTCCGCGTCGTCCCGTTGCGCCCACCCGTCGTGCCCGAGGCACCCCGGCACGGCGAGGACCCGCAGTCCTGCGGCGCGTGTGGGGCGGGCGAGGAAGGGCTCTGGCTCAACGAGCACTGGCGGCTGCGCCGTGTCGGGCCTGCCGGCGTGCCCCTCGTGCTCATGCTGTGGCCCCGGCAGCACTACGACCTCGACGACCTCCCCGATGAGCGGGCCGCAGAGCTCGGCGTCCTGAGCACTCACATCGCCCGGCACATCGAGGCACTGCCCCACATCGCGCGCGCCCACGTCTACCGGGTCGGAGACGGCGGGGCACACCTGCACATCTGGTTCTTCGCCCGCCCCCTGGGCCAGGGCCAGCTGTACGGCTCCTGGCTGCCCGTGTGGGATGACCTCCTTCCGCCGTACCCCGAGGACCTGGCGCAGGCCGACGCCGAAGCCGTCGCTCGGGCCCTGGACAGCAGCTACACGGCCACGGAGCGCTCCTGATCGCGTGACGGCTCGACTGGCATCGCGCGACTGAGAGGTCAGGGGTTGGTTGCCTGTCCCCCGCATCATCGCCGCAGCGGTGCGTCCCAAGGAACCTGGAGCGGGACGCGGCGCGGTTCGTCTGTTGAGGCGGAGCTGGTCAGCCGCCTGGCCCAGGCCGCCGCCTCGGCGCGGTTCGTCGTGCCGGACTTCCGCAGGATGCTGGAGACATGGACGCTGACGGTCTTGTCGCTGATGAACAGGGCCTTGGCGATCTCGGTGTTCGAGCGGCCGGCCATCACGTGCGCGAGCACCTCCCTCTCGCGCGGGGTCAGGACCGACAGGCCGTCTTCCGCCGCCGAAGCCAGCGGTGCGGGGCTCTCAAGAGGCATGTGGCTGGCGAGCGCGAGCGCCTCGATGTTGGCGCGCAGGGCCAGGGCACCCAGGCTGACGGCCAGGGAGTGGGCTTTCCTCAGCGCTTCCGCAACCTCGGCTCTTGTGCCCACTCCTCTGAGAAGGGCCTCGCCCAGCCTCCACGCGGCCGTCGCCTCTTCCCATGGCAGGCCTGCCGCCTGGCACGCCTCAGTTGCGCTGCGCCAGGCGACGGCCTGCTCAGGCAGGTCACGGCCACGGGCGAGCTCGGCGTCGTACAACGCCTGCCGCGCTGGCTGGATCAGGTCTTGAGGGCTCCCGCGGACGAAGTCCTTCACCGCCACGGTGGACCACGCCGCCAGCATGCGTGCCAGGCTCGCCTCCGCCAGAGCAACGCCGCTGGGTTCGTTCCGGTCGCGGGCGGCTTCGGCCAGGTCGGCGAAAGCGCGCGCGGCCAGGCACAGGAACTCGTCACCGTCGCGGGGGTCGCGTGCGGTGGCTTGGCCGATCTGGGCGGCGATGAGTCCCAGCGCGGCAGCAGGGCGGCCTTCAGCGATGAGCACCTCGGCCTCCCCGAACGGGTAGCTCCCGGTGCCGCGGTACTCGGTGGTGCATACCTCGGCGGCCCGGCCCAAGTGCCATCTCGCCGAACCCAGATCTCCGGTCCGGGCACAGAGGCGGGCCATCGCGGTTCGCGCGAACGATTCACGGAAGTCCGCACTGGCGGACGCGAGCAGGGGACGCAGGAGCTCTCGGGCCTCGTCCCATCGCCCCAGGACCAGCGCGAAGGCACCGGCGACGGAGAGGATGAACTTGCCCTGGAAGGGTGCACCGGCACGCATCAGCTCGACTCCGTGCTCTTCGTAGACGCGCGCGACGGACACATAGTCCCCCCGCTCCATGAACCGGTTGCCGAGCTCCAGGACCGCCTCGACCATCGCTAGGGCATCCCCATGAGCCGCAGCAAGGTGATAGGCCTCGGTGAGCTGCCGTACTGCCTCTTCGTTGTGCGAGGACGTCCGTGCGCTGGCCAGCAGGGCGAAGATCAGTGGCTCTGATGAGCCGGTCAGCCGGGCCGCCTGAAGCACGGCAATGGATTGCGCTCTTCCGGTCGCCTCATCGGTGTAGGACTCCGTCCATGCTGCGACAGCCGCCACGGTGAGTTTCTCGGGCGGGTCGGCAAGGAGTTCCGCAACGGACATGGCCTCAAGGAGCGGGGGGGTGTACGCGGCCATCCCATAGTTGCCGGACTCCATGAAGAGCCGGTGCTGGACGAGCAGGAGCTGGCAGACAAGTCGAGGGTCCGCGGCCGCGTCAGTCAGGGCCAGGGCCTGCTCGACCAGCGAGAGGGCCTGCTCGATCCGGCCCAGGCCCAGAGCGGCTCTGCCGGTCCGCAGCAACAGGTGCGCCTGGTCGGCGGACGACCCTGGTTGGCGCCGCAAATGCGGCCAGAGCCGACATGCACGCAGCAGGTGCTCCAGCCGCTCGGGGTTGCCCTGCACCGCGCCCGCCTCATCGGCTGCCGTCAGGGACCAGCGGAATGCGTCTGGGGGATGTCCTGCCAGTTCGTGGTGGGTCGCGATGTCGCCCGGCGCGCCCCCAAAGGCCTCGAGCCCCTTGGCGTAGGCCGCATGGACCGCCGCGCTCTCGTTGCGTGGCAGGTCCGCGGTGAGCACCTCCGCGATCAGGGGATGCCGGAACCACAGCAGGCCGTCGCCCACCCGCGCCGCGACGCCGGACTCCACCGCCTCGGCAACGGCCGAACGCACATCGGGGACACCTCCGGCAGGCGACAGGCTGAGTTCGGCGTTCACGCGTTCAAGGACGTCGCTCCCCGTTGGGCGACCTCCGATCGCCAGCAGGCGGGAGGCGTCGCGGGCGGCCTTGCCCAAACCGTGCCACCGTCCCAGGAGCGCCTCGCGCAACGCCTCTGGCACAGCGGCCGACAGGGCTGGCGCCACGGGCGAGACGTCCCGCAACAGCAGCTCCGTCAGGTACGGATTGCCCCCGGACCGCTCGTGCACCTGGGACACAAAGCCCTCGGTTGCCGCGCCCGTCCCGAGCATCGCTGCGATCTGCTCAGCGGTGCCATCTGGCCCAAGACGCTGAAGGCGCAGTTCGCCGACACCGGGCAGACGCCGAATGTCTGCGAGCCACACGTTCAGCGGGTGCCCTTCCGGGCGGTCTTCGTCCCGGGCAGTCGCCACGATCGCCACAGGCACGCTGCTCATGCCGGTGAGGAGGAACGCGAGCAGGTCCAGGGACGAAGTGTCAGCCCACTGGAGGTCGTCGACGACCAGGGCCACCGGCGCCCGCTCAGCGATGCGACGCACGGCTTGGTCCATCTGCCGTAACAACACTCCAAGCTCCCCGCTGGGACGGTAGCCCCGACCCGGCAGGATCGCCGTGAGCTCGTCCAAGCCCCACAGGACCTCGGCACCCGCCTTGTCGCTCACCCCCGCGAGCCAGCGAGCCACCGCCGAAGCGACGGCCGAGAATGGCAGCGAAGCAGAGCCGAAGTGCACGCAAGAACCCGAGAGAACCTGCACCCCGGAAGAGCGGGTGCACGCCTCGCTCACCAAGCGCGTCTTACCTACCCCCGCCTCGCCGTACACGAGCAGCCCGGTGGGCTGCCCCCGCGTCGCGAGGGCCAACCTCTCCATCACCACGGCCAACTCATGGCTTCTGCCCGCCAGCGGGTAGGAGACGCCTTCCGGCATCGCGGTCACCAACCCAGTGTCCTGCGGTGTCCGACGCCTGTCATCGGTCTCCCACGCCCACTCGCGTTCGCCCACGGCGGGGTGTCGGCGATCCGGTTCAGGTCCGGCCGCGTGCGCAACCGCACGTAGACCGTTCGGCCGACCAGCTCCGGACCGCGACGCCCTTGCGGAGAAAGAACCGCGGGTCAGCGACGTTGGGGTGGGTGGATGAGTCGGTCGGTACGCCGGGTTCTCTTCGTGCGTGCCGCTGACCTGCACAGACGCAACCCTACAAGCCTCTGACCTGCGCTTATGTCGTTGATTGACGTTGGGCGGCGTTGGAGGGTTGCGGACCTCTTGCGGACTTTTTGCGGACTAAATCGGCTTCCAAGAAGACCCACGCCTGGAGAGACATCCTGGAACGGCCAACCGCCCGAGTCACTCTCCCCAACTTTGCCGCGCGACGTTACTCGCCTTTGTCCGAGCGGTGCCCGAACTGCCTGCGCAGCTCGTGATCGTAGCCGTCGCGTCCATTCCGCAGGGTCACTTAGGAACAGTGGGAGTGGATGCACTGGTAGGTGTCGTGGAAGCTGCATGTAGTCCACATGTCTGGCACGGGAGGGCGGCACGGGTGGCGGCTCGCCCGGCATCTTCGGGGTGCCTCACCGTTAAGCGCTGTGCGTCCGTGCTCAGCGAGCGTGCTCAGACGGAACGCTGTGGCAGAAGTTATCGGGCGAGGTGGTGGTCCCCACAGCGGAGGACCGTTACTGGATGATGGCACGCGTCGGCCGCCGGGATGGGCTCGATGGTCCTGTCGACGGCTTGGTCGCTGGGGCCGCCCCGCTTCCATCGACTGGCAGATGTCAGGGGCGGCAGATCACCGCCGCGTCATTCCGCCCAGAGTGACGCAGGCGCCACGTCAGCCCATTGACGACTGAGCGATAGTCGAAGTCACCTGCCGCGATCGCCGCGCGCGCAGCGTCCGCCCATGCCGCGACGAGGATGAGGCCGTCCACTCTTCCGGCGGCTGGCGAAAGCTCGGGGCGGCACGCCGCCAACCTAGGCCGGTCATTCCTCGATCGCACCGCCGACGGTCCGCAGGTGCTCACGGAAGGTCAGGTTGGCGTTCCGCTTTCTGTTATCGAGGAACGACGCGAACTCGACCTGCTGCCGAAGGATGTTCCCGCTCCGGATTCGCTCCGCTTGCCGCCGCTCGGCGTCGCAGATGCCGTCGGCAACGTCGAGGATCTCGGCAACACGGTCATCGGGGAGGAAGACGGCTCCATCGTCGTCTGCGAGGACAACGTCGCCGGTGCTGACCGTGTGCTCGCCGACGCGGGCAGACGTCAGCGCCTGCGAGTCCCGCGGTGCCAGCTCCAGCGGTCCGGTCGGGATCGCGCCCAAGCTGAACACTGGCAGGCCGATCGCAAGGATGTCCGCGGTGTCCCGGTGTAAGCCCCACACGAGGAGCCCTGCGACACCCGCAGCTTTCGCTTCGGCGACGACAAGATCACCGATGCACGCTTGGTCGGTGCGTCCACCGTTGTCGACGACGAGCACGTCTCCTTCGCGGGCGTGCTCGAACGCTTCGAGGAACACGTCGACGCTGCCGGCGTGTCGAGCGGGCAGCACGCGGCCTGCGACGCGTGCCCCTGCAGCAAGCGGACGCGTCCCGGCCGGTGCGCATCGCACCGGTATGTCGACGCGGATGCAAGCGTCCGCGATATGCGCGGTCGTCAACGACACAAGCCGTGCGGCGTAGTCGGCGTTCATGCGCTGACCGTCACCTCTCATCCAGCTTCGTGAGCGAATCTGCGCAGTGAGCCACCGTCATCCGGCAATCCTCGCATCGGCTGCCCTCGGCTTTCCCATTCCCTGTCACCTGTGTAGACACCCACGTCCTCGAGAACTGGTCGGTTCGGGAGCGCCCAGTTTCGCGTGCTCGTGGTGTCAGTCTTTTCGAGACGGACTTTCCACGAAGGGGATGCGCACATGAACACCGAGGCGACGAAGGAGAAGACGGGTTGGGGCCTGTGAGCCGCCGCGTCTCCCGCCTCATCGGGGGTTGGCGTACCGGGCTCTCTCGACCCGTGCTCATCCTTCAGGCGGGCAACGCGGTCAACGCTTTCGGCTACGGGCTCGTGCTTCCGTTTGAGATCATCTATCTGCACCAGGCACGTGGCTTCTCGACGTCGACCGCCGGACTGGTTCTCGCGGCGACCATGGGGATCTCCGCCATCGCGACCCCGCCGACGGGATCGCTCCTCGACCGGTACTCCGCCAGAGCGTTGGTGGTCGCAGGAAGTCTGGCGAGCGCGCTCGGTTACGCCGGGTTCGCCTTCGTAGAACATCCCTGGCAGGGCTTTGCCTGCTCCATTGTCAGCGGAGCCGGGCTCGGCGTCGCAGGGACGGCCAATCGGACACTGGTTGTCAGGTTGATCAGGCCGGAGCAGCGAGCGGCCGCCTTTGCGCTGAACCGCGTCGCCGGCAACTTCGGTATCGGTGCCGGCGCGACCGTCGGCGGCTTCATCGTCGCAGCCACCCCGCAGCTCGGCACATTCCAGCGTCTCTATTTCTTCGACGCTGTCACCTACGCCGGGTTCGCGCTGATCGTGCTCGCTGCCGTGCCGAACCCGCGAGCCGACATCGCCGCGGCGCCGACACACGGTAACGGGACCGGCTATCGCGCGGTCGCTCGAGATCGGCCTTTCCTCATCGTGATCGCAGCCAACGTCGTGCTCGTCGTCGTCGGTCACACGTTCTTCTCCAACATCCTGCCGCCGTTCGCCAAGGCACACACGCCAGTCGGGCCCGCTGAGATCGGGATCATCATTCTCGTCAACACCGCCTTCGTCGTCATCGCGCAGATCCCGGCGGTGCGCCTGGTGGCACGGATGCGTCGCACACACGCGTTCGCGGCGACGAGCGCCCTGTTTGCTGTCGCCCTGCTCGCCGTCGTGCCGGCGACAGTCACCCACTCGGAGCTCGCTGCGACCAGCGTCCTCGCCGGGGTTGCGATCGTGTTGGCCATCGGCGAGATCGCGCACATTCTCGTTCTCGGGCCGCTGGTCGCGGACATGGCCCCAGAACATCTGCTCGGCCGCTACCTCTCTCTCTACACCCTCACCTTCACCGGCTCCCTGGCGCTCGGCCCGGCGACCGGCGGCCTTCTCCTCCAGACCTCGCCGGACGCCATCTGGTGGGGCGGCGCGCTCGCCGCGCTGCTAGCCGGAGCCGTCCTGCTGAAGCTCGGCGACCGCATCCCCGACCCGCTCCGCCAAGCCCCAGCACCGTCGACTGTTGGGACAGCGCCGGAGGCCGCGTGAAATGCCCGCCCAGTTCGCGCGGCGCGCGGTGTATATATCGGCGGAGGCACGAGCCGGTGCGGAAGGAAGGAGCGCACGATGGTGTCAGCCGATCTGCTCTCCCGGGCGCGGGCAGGGGATGGCGAGGCGTTCCGGGAGCTGGCTGAGTCCCACCGGCGGGAACTGCAGGTGCACTGCTACCGGATGCTCGGATCCCTGGCCGACGCCGAGGACGCCGTCCAGGAGACGATGCTGGCTGCTTGGCGGGGCTTGAGCGGGTTCGCTGAGGAACGCGCGTCGCTGCGCACCTGGCTGTACACGATCGCCACCAACCGGTGCCTCAACGCGCGCCGCGCGGCGAGCCGTCGCCCGGTCAGGGAGTGGGACATGTCCAGGTTTGAATCGCCCCTGCCGACACCGCGCGACGAGCCCGTCTGGCTGCAGCCGTTTCCTGACGCGCTGCTCGAAGGTGCCGCCGACCAGCCGCTCGGCCCGGAAGCCCGCTACGAGCAGACCGAAGCGATCTCGCTGGCCTTCGTGACCGCCCTGCAGCTGCTGCCGCGGCGCCAGGTGGCCGTCCTCATCTTGCGTGACGTCCTTGGATTCCACGCCAGCGACGTAGCCGGCATGCTGGAAGTGACCGTCGAATCGGTCAACAGCGCCCTCAAACGAGCTCGCGCGAGCCTGAAGCGCCGGGAGCGGTCGGTCGCCGGCCACGAGTCTCCGCCCGCTGCTGGCTCGCCCGCTGAGGACGCGATCGTTGCCACGTTTGCGAGGGCGTGGGAATCCGCCGATGTCGACGCGCTGGTGGCCTTGCTGACCGATGACGTCTTCATCGCCATGCCTCCGGAGCCGTTTGGATACGAGGGCCGTGAACTCGTAGCCCGCTACTGCGCTCGCCAGTTGGGCGCGGGCCGCAGATTCGACCTCGTGCCGGCCCGAGCCAACGGGCAGCCCGCGTTCGGGGCATACCTGCGCGGCCCGGACGGCGTCCGGCACGCGACCGGCTTCTATGTGCTCACCCTTGCCGGCGGCCGGATCTGCGGCATCACCCGCTTCGAGGCCAGCGTGCTGCCGTGGTTCGGGCTACCGCGATCGCTCCCGAGCCGATAGCCAGAACCCAGCACCGGGCCACGGGTGTTGGCTGGGCTCAGCCCACTACCACGTCCATCTCCACTGCCGCGGTCAAGACGTCAACAGCCGGGAGGCGTTCGCGGAGTGGGTCTCCCATCTGCACGAGCAGGGCAACCCGGGGGTTCCGCTCGAGCTCGGGCGCGTCCACGCCGACTACTGGTGGGTTGTCGAAGGCGCCGCCTACCTCGGGGCGGTCACCCTGCGGCACACGCTAAACGACTCGCTCCTGCAAGAGGGCGGCCACATCGGATACGGCATCCGCCCATCGGCCCGACGACGTGGGCTCGCTACCTGGGCGCTGGCCAACGGGTTGATACAGGCCCGGGGCCCGCGACCTGGATCGTGTGCTCATCACCTGCTCCGGCAGCAACATCGGTTCGGCTGCGGTGATCGAGATCAATGGCGGCCGGCCGCGCTGCGGCGCTCCGCGTTCGGCACGACCTGGCGTCGGGCGACCACCAGGGCAGGACTCGCCGGCCTTAGGTTTCACGACCTGAGGCACTACTGCGCCTCGCTGCTGATCCGGCACGGCGAGTCCGTCAAGACCGACCAGGCAAGGCTGGGTCACGCCAGCGCCGCCGAGACCCTGGACACATACAGCCACCTCTGGCCCGACTCCGACGACCGGACGAGGGAGGCGGTGGACCTCGTCCTCGGAGATTCTGCGGACTATCTGCGGACTGCGACCCCTTAGAGGAGGCAACGTCGCAGGTCAGAGGCGGTTGGGTGGATGAGTCGGTCGGTACGCCGGGTTCTGTGCACCGCGGCCGTTACCGGCACTGCGGGCGACGGCCATCCATCTCGGGTGCCCGTTGCCGGACACCTCCAGCGGTCTACCCGGAAGCTCGGGCGGGCCGCCCTCGAACGCTTCCTGTCTGACCTTGCTCCAGGTGGGGTTTACCTAGCCACGCCAGTCACCTGGCGTGCTGGTGGTCTCTTACACCACCGTTTCACCCTTACCGCGGCGCCTGCCCGGCCGGAGCCGGGTGGTTCGCCGAGGCGGTCTGCTCTCTGTGGCACTGTCCCGCGGGTCGCCCCGGGTGGCCGTTAGCCACCACCTTGCCCTGTGGAGCCCGGACGTTCCTCGGCGGCGCCCCGAGGGGCACCGACGCGGCCGTCTGACCGACTCATCCGCCGATGATCCTAACGGCAACACCGGACGCGGTATGCCGTGCGCCTCCCGCCGCCGGACGGGCATCTCCCTGCCCTCTTCCCGGCTACTCCCGGGACGGTGCCCCGGGTGCGCTGGCCGCGGGGTTGAGGCGCTCGCTGTCCTCCGGCGCCAGGCCCTCCTCCGGGTGGACCGCCGGGCGCCCGCGCTGCACCCGCCACGCGCTGAAGAGGGCGGCCATCGCCGCCAGCCAGGCGCCGCCCAGGACGAAGCCGGCCAGCACGTCGGAGACGTAGTGGGCGGCCAGGGCCACGCGGGAGAAGCCGATGCCGAGGACCATGACGAACGCCACCGTCACCGCGACCCGGCGCCAGACCCCCTTGAGGACCGGCAGGAACACCAGCAGCAGCACGCCGTACCCGACGACAGCCGCCTGGGCGTGCCCGCTGGGGAAGCTGGCCCCGGGCTCGTGGACGAACGGCTGCGCCACGACGGGGCGCTGCCGGTCCACCATCGCCTTCACCGCGGTGTTCAGCAGTGAGGACACCGCGGTGGTCACGACCACGAACAGCGCCAGGCGCCACAACCGGCGCCAGAGCAGCCACACCACCACGGCGAGCATCACCAGCTGCCACGCCAGGGCGGACCCGGAGTCGCTGAACGCGCGCATCAGCCAGACGAACGCCGGCTGCGTCAGCGCGAAGCGGTGCAGTCCGTCCCGGGCGCCGAGGTCGGCCTCGGACAGCGGCCCCCACCGGTCCTCGACCAGCAGGAGCAGCAGGGCGAACGGCACCGCCACCAGGGCGAGCGCGACGGCCACGAGGACCGCCCTCGTGGTGTAGCGCCGGCGCCGCGTGGTGGCGCCGGGTGCCGGGTCTGCCATGGGGCCTCCATCACCGTCAGGAGCCCACCACGGTACCCATCAGCGCGCCGCGCCGGACACTCCTGCGACAGAGGCACCGCCCAGCGCACGCCGGGCAGCCCGCGCTACAGGTCCACGTGCAGGCTGGTCCCGACGCTCGGACGGTTCACCCAGCGTTGGGTCGAGTGGTAGCCGGTCGTGCCGCAGAAGACGTCGAAGCGCACCGACTCACCGTGCGCGGGCACATGCGTGAAGGTGAGGGCGTAGCCACCCCACGGACCGAAGTTGCCCGACAGCCACTCACCGTTGGGGGCAAGGGCGTAGATCGTGGCGAGCTGGTCGCCGTCGCACCCGTCGTCGCCGTACGTCATGACGGTTGAGTCCCCTGGCCACGCCTGCGCCGGTGCGGCGCCGAGCACCATCGCCGCCGCCACCCCCGTTGCCGCTGCCAGAGCCGCCAGCCTCCTGTGCACCATGGCTTCCCTCATTCGTCGCAAGTCCAACCCGACGCATCCCACGCTGCTCTGGCAGACCGGCTCAGACCTCCACCCAATGGCGCATCGGTGGTCAGCACCCTGCAGGTGGCCGCCTACCTGATTCGGGTCAGACGGGCTCGAAACGCACCGAGCGTCGGGCGATGTCGGCCTCGACCAGCCGCACCTGGAGCGCCTCGCCCAGCGACACGCGACCACTGCAGGGCGCCAGGATGGCTGGGTCGGCCACCTGGACCATGCCGCCGTGCGCGTTGAGGTCGACGACGACGGCATCGAAGACCTCGCCCACCCGGTGGCGCAGCGCCGCTGCCTCGACCGCGTCGGTGCAGGCGCGCTCGACGGCCGCGGCCCGCTGGTCGGAGGAGGCCATCGCCTTCGGCAGCGCCGGCAGGGCCTCGCGCACCCAGTCCGGCACCTCGGCTCCCGCGCACAGCGCCTCGCACACCAGCAGCCCGAACCGGTCCACGAGCCGGCGCAGCGGGGCGGTGACGTGGGCGTACGGCGCGGCCACCGCCGCGTGCATGCCGACCTCGGGCAGCGCCCCCACGAACGGGGTGTAGCCGGCGCCGCGGAACAGGCTCGTCGCCTCGTGGATCAGCGCGAGCTGGCGGGGGTCGCTGCGGTCCAGGGAGCGCAGGAACTCGCCGTAGAGCCACTCCGCCGGCCACACCACCCCGAGGGCCCGGGCCTGGCGGTGGAACCGGGCCACCGCCTGGTGGTCCGGCTCGGGCATGGTGCGCAGGATGCCGATGTCGCCGTGGAGCATCATCTCGGCGGCCGCCATGCCGGTCATCAGGGAGATCTGGGCGTTCCAGTCCTCGACCACCATCGGCGGGCGGAAGCGCAGGCGGTAGCGGCCCTCGTCGTCGACGGTGACCTCCTGCTCGGGCAGCGGCAGGCTCGCCCCACCTCGTCCCTGCTCCAGCGCGACCCGCCGCTCGCCCACCTCGCGCAGCAGGGCCAGCCGCTCACCGCCGGACCCGGCGTCGACCGCCTGCTGCACCGAGGCGTAGTCCAGCCGCTCACGGCTGCGGACCATGGCGCGGTAGACCTCGACCGAGACCTCCTCCCCGTCCTCGTCGAGGCGCAGGTCCCACACGAAGGAAGGCCGGTCCTGGTCCGGCAGCAGGCTCGCGGCGTCCTCCGCGATGCGCTCGGGATGCAGCGGGGTGCGCCGGTCGGGGGCGTAGATCGTCTGGCCGCGCCGGCGCGCCTCGGCGTCGATGGCTCCCCCGGCGGCGACGAACGCCGGCACGTCCGCGATCGCGTAGCGCACGCGGTAGCCGCTGCCGGCCCGCTCGAGGCACATGGCCTGGTCGAGGTCCTTGGACCCCGGTGGGTCGATGGTGAAGAACGCGACGTCGGTGGCGTCCCGCTCCGGCAGCCGCACCGACGCCGCCGCGGCGTCAGCCTCCGCCAGCACCTCCGCCGGGAACTCGGCCGGCACGTCCAGCTCGGCGCGGACGGCGTCGAACGCCGCCCGCAGCTCGGTCCCGTCGACCCCGGCCGCCTCGACGCGATCGGTCGGCCTGAGCGTGATCCTGCGCATCGACATGGCCCTCACACTACGCACGCGCGGCCGCCAGCGCGCCCGAAGCGGGGGCGAGCGGCGCCGCCTCCTACGCTGTCCCCCGTGCTGATCCTGCTGCCGCCGTCCGAGTCCAAGCGCGGCCGCCCGCGCGGCGCACCCACCAGGCTGGAGCGCCTCTCCTTCCCCGAGCTGACCGGCACCCGCGAGCAGGTGGCCGCCGCCGTGGCCCGGGCCAGCGCCCGCCCGGACGCGGCGGAGGCACTGGGGGTCAGCGCCAACCTGGCCGACGACATCGCCCGCAACACCCGGCTGGCCACCGCCCCGGCCCTGCCCGCCGCGGACCTCTACACCGGGGTCCTCTACGACGCACTCGACCTGGCCTCCCTGGACGGCGCCGCCCTGCGCCGTGCGCGGCGCTGGCTGCTGGTCGTCTCCGCCCTCTACGGCGCGGTCCGCCCCGGCGACAAGGTCGCCCCCTACCGGCTGTCGATGGGGGTCAACCTCGAGGGCCTCGGCCCGCTCGCCTCGGTCTGGCGCGAGCCGCTCGCCCGGGTGCTCCCCGACGCCGCCGGCCGCGGCGTCATCGTCGACTGCCGCTCCAGCACGTATGCCGCCGCCTGGACTCCCAGCGGCGACCTCGCCCGCCGCTGGGTGCAGGTCAAGGTGCCCGGCGCCACGCACATGGCCAAGCACACCCGGGGCCTGGTCGCCCGCGCGCTCTGCGTCGCCGGGGTCGACGCCCGCACCCCCGGCGCTCTGGAGAAGGTCCTCGCCCCGGACTTCGAGACCGCGCTGCACGAGCCGAAGCGGGCCGGCCAGCCCTGGGTGCTGGAGACGACGGCCAGATGAGCGGAGCCGAGCTGGCCGACCTCGCCGCCCGCGTCGGGCCGGTCCTCGTCTTCCTCGTCGCGATCACCGTCGTGGCCGAGATCGCCGACGCCGCAGGCGTGTTCGACGTCGCCGGCCACTGGGCCGCCCGCGCCGGCCGGCACCGCACCTGGGCCCTGTGGCTGCTCGTCGTGGCCCTGTCGGTGGGCGCGACGATCGTGCTGAGCCTGGACACCACGGCGGTGCTGCTCACCCCGGTGGTCATCGCCGTCGCCCGCCAGCTCGACGTCAGCCCGCTGCCCTTCGCCATGACCACCGTCTGGCTGGCCAACACCGCCTCACTGCTGCTGCCGGTGTCCAACCTGACCAACCTGCTCGCGCTGCACCGGTTCGAGGCGCTGGGGCTCGGCCACGCGGGATACATCCGGCTGGCCGCCCTGCCGGCGGCCGCGGCGATCCTCGCCACTGTCTGCGTCCTGGCCCTGCTCCACCGGCGTGCGCTGCGCGGGCGCTACACCCTCGACGCCCCACCCGAGCCGCACGACCGGGTGATGCTCGGCGTCGCCGGCGGCGTGTGCGTGGCCCTCGGCCCCGCCTTCGTCACCGGCATCACCCCGGCCATCCCCGCCACGGTCGCCGCGATCGTGCTCGCCGGCACCACCCTGGTGCGGCAGCCCAAGGTGCTGCGCGAGGTGAAGGTGCCCTGGCTCGTCGTCGCCGGGGTGTGCGTGCTGTTCGTCGTCGTGGACGTCGCCCTGCGCCACGGCCTGCAGGAGCTGCTCGCCTCGGCCGTCGGGAGCGGCACCGACCTGCCGGCCCTGGCCCGCGTCACCGGCATGGGCGCCGCCTCGGCCAACGTCGTCGACAACCTGCCGGCCTACCTGGCCCTGGAGTCGGTCACCGACACCGACCCGCACCGGCTCATGGCGCTGCTCATCGGCGTCAACTGCGGGCCGCTGGTGACCGTGTGGGCGAGCCTCGCGACGATCCTGTGGCGCGAGCGGTGCCGCAGCGCCGGCGTGAGCGTCCCGACCCGGACGTTCGCCTGGCAGGGGGCCCTGTGCGCCGTGGCCACCATGGCCGCGGCGGTCCTGGCCCTCAGCCTGGCCTGAGCGGCCCGACGCGCGTCGGGACCTGTGTCGCCACAGGTGTCGCCGCCGTTGCCGCGCACGGCGTCAGGCCTTGAGCGCCTGCACCAGGTCGTCGACCAGGTCGCGCACGTCCTCCAGCCCGACCGAGACCCGCAGCACGCCGTCGGTGATGCCGACCCGCCGCCTTGCCTCCTCGCCGAGGCGCCGGTGCGTCGTCGTCGCCGGGTGGGTGATGAGGGACTTCGAGTCGCCCAGGTTGTTGGAGATGTCGATGACCTGCAGGGCGTTCATCAGCGCGAACGCCTCGTCCTTGCCGCCGTCGACCTCGAACGTGACCACCGTGCCGCCGCCGAGCATCTGCGCCCGGGCGAGCTCGTGCTGGGGGTGCGACTCCAGCCACGGGTAGACGACCCGGGACACCCGCGGGTGTGCCTCGAGCGCCCGGGCGACCTCCAGCGCCGAGGCGGCCATCCGCTCGACGCGCAGGCGCAGGGTCTCCAGGCCCTTGAGCAGGACCCAGGCGTTGAACGGGGACATCGACGGGCCGGTGTGGCGCATGAGGTTGCGCACGGGACCGGTGATGAACTCCGCGGTCCCCAGCACCGCCCCGCCCAGGGTGCGGCCCTGGCCGTCGATGTGCTTGGTGGCCGAGTAGACGATGACGTCGGCGCCCTGCTCCAGCGGACGGGAGAAGACGGGCGTGCCGAACACGTTGTCGACGACGACCTGGGCACCGGCCGCGTGCGCGAGGTCGCACACCGCGCGCACGTCGACGAGCTCCTGCATCGGGTTGCTCGGCGTCTCGAAGAACACGGCGGTCGTCGGCACCGACAGCGCCTCGCGCCACTGGTCCAGGTCCGGGCCGTCGACGAAGACGGTCTCCACGCCCCAGCGCGGCAGGATCTCGTCGAGGATCACGAAGCACGAGCCGAACAGCCCGCGCGCCGCCACGACCCGGTCGCCCTTGCCGAGCAGGGCGGCCAGGGCGACGAACACGGCGGCCATGCCGGAGCCCGTGGCGAAGCAGGCCTCGGTGCCCTCCAGCAGCCGCAGCCGCTCCTCGAACATGGCCACGGTCGGGTTGCCGTAGCGGGAGTAGACGAAGCGGTCGACCTCCTCCTTGAAGGCCGCCTCGGCCTCCTCGGCGCTGGAGTAGACGAAGCCGGAGGTCAGGTAGAGCGCCTCGGCGGTCTCCTCGAAACCGCTGCGGGCCAGCCCTCCCCGGACCGCAAGGGTGTCCGGACGCAGCTCGCTCATCCCTGCCTCCACGGCAGGCCGGCGACCTTCCAGCCGGACACGCTGCGGTGCCCCTGACCGTCCAGCGGCCCCTCGAAGCCGTCCGCCACGTTGTAGGCCGGGCCGAGGCCCGCCCGCGTCGCGGCCGCTGCGGCCGCCGCGGACCGGACCCCGGAGCGGCACAGGAAGTAGATCGGGGCGCCCTCGGTGACGCCGGCGTCGCGCAGCTGGTCCAGGAAGCGCTCGTTGACCGAGCCGTCGGGGAAGCGCTGCCACTCCACCGGGAGCACCCGCTTGCCGAGGCCGGTCAGGTCGGGCAGCCCCACGTAGCTCCACTCCGCGGTGGTGCGCACGTCCACCAGGACGGCCGCGGGGTCGGACTCAAGCGCGGCATACGCCTCCTGCGGCGGGACGTCCCCGGCGTAGCTCACCGCCACTCCCCCTCCCGACGCAGGACCAGGGCCTGGGCGACGATGACCCGTTGGCCGTCGAAGGTCAGCGCAGGCGGGCCGTGCAGCTCGTAGCCCTCGGCCAGCGCGGCGCTGACCCGCTCGCAGAAGGCCCGGTCGTCCGGTCCGGTGAGGACCCGGTAGGCAAGTCGCTCGTCCATGGCCGCACCCTGCCACAGCCGTCCGCATGGCGGATGGTCGGGCTCAGCACGTGGGACAACGCCAGCCCGTGCCCAGCCCCGGTGCTCAGCCCTGCCGCAGGTGGGCGGTGTGGTTGACGAACGCGACCGACGCGCCGCCGTCGGCCCACACCTCGACCGCGGACAGCGACCCCGGGGCCGTCAGCAGCCGCCAGATCCGCTCGTGCGGTATGCCGAGCAGCTCGGTGAGCACCACGAGGATGGGCTTGCGGTGGGTCGCCACGACGACCACCCCGCCCGGCTCCACCGCCCGGCGGTAGGCGGCGAGCACCCGCTCGGCCAGCGCCGCGTGGCTCTCCCCGCCCGGGCGGGCGTAGTCGAGGTCGCCGCGCAGCCGGCCCAGCTCCTCGGGCCAGCGGGCGGAGATCTGGCCCATGCTGCGGCCGTCCCAGTCGCCGAAGGACTGCTCGTCCCAGTCGGCGTCGACCTCGGCCTCGATGCCCAGGGTCCGGGCGATGGCCTCGCCGGTCTGGCGCGCTCGGGTCAGCGAGGAGGTCACCAGCCGGGCGGAGCCGTGCCCCACCAGGTTGGCCACGGCACGGCCGGCGGCCTGGGCCTGCACCTGGCCGGCCGCGTTGAGAGCGGGGTCGGTGCCGCCGCGCCCATCGAGCTTGCCCGCGACGGTGAAGTCGGTGACGCCGTGGCGCACCAGCACCAGGCGGGTGGGCACGCCCAGGTCCGGCGCGGTGGTCGTGGACTCCCCGGAGGTCGCCGCGACCGACTCGGTGGACGTGGGGCCCACCTGCCGGTTGATCGACTCGCCGTCCATCGCGGCGTTGGCCAGCTTGTCGGCGGCGGAGTTCTCGGCGCGCGGCACCCAGGTGAAACGCACCGAGCCCCCGGCGTCGCTGATCCGGGCGGCCACGTCACGGGCCTCCAGCGCGAGCCGGCGCATGTCCTCGTGCTTGATCTTCCAGCGGCCGGCCATCTGCTCGATGACGAGCTTGGAGTCCATCCGCACCTCGACGTCGGCCGCACCGGGCTCGAGGTCCAGGACGGCCTGCAGGCCGGCGACCAGCCCGGAGTACTCCGCGACGTTGTTGCTGGCGATGCCGACCGACTCGGCCCGCTCGGCGAGCACCGCACCGGTGGCCGCGTCACGGACGAGGGCACCGTAGCCGGCGTTCCCGGGGTTGCCCCGCGACCCGCCGTCGGCCTCGACGACCAGCCTGCGCGCCACCGGGCTCAGATGCCGGACTCGGAGGTGCGCACGAGGATGCGACGGCACTCCTCGCAGCGCAGCACCTCGTCGTCGGCCGCAGCGGCGATGCGGTTGATGTCGACCTGGTTGAGCTCGAGCCGGCAACCCTCGCAGCGGCGCTGGTGCAGGGCCGCGGCCCCGACGCCGCCGCTGTTGGCGCGGATCTTCTCGTAGAGGGCGACGAGGTCCTCGCCGACACCGGGTACGACGTTGGCGCGGTTGGCGCTCACCTGGGCGGCCTCGGCGTCGAGGTCGGCCAGCGCCTTGTCGCGGGCGGCCTCCAGCGCGTCGACCTTGACCGTCAGCTCGGCGCGGGCGGTCTCGAGCTCGCGCACGCGCGCCTCGAGGGCCTCGGCCCGCTCCATGACCTCGAGCTCGACGTCCTCGAGCTCGCCCTGCCGGCGGGCCAGCGAGGCGACCTCGTGCTGGAGGGCCTGCAGGTCCTTGGCCGTGCCCTGCCCGGAGTCCAGCCGGGCCTGGTCACGGGCGGCGCGGTCACGCACGAGCTGCACGTCGGCCTCGGCCTTGGCCACCTCACGCTGCACGTCGCCGTGCGCGGTGCGGGCCCGGACGAGCTCGCTGTCCAGGGCGCCGGTCTGCACCTCCAGCGCGGCCAGCTCCTTCAGCTCCGGGAGCGTGGCCTTGCGGTGCGCGATCTGGTCGAGGCGCGTGTCCAGCGCCTGCAGGTCGAGCAGTCGCCACTGACGGCTGGTGTCGGCTTTCAGGACGTACCTCCGGGCGACTCGGCGCCGACCACGAAGTCCCAGGGGTCGGTGCGCAGTGTGGAAATGTGAACCTCCACCGTAGTGCCCCGCTCCCCGAGGGCGCGCAGCAACTCCTCGCGGGCGCTGCCCAGCCACAGGGACTCGGTGGCCCAGTGCCCCGCGTCGACGAGGTAGGGGGTGCCGCCGCGGGCCTCCTCGCGGGCCTCCAGCACGGGGTGGTGGCGCAGGTCGGCGGTGACGTAGACGTCGGCCCCGCTGGCACGCACCGCGTCGAACATGTCGTCGCCCGCGCCGCCGACGACCGCGACCCGGCGGACCCGGCCCTGCGCCGGACCGGCCACGCGGATGCCGCCAGGGGCGGCCGGGAGCGCCCCGGCCAGCCGCCGGGCGAAGTCCCCGAGGGACTCCTCGGCCGGCAGCTCGCCGACCCGGCCGAGGGCCTGGCCCTCGACCTGCGCCAGCGGGGTGAGGTCGTGCAGGCCGATCGCGGTCGCGAGGGCGTCGCAGACCCCGGGGGTGGCGACGTCGGCGTTGGTGTGCGCGACGTAGAGCGCGACGTCACCGACGACCAGGGCCGTGACGGTCGCACCCTTGGCGGTGGTGGTGGCGACGCTGTGCACCCCGCGCAGCAGCAGCGGGTGGTGCGTGACCAGCAGGTCGGCGCCGGCGTCCCGCGCCTCCTGGACCACCGCCAGCGTCGGGTCGACCGCAAGGTGGATGCGCCGCACCGGCTGCTCGGGGTCCCCGGTCACCAGGCCGACGCGGTCCCACGAGGCCGCGGTGGACGGCGGGTAGAGCCCGTCGAGGGCGTGGACGACCTCGGCGAGGGTCAGCTCCTGCATGTGGGCCCGGCCGGTCTCGAACCGACGACACCCGCGGTGTAAACGCGGTGCTCTACCAACTGAGCTACAGGCCCCACCCGGTCCGGCGCTAGGCCTGGACCAGGGTCTTGAGTGCGGCGTGGTAGCCGCTGAAGTCGCGCGCCTCGCCGACCTTGTTGACCAGGCTCCAGCGCACGATGCCGTCGGTGTCGATGAGGAAGGTCCCGCGCACCGCGAAGCCCCCCTGCTCCTCGAACACGCCGTAGGCCCGGGCGACCTCGCCGTGCGGCCAGTAGTCGGACAGGACCGGGAACTCGTAGCCCTGGGACTCCGCCCACGCCCGCTGCGTGAACATGTGGTCCACGGACACGGCCAGGACCTGGACGTGCTCGTTCTGGAAGGCCGCGATGTTGTCGCGGATCTCGCACAGCTCACCGGTGCAGATGCCGGAGAACGCGAACGGGTAGAAGACCAGCACGACGTTCCTGCTGCCGTGGAAGTCCTGGAGCGACACGACCTGGCCGTGCTGGTCCTTGAGGTGGAAGTCGGGTGCGCTCTCGCCGACAGCGGGGGGCACCGACACGACCGGGAAGGCGTGCACGTCCGAGGGGCTCATGGCGCCCAGTGTGCCAGCCGTCAGCGGCGCGCCGACTTCGGGGCGACCAGTCGCGTGCCGGCCCAGTCGGCGCAGGCGTTGACGGTCCCCGAGGTGTGTAGCCCCGCCGTGAGCGCGGCCTCCTCCACGTCGCTGGCGTCGACGTGCCCCTCACGCCCGGCCTTGGGGGTCATCAGCACGATGAACCCCCGGTCGGCCAGGTTGGTCAGCGCATCGACCAGGGCGTCGACGAGGTCCCCGTCCTCCTCGCGCCACCACAGCAGGACGGCGTCGGCGACGTCGGTCGACTCCTCGTCCTCGAGCTCGCCGCCGGTGACGGCCTCGATGGCGAGCCGCAGCTCGTCGTCGACGTCCTCGTCCCAGCCGAACTCCTGCACTCCTTGCCCCGAGACGAACCCCAGTTTTGCGACCGAGCCGTTCGTGGCCGCCGCTTCCGCGGTCGCACCCACCGTCATGTCCTCCTTGTTGACGTCCCCCGCCGAGCGGCGAACCGAGATGTTCTGTCCTGCGTAGTCCACTAGGTCAAGCAGAAACATGCAAGCAGTTCGTCCCGATCTGGTCAGGTCGGACCATCTGCGAGTCAGGTGGGGACCCCCTGCGGGAGGCGACGGCGCGGCATACAGTCAGGCCATGGTCGATCCAGAGGCGCAGCCGCAGATCCACCCACCGAAGACCTGGGCGACGGGGGTGCCGGCCATCGCCAGCTCCTTCAAGCAGGGTCTGGAGCAGATGGGGGCTGCGCGCACGGCGCGCACCTTCCTCAAGCTCAACCAGGACAAAGGTTTTGACTGCCCGTCGTGCGCGTGGCCGGACCCCGACCCGGAGGACCGGCACACGGCGGAGTTCTGCGAGAGCGGGGCCAAGGCCGTCGCCTGGGAGGCGACCACCCGCCGGGTCGACCGGGCGTTCTTCGCCCGTCACCCCATCGCGGCGCTGCACGCCCAGAGCGAGTGGTGGCTGGGCCAGCAGGGCCGGCTGACCGAGCCGATGTACAAGCCCGAGGGCGGCACCCACTACGAGCCGGTCTCCTGGGACGAGGCGAACGCGATCATCACCCGCCACCTGCGGGCGCTGCCCTCCCCCGACGACGCCGCGTTCTACACCAGCGGCCGCACCAGCAACGAGGCGGCGTTCCTGTACCAGCTCATGGTGCGCGCCTACGGCACCAACAACCTGCCCGACTGCTCGAACATGTGCCACGAGTCCTCCGGCCACGCCATGTCCGAGCAGATCGGGATCGGCAAGGGCGCCGTGACGCTCAACTCCCTGGAGCAGGCCGAGCTGATCGTCATCTGCGGGCAGAACCCGGGCACCAACGCCCCGCGCATGCTGACCCACCTGGAGAACGCCAAGAAGAACGGCGCCACCATCGTGGCGGTCAACCCGCTGCCCGAGGCCGCGCTGATCCGCTTCCGCAACCCGCAGAACGTCAAGGGCATCCTCGGGACCGGCACGGCCATGGCCGACGACTTCCTGCAGATCCGCCTCGGCGGCGACCACGCGCTGTTCCGGGCCATCGCCCACCTGCTGCTGCAGGCCGAGGACGCCAACCCCGGCTCGGTCGTCGACCACGACTTCGTGCAGGAACGCACGACGGGGTATGCCGCCTACAAGGCGTCCCTGGCCACGCTCGACTGGGAGCAGACCGAGCGGGCGACCGGCCTGGCGCGCGAGGACATCGAGTCCCTCGCCGAGCGGTTCATGGCCTCCCGGGCCACCGTCATCTGCTGGGCGATGGGCCTGACCCAGCACCAGCACGCGGTGGCCACCATCCAGGAGGTCACCAACGTCCTGCTGCTGCAGGGCAACATCGGCAAGCCGGGCGCCGGGCCGTGCCCGGTGCGGGGCCACTCCAACGTCCAGGGCGACCGGACCATGGGCATCTGGGAGCAGATGCCCCCGGAGTTCCTCGACAAGCTGGCCAAGGAGTTCGCGTTCGTGCCGCCGCGGGAGCACGGCCTCGACGCGGTCGGCGTCGTGCGCCGGCTGCGCGAGAAGTCGCTGCGGGTGTTCTTCGGCATGGGCGGCAACTTCGCCATGGCCACGCCGGACACGCCGGTGGTCCACGCGGGGCTGGCGGCGTGCGACCTGACCGTCCACGTCTCGACCAAGCTCAACCGCTCGCACACCGTGACCGGCCGCGAGGCGCTGATCCTGCCGGCACTGGGACGCACCGACCGCGACGAGACCCCGCGCGGGCTCCAGGCGGTCAGCGTCGAGGACTCCCAGAGCCAGGTCCACCTCTCGGCCGGCTCGCTGACGCCCCCGTCGGAGCACTGCCACAGCGAGGTGCGGATCGTCGCCGACCTGGCCCGCCAGCTGGTGCCGGACGTGGGCCAGATCCCGTGGGCGACCTTCGCCGAGGACAACGACGCGGTCCGTGACCGGATCGCCGACGTGGTCAAGGGGTTCGACGACTTCAACACCCGGGTCCGCGAGCCCGGCGGGTTCCTGCTGCCGCACAAGCCGCGGGACTCCCGCGAGTTCGACACGAAGGACGGCCGCGCGCAGCTCGTGGTCAACCCGGTGCAGGTGCTGGAGGTGCCCGAGGGCCGGCTGCTGCTGCAGACGATCCGCAGCCACGACCAGTTCAACACCACCGTCTACGGCCACGACGACCGCTACCGCGGCGTGCACGGCGGCCGGCGCGTGGTCCTGGTCAACCCGACGGACCTGCACCGGATGGGGCTGCACCAGGGCGACCTGGTCACCATCGTCAGCGAGTACGACGGCACCGAGCGGCGCGCCGAGCAGTTCCGGGTCATCGCCTACCCGACGGCGCCCGGCTGCGCGGCGGCGTACTACCCCGAGACGAACGTGCTCATGGCCACCGACCACGTGGCCGAGAAGAGCAACACGCCCGTGGCCAAGAGCCTGGTCATCCGCCTCGAGAAGGCCTGACCACCCGGGGGTCGCGCCCCCCGACCCGCGCACAACCCACCTCCCGCCGAGGTCGACGAAGCCCACCCCTCAGCCCAGCTGAGGGGTGGGTTTCGTCGACTTCGCGGGTCATGTCGCACCCGGCCTACGAATCCTGACGCAGGCGACCACCGTCGTTCGCCTCAGGCGCATCCCTCCCGGATGCGCAAGGCTCCCACTGCGCCGGCAGCTCGGCGTGGTCGATGGTGGGGAGGGACCGCTCATGACCTTCAGGATCCGACGGTCAGGCCTGCTCGGCGCGGGCACGTGCCTTGCGCTGGCACTCGCCGTGCCCGGCCCGGCGCAGGCGAACGGCTCGCGCCACACCGTGGAGGACGCACCCGCGTGGACCTCGCACGCGGTGGCCGCGGGCCGGACGCCCGCCACGGCCCGGCACACGTTCCGCGCCGTGCTGCCCCTGCGCGACCCGGCCGGGGCGGACGCCCTGGCCATGGCGGTCTCCGACCCGGCCAGCCCGGAGTATGGGCACTACCTCACGGCGGCACAGTGGCGGGCGCGCTTCGCCCCCGCGCCGTCGACGGTGGCCGCCGTCACCGGGTGGCTGCGCTCCAGCGGGTTCTCCGTCACCGACGACTCGGCCAACCACCGGTTCCTCTCGTTCACCGGGACCACGGCCCAGGTCGACCGCGCCTTCGAGACCGACCTGCGCGACTACAACCGCTCCGGCACACGGGTGACGGCGAACGCGACGCCGGTCTCCGTCCCGGCCGGCCTGTCGGGCATGGTGCTGGGGATCAGCGGCCTCGACTCCTCCGCGTTGATGACCCCGCGCCACGTCGGGGGGCCGCAGACGCACCGGACGGCCACCGCCGGCGCCGGGCCGGCGACGGTGCTGCCACCTCCGGACCCGGTGTTCCACAACGCCCCGCCGTGCTCGACGTGGTACGGCGAGAAGCCGGCCCCCTCGGTCCCGCAGATCCTCGCGGACCCGCTGACCTACGCCCCGTGCGGCTACACCCCGCCCCAGCTGCGCGGCGCCTACGGCGTCCAGGGTGCGGTGGACCAGGGCACCGACGGCAGCGGCGTGACCGTCGCCGTCGTCGACGCCTTCGCCTCGCAGTTCGTCGCCTCCGACGCCCAGACCTACGCCCAGCGGCACGACCCCGCGCACCCGTGGGCGAGCGGGCAGCTGCACCAGCTCGTCTCCAGCACCTTCACCAACATCGCCGTCTGCGGGGCGAGCGGCTGGTATGCCGAGGAGACCCTCGACATCGAGGCGGTCCACGTGGGCGCCCCGAAGTCCGACGTGCTGTACGTCGGCGCCACCAGCTGCGCCACCACGGACCTCAACGCGGCCGTCAACCTCGTGGTCGACCAGGGTCTCGCCGACGTGGTGACGAACTCCTACGGCTCGGTCGGGGAGCCCCCGAGCAAGGCGGACGTCGCGGCGCAGCACCAGACCTTCGTGCAGGCCGCCGGCCAGGGCATCAGCATGCTGTTCTCCTCCGGCGACAACGGTGACGAGGTCGCCAACACCGGCAGCCGTCAGGTCGACTACGAGGCCTCCGACCCGTTCGTCACAGCCGTCGGCGGCACCTCCCTGGCGGTCACCTCGACCAACGGGTACGGCTTCGAGCAGGGCTGGGGCACCGGGAAGTCGGTCCTCACGAGCGGCGCCTGGTCACCCTCCGCGCCGGCCTTCCTGTACGGCGGAGGTGGCGGGACCAGCCAGCTGTTCCGCCAGCCGGGATACCAGCGCAAGCTCGTGCCCACGTCGATCAGCGACTTCTTCGGCCAGGGCCCGCACCGTGCGGTCCCCGACCTGGCCCTCGTGGGCGACCCCAACACCGGCATGCTGGTCGGGCAGAGCCAGAGCTTCCCCGACGGGTCGATCCGCTATGACGAGTACCGCCTGGGCGGGACCAGCCTGTCCAGCCCCCTGTTCGCCGGGATCGCCGCCCTGGCCGACCAGCTGCGCGGCCGCCCGCTCGGCTTACTCAACCCCAAGCTGTACCGGGTCGGCGCGTCCTCGGCGTTCCGCGACGTCGACCACGGCCGGGCGGTCACGGACGGCGTCGTCCGGGTCGACTTCACCAACGGCTTCGACGCCTCCGGCGGCACGGTGACCAGCCTGCGCACGTTCAACCAGACCGGGACGATCTACACCCGGCCGGGCTACGACGACGTCACCGGGCTGGGCAGCCCCAACGGCTGGAGCTTCCTCGCGGCGCTCTCCAAGGGCGGGAAGCCTTGAGCCTCCAGCACTGAGCCTCGACCGCTGACCGGGCCAGACCGACCACGGGTCAGGGACTCAGACGTGGGTCACCGCGGTGACCACGAACGTCGTGCTCCCGCACGGGCTCACGAGGTCCGGACGCACGGTTCCGCGCACGCGGACCCGCGTCCCCACCGCGAGGCCCCGGGCGGGGTCGCCGGTGAGCGCGTAGCGCCGGTCGGGCACCTGGAGGATCACGCAGCCGGGTTTGACGCCCTCGATGACCTGTCCGGTCATCGTCGTCTCCCGGCCGGCTGACGGTGAGCTGGTGGACGTGGAGGGCGTGAACGGCGTGGTCGCGCCGGAGGAGGAGCCGGAGGGCGCACCGGTCGTGCCGGCGCTGCCGCAGGCCGCCAGGACGAGGACCAGCACTCCCCAGGCCCCGACCAGTCGCCACTTCCACAGGGGGCGCATCCGGAGAGAGGTCATACCTCTCTGACGAGGCACACGGGGTCGGCAGTTCCTCAGCCGGTGAAGAGCTTGGCGGCCTTGACCAGGGTCTGCCACAGCCCGTAGGCCAGCGGGGTGGCCACGACCAGCCAGGCGCCGACGACGGCGGCGACCGGGGTGCCCGGGTCCGGCTCGTGGGTGGCCCGGTGGGCCTGTGAGTCGATGCTCATGCGCTGACCTCCTCCAGGGTGCCGGCCTCGCCGGCCACGGACTCGTCGAAGTGGCGCCGGTCCACGTCGCGGACCAGCAGGTTGGCCACGAAGCCGACGGCCAGCACGCCCACCATGACGAACAGGGCCGGGCGGTAGGCGCCGGCGCTCAGGGTGCCCGGCTTGCCCGACGCGTCGAGGATGCCGTTGACGATGACCGGTCCGGCGACGCCCGCGGCCGACCAGGCGGTGAGCAGCCGGCCGTGCACCGCACCCACCTCGAGGGTGCCGAACAGGTCCTTGAGGTAGGCCGGCACGGTGGCGAAACCGCCGCCGTAGAAGGAGATGATGACCGCCGCCAGGCCGACGAACAGCGCCGTCGAGGAGGTGCCGAGCGTGGCCAGCAGGAGGTACATCACGATGCCGACACCGAGGTAGACCACGTAGATCCGCCGGCGCCCGGTCCAGTCGGAGGTGGAGGACCACACGAACCGCCCCGCCATGTTGGCCAGGCTGAGCAGCCCGACGAACCCGCCGGCGGCGGCCGCGGTCACCGAGGAGGTGCCGCCGGAGCGGAAGAAGTCCTGGATCATCGGGGCGGCCTGCTCGAGGATGCCGATGCCGGCGGTGACGTTGCAGAACAGCACCACCCACACCAGCCAGAACTGCGGCGTCCGGATCGCCTGCGCCGCCCGCACCTGGGCACCGCGGTGGCCGGGCACGTGCACCGCGCCCGCGTCGGCGTGGCCGCTGCCCGGTGGCACCCTCACCAGCGCGGCGCCGAAGAGCATGAGCACCAGGTAGGCCACCCCGAGGACGAGGAACGTCATGGCGAGGGCGTGCCCGTCGGCCACCGCGTCCTTGGCGGTCGGGTCGAAGCCCGCGTCGAAGTGCCCGAGCAGCGCGTTGGACAGCGGCGAGGCGATCAGCGCGCCGCCGCCGAAGCCCATGATCGCCATGCCGGTGGCCAGACCCGGCCGGTCGGGGAACCACTTGATCAGGGTCGAGACGGGCGAGATGTAGCCGATGCCCAGCCCGATCCCGCCGATGACGCCGTAGCCGAGGTAGAGCAGCCACAGCTGGCTGGTGGCGATGCCGAGGGACCCGACGAGGAACCCGGCGCTCCAGCACAGCGCTGCCACGACCATGGCCGCCCGCGGCCCGTGCCGTTCCACCCACGTCCCGCCGAAGGCCGCCGACAGCCCGAGCATGACGATGGCGATGGAGAAGATCGCCGCCACCGGTGTCTGCCCGGTGCCGAAGTGCGCCACCAGCGAAGTCTTGAAGACGCTGAACGCGTAGACCTGACCGATGGACAGGTGGACCGCGAGCGCCGCCGGCGGGATGAGCCAGCGGCTGAAGCCTGGGCGCGCGACGCTGCGCTCCCGATCGAGCACCGACATGGTCAGACCTCCCCTTGCCCCGTGGGCCGGACGGTACGCCGGGACGGGGTGGACCGCATGCCGAACGGCGCGGCATACAGTCGGCGCATGGGACGTGTCACCCGCCGCACCCCGGCCCACCGCATCGACCTCGGCGACCCGGAGGGGCCGCGCGTGGTCGCCCGCCCCGACACGGTCGCGGTCGAGGAGCCGCTGGAGGTCCGGGTCGGCGGCACCTCGCTGGCGGTGACGATGCGCACGCCCGGCGACGACTTCGACCTCGCGATCGGCTTCCTGCTCACCGAAGGGCTCATCGACGCGGCCTCCGACGTGCGCCACCTCATGCACTGCCTCGACGAGGGCGAGGACGGGCGCCCGACCTACAACGTGGTCGACGTGACCCTGGCCGAGGGCGTGCAGCCGCCGCCGGCCAGCGCGGCCCGTGACTTCTACACGACCAGCTCCTGCGGCATCTGCGGCAAGGCCAGCATCGACGCGATCACCACCAGGAGCCGGTATGCCGTGGCGCAGGACCCGCTGCGCCTCTCCCCCGACGTCGTGGCCGGCCTGCCCGCCGCGCTGCGCGCGCAGCAGAAGGTGTTCGACCGCACCGGCGGGCTGCACGCAGCGGGGCTGTTCACCGGGGAGGGCGAGCTGCTCGCGGTGCGCGAGGACGTGGGCCGGCACAACGCCGTCGACAAGGTGCTCGGGTGGGCCGCGCGCGAGGGGCTGTTGCCACTGGCCGGGCACGTGCTGGCCGTCAGCGGCCGGGCCAGCTTCGAGCTGACCCAGAAGGCGCTCATGGCCGGGGTGCCGGTCCTGGCGGCCGTCTCGGCGCCCTCGAGCCTGGCCGTCGAGCTGGCCACCGAGACCGGGATGACGCTGGTCGGCTTCGTGCGCGACCCCCGGATGACGGTCTACGCCGGGGCGGAGCGGCTGGGCCTTACTGCCGGGTAGGTGTCAAGGTCTCGGACCCGAATGTGACCAAGCCCGCGTTCGGGTGGAGGATGGGGTGTCACTGAGGGCCGCGCGCGGCCCCGACGGGGTCACCGTCGCCAGTGACGGACAGTGCGAGAAAGGACAAGGCGTGGTGGCACGCGAGGAAGCCGGACCGATCCTGAACGGCATCCCCAGTCAGCTCCCGGACATCGACCCCGAGGAGACGCAGGAGTGGCTCGAGTCGCTGGACGGGGTGATCGACGAGAGCGGGCGGACCCGTGCGCGCTACGTCATGCTCAAGCTCCTCGAGCGGGCGCGTGAGCGCCAGATCGGTGTCCCGTCGCTGACGGCGACCGACTACATCAACACGATCGCCCCCGAGGCCGAGCCGTGGTTCCCCGGTGACGAGGAGGTGGAGCGCCGCTACCGCGCGTTCCTGCGCTGGAACGCGGCGGTCATGGTGCACCGCGCGCAGCGCCCCGACATCGGCGTCGGCGGCCACATCTCGACCTACGCCTCGGCCGCGACGCTCTACGAGGTGGGCTTCAACCACTTCTTCCGCGGCAAGGACCACGAGGGTGGCGGCGACCAGGTCTTCATCCAGGGCCACGGCTCCCCCGGCATCTACGCCCGCGCCTTCCTCGAGGGCCGGCTCTCCGAGGAGCAGCTCGACGGCTTCCGCCAGGAGCACTCCCACCTCGTCGACGGCAAGCCGGTGGCGCTGCCGTCCTACCCGCACCCGCGCCTCATGCCGGACTTCTGGGAGTTCCCCACGGTGTCCATGGGCCTGGGCCCGATGAACGCGATCTACCAGGCGCAGTTCAACAAGTACCTGCACAACCGCGGCATCAAGGACACCAGCCAGCAGCACGTCTGGGCGTTCCTCGGCGACGGCGAGATGGACGAGCCCGAGTCGCGCGGCCTGCTCCAGGTCGCGGCCGGCGAGGAGCTGGACAACCTCACCTTCGTCATCAACTGCAACCTGCAGCGCCTCGACGGCCCGGTCCGCGGCAACGGCAAGATCATCCAGGAGCTCGAGGCGTTCTTCCGCGGCGCCGGCTGGAACGTCATCAAGGTCGTCTGGGGCCGCGAGTGGGACCCGCTGCTGGCGGCCGACCGCGACGGCGCCCTCGTGCACCTGATGAACACCACCCCCGACGGTGACTACCAGACCTACCGGGCCAACGACGGGGCGTTCATCCGCGAGCACTTCTTCGGCCGCGACCCGCGCACCCGCGCGATGGTCGACGGGATGACCGACCAGGACATCTGGAACCTCAAGCGCGGCGGCCACGACTACCGCAAGGTCTACGCGGCCTACAAGGCGGCCATGGAGCACAACGGCCAGCCGACGGTCATCCTGGCCAAGACCATCAAGGGCTACGGCCTGGGCACGCACTTCGCGGGCCGCAACGCCACGCACCAGATGAAGAAGCTGACCCTCGACGACCTCAAGGGCCTGCGCGACAGCCTGCGCATCCCGATCAGCGACGAGCAGCTCGAGGCCAACCCCTACCTCCCGCCGTACTACCACCCCGGCGAGGACGACCCGACGATCCAGTACCTGCGCGAGCGCCGCCAGAAGCTCGGCGGTGGCATCCCCACCCGCCGGGTGCAGCCCAAGGCGCTCAAGCTGCCGGAGCACACCGCCTACGAGGCGGTGAAGAAGGGCTCGGGCAAGCAGCAGATCGCCACGACGATGGCGTTCGTCCGCCTGCTCAAGGAGCTCATGCGCGACAAGGAGTTCGGCCGCCGCGTGGTGCCGATCATCCCCGACGAGGCGCGCACCTTCGGCATGGACTCGTTCTTCCCGACGGCCAAGATCTACAACCCGCACGGGCAGAACTACACCTCGGTCGACGCCGACCTGATGCTGGCCTACAAGGAGTCCCCGCAGGGCCAGATCCTGCACGTGGGCATCAACGAGGGCGGCTCGGTGGCGGCGTTCACCGCGGCGGGGTCGGCCTACGCCACCCACGGCGAGCCGATGGTCCCGGTCTACGTCTTCTACTCGATGTTCGGCTTCCAGCGGACCGCCGACTCGATCTGGGCGGCGGCCGACCAGATGGCCCGCGGCTTCCTCATCGGCGCCACCGCCGGCCGCACCACCCTCACCGGTGAGGGCCTGCAGCACGCTGACGGGCACAGCCCGCTGATCGCCTCGACCAACCCGGCGGTCGTCTCCTACGACCCGGCCTACGCCTACGAGATCGCCACGATCGTCGAGGACGGCCTGCGGCGCATGTACGGCGACACCCCCGAGGACGTCATCTACTACGTCACGGTCTACAACGAGCCCTACGTGCAGCCGGCCGAGCCGGAGGACGTCGACACCGAGGGCATCCTCAAGGGCATGTACCTCCTCAAGCCCGGCAACGCCGAGGGCGCCGAGCAGGGTCCGCGGGCCCAGCTGCTCGCCTCCGGCGTGGGTGTGCCGTGGGCCCTGGAGGCCCAGGAGCTGCTGCGCAACGACTGGGGCGTCGTGGCCGACGTCTGGTCGGTGACCTCGTGGAGCGAGCTGCGTCGCGACGGCATGGCCGCCGACGAGCAGTCGTTCCTGCACCCCGAGGCCGAGCAGCGCGTGCCCTACGTGACGCAGCGCCTGCAGGACGCGCCCGGCCCGGTCATCGCCGTGTCCGACTACATGCGCGCCGTGCAGGACCAGATCGCGCAGTGGGTGCCGGGTGACTTCGCCTCCCTCGGCGCCGACGGGTTCGGCTTCTCCGACACCCGCCCGGCGGCGCGGCGCTACTTCCACATCGACGGGCCGTCCCTCGCGGTGCGGACCCTGCAGATGCTGGCCCGGCGCGGCGAGGTCGACGCCTCCGTGGCGCGGGAGGCGGCCGAGCGCTACCGCCTTCTCGACATCACGGCCGGCACCTCCGGCAACGCCGGCGGAGACGCCTGACCGGACGGCATACCGGCCCGGACACCCCGGAGGGCGGCAGCGAGCGCCACGCTCGCTGCCGCCCTCCGGCGTCGCAGCCGGTACGCCGACCGGTCGCCTGCCGAGCTGAGGTCGCCTCGACGGACACCGTCGGCATCAGTCACGGCGCGGGGAAGGGTGCATCGGCCGGCGTCTGCGCACGCCAGGGGCTGCGCCACGAGGCCGGCTCCCAGCCGTCCATGATGTAGATCCGCTCGCGGGCGACCCTGTCGCCACGGAACTCCATGATGTTGACGACGAACTGCCACGGCGCGCCGTCGTAGCTGATGAGGTTCTCCACGACCACGAGGTCGTCGCGGTGGACGATCCTGCGGATGTGGAACTGCACCCCGTACGGCAACTGCTCGCGCCACACCTTGAAGTTCTCCACCCCCTCGAACCGCTCCCCCGACTGGGGGAACTCGAGCACGGCGTCGTCGTGGTAGATCTCGTGGGTGATGTCCTGGTCCGTGCCGGCGAACCCCCAGTGCCTGTGCAGCTCTGCCAGCAGGGTGGCCTCGTCCAGCATCGCGGCCTCCTTACTCCCAACGCCACGGTAGGCCCGGGGATCCGCAGCACCGACGCGCCGTTGGTCCCGCAGTCCGCGCCCATCCGCGCGGCCAGCTCGTAGGAGGCCGGCGGGTGCTCGGGCGGGCAGCCGGGCGCCCCGGAGGCCGCCACCCGCGGCGACGGGGACCTCTGCCCCTTGTGCACGGCATACAAATAGGCTGGTGGCATGGCCACCAAGGGCAGTCGGATGAGCGCCGCGACCCGGCGTCGCGTGGAGCGCAGCGCAGGGGCACTGTCCACCGGCGCGATCAAGCGGATGGAGGCCAACCTCGACTGGTACCGCGCGCTGTCCGCCGAGGACCGCTCGTGGGTGGGGCTGGTCGCCCAGGCCGGTATCGCCGCGTTCATCGCCTGGTGCCGGGACCCCTCGGCCCAGCCGCACATCACCGCCGACGTGTTCGGCACCGCCCCGCGGGAGCTGACCCGCTCGATCAGCCTGGGGCAGACCCTGGACCTCGTCCGCGCCGTGGTCGACGTCGTCGAGGACGACGTGGCCGACCTGGCCGCCCCGGGCGAGGAGCAGGCCCTGCGCGAGGCGGTACTGCGCTACTCCCGCGAGATCGCGTTCGCCGCGGCCCAGGTCTACGCCGAGGCGGCGGAGGCGCGCGGTGCGTGGGACGCCCGGCTGGAGTCGCTCGTGGTCGACGCCGTCCTGCGTGGCGAGGCGGACGACTCGATGCAGTCCCGGGCCGCGGCCCTGGGCTGGGGCTCGGTCAGCCATGTGGCGGTCGTGGCCGGGGCGACCCCCTCCGGTGACACCGCAGGGGTGGTCGACGGGTTGCGCCGGGCCGCGCGGCGCCTCGGCGTGGAGTGCCTCGCCGCAGTGCAGGGCCGGCGCCTCGTGGCGATCCTCGGCGGGGTGGAGGACCCGCTGGCGGTGGCCCGCGCGCTCGGCGGTCACTTCGCGGACGGACCGATCGTGGTCGGGCCATCGGTGCCGCACCTGTTCGCCGCCGGACGCTCGGCCCGCGCGGCGCTGTCCGGCCTGGGGGCGGCGCGCGCCTGGCCGGAGGCACCGCGCCCGGTGCTCGCCGACGACCTGCTGCCCGAGCGGGTGCTGGCCGGCGACGCCCCCGCACGCCGGATGCTGGTGGACCAGGTCTACCGGCCGCTGGCCGCCAGCGGCGCTGCGCTGTTCGAGACCGCCGCGGTCTACCTCGAGGGCGGGGGCGGGCTCGAGGCCACGGCGCGGGTGCTGTTCGTGCACCCCAACACCGTCCGCTACCGGCTGGGCCGGATCGCCACCGTCACGGGCTACGACCTGGCCCAGCCCCGAGAGGCCCACGTGGTGCGCATGGCGCTGGCGGTGGGCCGACTGGCCGAGCCGGCCCAGCGTCCCTGGCGCCGCGGCGTGCCAGGTCAGGAGCCGGTCATGCCCCCGTCACCGGACAGCAACCCCACCGGCACAGAGCTCGAAGCATTGTAGGAACCCTCCAAAACACGCCCGGTTACTTCGTGGCGTTCGGTCACGGCCTCCCCCGGAGGCAGCGGCAAGGCTGGAGCCGTGCTCGTCATCGTCTGCCCTGGACAGGGCTCCCAGACCCCCGGTTTCCTCGCGCCCTGGCTCGAGCTGCCCGGCTTCCGTGACCGCATGGCCTGGCTCTCGGCCGTCGCCGGCATGGACCTGGTCGCGCACGGCACCGAGTCCGACGCCGAGACCATCAAGGACACCGCGGTCGCGCAGCCGCTCATCGTCGGCGCCGGCCTGATCTCGCTGCTGGCACTCTTCGAGCACCCCGCCGACGGGCACCGCGCCGTCGCCGCCGGTGCCGGTCACTCGGTCGGTGAGATCACCGCCGCGGCCGCCGCCGGCGTCATGACCGCCGAGCAGGCCATGGTGTTCGTGCGCGAGCGCGGCCGGGCCATGGCCGCCGCCAGCGCCGTCACCCCGACCGGCATGAGCGCCGTCCTGGGCGGCGACCCCGAGGACGTGGCCGCGACCCTGGAGCGCCACGGCCTCACCGCGGCCAACAACAACGGCGGCGGCCAGCTCGTCGCCGCCGGCACCCTCGAGCAGCTCGAGGCGCTCAAGGCCGACCCGCCGGCCAAGGCCCGGGTCATCCCGCTGCAGGTCGCCGGCGCGTTCCACACCCACCACATGGCCCCCGCGGTCGACGTGCTCGCCGGCTACGCCCGCGCGATCTCCACGCACGACCCGCGCACCCGCCTGGTCTCCAACGCCGCCGGCGCCGTGGTCCACGACGGCCGCCAGGTGCTCAAGCGCCTCGTCAGCCAGGTGAGCAACCCGGTGCGCTGGGACCTGTGCATGGAGACGTTCAAGGACATCGGCGTGACCGGCCTGATCGAGATCCCGCCGGCCGGCACGCTGGCCAACCTGGCCAAGCGCGGGCTGCCGGGGGTCGAGGTGCTGGCGCTGAAGACGCCGGACGACCTCGAGGCCGCCCACCGGATGGTCCGCGAGCACGCCCAGCCCAGCGAGGTGGCCGACAACCCCACCTGGCGCCTGGTCATCGCCCCGGCCAAGGGCACCGTCACCTACACCGTCACCGAGGCCGGCACCACCGTGCCCGCCGGGTCCGTCGTCGCCACGGTCAACACTCTGCGCGACAGCTACTCCGTCACCGCACCTCACGGCGGACGGGTCATCGAGTGGCTCGTGGAGGACGGCGACCCCGTCTCCCCCGGTCAGCCGCTGCTGCGTCTGCACCCCACCGAAGCCTGAGCGACCCGGAGATGACCGAGATGACCCAGCCCACCCACCGCGGGACGCTGAACCCGCCCGCCGGCGCCAAGCACGCCCGCATCTGGGGCGTCGGCGGCTACCGCCCCGAGCGCGTGGTCACCAACGAGGAGGTCTGCACCTGGATCGACTCCTCCGACGAGTGGATCCGGGAGCGCTCCGGCATCGTCTCCCGGCGCTGGGCCGCCCCCGAGGAGTCGGTGGTCGACATGGCCGAGCAGGCCGCCCGCAAGGCGCTGGCCGCGGCGGGGATCAACCCCTCGCAGGTCGGGGCGGTGATCCTCGCGACCGTCACGCACCCCTACCAGACCCCGGCAGCGGCCCCCATCCTCGCCGACCGGCTCGGCGCCACCCCCGCGGCGGCGTTCGACATCTCAGCGGCCTGCGCCGGCTACTGCCACGGCATCTCCCTGGCCAACGACATGGTCCGCGGCGGCAGCGCCGAGTACGTCCTGGTCGTCGGCGTGGAGAAGCTGTCCGACTTCACCGACAAGCACGACCGCGGCACCGCGTTCATCTTCGGTGACGGCGCCGGCGCCGCGGTCGTCGGACCGTCGGACTTCCCCGGCATCGGCCCCACCGTCTGGGGCTCCGACGGCGCCCAGTGGGAGACCATCTCCCAGCGCGACCCGTGGACCAGCGTGCGCGACCACGACGTCGACTGGCCCGCCATCGGCATGGCCGGGCAGTCGGTCTTCCGCTGGGCGGTCTGGTCGATGGCCCCGGTGGCCCAGGCGGCGCTGGACAAGGCCGGCGTCAGCGCCGACGACCTCGACGCGTTCATCCCGCACCAGGCGAACATGCGGATCATCG